>JAGATW010000103.1 GCA_017621085.1 Clostridia bacterium | reverse complement strand
GCTGCAATGAATTCATCAAACATCTATGCTCAAATGCTTACAATTGAGGCGGCTCATACAATGGATAAGCAAAAGATTTATCAAGCCGCAATGATGGACCCCCACACAGGAGCAGAGCTTTCAACAGATGAAATCATAGCACTTTGTGACGAGCTCTTTGAAGCACATGAAAAAGCAGGATATCCAATATTTTAAGATTGATACTAATACTTCTGTAAGTAGGCATCCTCGCGGCGTTATACCTATTTTAAGTATAGCACAAAAAAATTTTTAATAAAATTGTAAAAGAGTATTGACCTTGACCCAAGGTTATAGTTTACAATTACAATGAGCAGTAGTATGCTTAATCAAAAAATACGAATTAAAGGAGAAAAAATGAAAAAATTATTTTTAACACTCGCTGCGGTGCTTGCTTGCCTGTTGGGGCTTACGATGGTTGTTCTTGCGGACACTGTACACAATGAAACCACAGTCGATTATAATGAGACAGTCATTCTTGACAGTGGTGATGAATGCCAGTTGTTTGATAGCGAAGGAAATGCGTTGATTTGGTATTTGGATAACAACGGTCTACTTTGCTCTATTCGTGCTGATGATACGGAGGACGGAGCTGATGGAAAAAGGGTTGTGTATGTGCGCGGCACACGCGATAACGTGTTAGTAAACATCAATATATACAGTGGAGATACCGTAGTCGGAAGAGTTAACAACATATTAGTGTTTAACATAATGGACGATGATATTAATTGTGATGCTAATATCAATGAGGACGGAGTTCAGCCGTTTACCGTATTTATGGAAACCTTTAATGCACAGGATAAGAACAGAGCAGGCGGAATGAAGCTTGAATATGCGTATTTAAGACTTGATACTACATCAATCGGCGGAAAAGCGTTTGCCTGCTGCTACAACCTGAAATATATAAACCTTGAGAAAATGACAGAGCTTGAATTAATAGGTGCTGTGGACGGTTATAATCACGGTGGAACATTTTTCAAATGCACATCGTTATTTGCAAATAAAGTTCTTGATTTATCAAAAACAAAGTTGGCAGGAATTACGCAGGGCGGTATGACAAATGACGGAAATTTTGAACAGGTTCCTTTTACCTCTGTAATATTCCCTGAAACATTAAGTGTAATTGAAAGGTGGACCCTTGATTCCTGTCCCAATCTTGTTTCCGTCACCTTCGGCAGTGAGGTGAAAATTGATGCGAATACTTTTTTGAATGCCACCGCTATTGAAAAGATTTTCTTTGTGGGAACATTGGATAGCCTGAAAACAGTGATTTCAAATGCACATAGCTCCGGCAACGATATATTTTGGAACATAGTAGGCTCCAAGGATAAAGGAGCTATCAGCAGTGGCAGAGAAACAGGAAATTTGATTTCCTATGCCGACTATTTGAGCCTTAATGATAAGAGTGGAAATTATATTGTATATAATTACAGCCGTTGCGAAGTATACAATAATAACCTTCATGGAGAATTAACCCTTGTAAATTCTTGCGTAGGAACCTGCAATTTGTGCGGAGCGACGGTAGTGAGCCACGCCAAGGATGCAGAACTTACTGTGAATATAGAATACTTGGACTATGCCGCAAAGGGAACAAGGATGGCATGCTGCACAAACGACGGCTGTGCTTACAATGTAACGGAGGAAGTGCCTGCGTTATTCGTTTGCCTTGGCTATTCAGCTCCCGAAAATGGCACAGGCGGAATTGCAATTGGCTTTACTGTAAATAATGAAGCTATTAAAGCTTATGAGGAAGTAACAGGCAAAACCTTAAAATACGGTGTGTTTGCAGTACTACAAAGTCGACTTGGTGATAATGATGTATTTGCAGAGGATGGCACAGTAGCAGAGGGTGCTATCAACGCTGACATCACAAGTTATGAGTTCGCATTATTTGAACTAAAGATAGTAGGCTTTACAGATGAATACAAAGACATAAAACTTGCTATG
>JAGATW010000102.1 GCA_017621085.1 Clostridia bacterium | reverse complement strand
CGCAAAAGTGATGTTATGCTACGCATAATGATGTTGCTCGCCATTTGCTACGCAAATATATGCTCGCAGTGATGTGATGTTTGCCCACTACGCCGTCAGGCGTAACATCATTCACGCAGTGAACATCACTGACAAAGTCAACATCACTTGCCCGCAAGGGCAAACATCGTTTAGCGTGAATGCTCCGTTAAGAGCATCACGCTAAAATAGAGTGGTGCTTTTATATTAAGCTTAAAGAGTAGCCATTTGAGCCATTTCTGCTTGTAATATGGATTTGACCGGGCTTTACGGGTTGTCGGCGCGTTTAGCCCCTACATTTTATTAATCATTTTTTATTTGTTGTCTATCTCTTTTTCGTTTACGCAAAATATCACATTGCGTTAGCAATATATCACTCGGCGAAAAGCCGAATATCATTGTGCGTTAGCACAATATCATTGCAAGGCGGCGCTTCGCCTTGCCCCGTTATTCCTCTGTGCCGTGAATGTAATCGTAATCTAAGTAATTTGCGGGGATTGTGGCAAGAGAGTAATCTTCCTTTACGGAGCTATCAACAAGGAGCGTATATGGACCTGTTTTTTCAAACTCCTGAAGGATTTTAGAAAGATATAGCTGGGCAGCCCCACTTGTAAAGGAATCAGAAAAGAAGTCCTTGTTTTCTTCCTGCTTCCAAGCACCTTCAACTAATGGCAAACGCTTAATAAAGGCTGTGCCATATTCAAAATAGTCGCCCTCGTTTATTTCTTCCTTGCCATTTTCCGTAATGATTGTTCCGCTTCCGTCAAAATATCTCTTTGCGGCAATGGAGCTAACATCTCCCTCTTGCGTTATCATAGCTTGAGTAAGTGTTGTTGCGCTTGTCATTTGGAACGCATTTGGCTTTACCATAAAGTAGCCATTTGGGTATAGGCTGTCATCATTAATTCTATCATTTGCCCAAATTTCCTCATAGGTAACGCTTGACATATCGCTTTTACCTAAAAGCACAGGCAAAATCTTATAATCATAATCAAGATTTTCTCTTACAAGAAGCTCAATTACCTCATTTTCAAGGCTCTTCATAGCAGCCATTTCCTCAGTACTTAGGTTTGTATAAGCTCCGTCTGCATCTTTTCTGTATAGTGTATTTACAACTATTACTTGGAAATGTATAAAGTTGTCCTCATAATAATTGTCCTTATCTATATCGGTAATGTTTGCATAGTTTTCACCTAATATATGGGAAATTACCATGCTTTCCTTTGCCTGCTTTTCGTAAATTGAATGTAGGCTATCGTGAGAAAAGCCATATTCACGGGCCAAGCTGTTAAATGTACCAACAGAGCCATTACCATAGTAATAAATTACTGAGTTAGCCGAAGCTTTAATTGTGTTCTTATTTTCCTCGCTTAATTCAAGTCCGTATTCATCAAAAAGCGCTAAGCAGAAAAGCAAGGTATAAACGCTTTGCTCAAATTGGTCCCTGTACATTTTTTCAATATACTCACCATAGGTGGTAGAGTCTGTTGCGCTAACAGGGTAGGAAAGATATTTTTCATCTAAGCCCATATCCTCTAAAATTGTCCTTTTGTATGAGCAAAGAAGATAAGCATACTCCTCCTCATTTATTGAATATGGCCCTAATTCATAAACACCATCTTCCCCGCAAGAGGTTAAAAGCGGCATACACATTAAGATACACAAAAGGGCGCATATTATGCGTACAACTATTTTTGACACGATTGTTCTCCTAAAAATTCTTTTAACTAATTATAACATATCAATGCTTTTTCGTCTATACCAATTCCTGAGTTTTTTGTATATAAAATATGAGTAAATTGGTAACATACTGTGAAAAATCAATTTCCTGTGGCAGCTTTACTGAAAAATACGGTGTTTTACCAACTCCGCAAACCTGTACATGCTCACGGTCATATTTTGAAATTTCCACAAACACAGGCAAATTAATGTCCTCGGGGTAAAGACGAATTTCGTCCTTTAATTGCTCAACTCTTTTAATTCTGCCCTTAACTGCGTAGGCTTTGATTAATGCAATAGAGGTTAGCATTTTTGCACTTGGTGGCATTTTGCCAAAGCGGTCCTCAATTTCATTATCAATATCACGCTTGTCAACCTCGTTTTCGATATGGGCGATTTTTTTATAAATCTCCATACGCACGCTTGCTGACTTAATATAGGTCTTAGGTAGATATGCGTCATAAGAGGTTGTAATCTTTGTTTCAAAGGGAGCTTCAATCTTTTCTCCTCTTTCCTCAAGAACAGCCTCATTAAGCAAGCGAATATACAAATCATAGCCCACAGCATCTAAGTGTCCGTGCTGTTGTGCGCCTAAAAGGTTTCCCGCTCCACGTATTTCAAGGTCACGCATAGCAATTTTAAAGCCTGCGCCAAACTCGGCAAAGTCACGAATTGCGCTTAATCTCTTTTGGGCAATTTCGCTTATTTGCATTCCGCGACGGTAGGTGAAAAACGCATATGCCCGTCTGTGGCTTCTTCCAACTCGACCACGTATTTGGTGTAGCTGAGAAAGTCCCATTCTATCGGCATTTTCAATAATTAAGGTGTTTGCATTCGGTATATCAATGCCCGTTTCTATAATAGTTGTGCTGACTAAAATATCAACACTGCCATTTACTAAGGCTTGCCATATTGCTTCAATTTCGCTTCTGTCCATTTGACCGTGAGCAACTGCAATATTTGCCTCGGGAAAATCCTGATGAAGATTTGATGCAATTCTATATGTTTCATCTACATTGTTTTGTAAATAGAATACCTGTCCGCCACGATGTAATTCACGCTTGATAGCATCATTAATTATATTTTTGTCGTACTCTAATACATAGGATTGAACTCCCACACGTCCACTTGGGCTTTCATCAAGAACGGACAAATCACGTATTCCACCCATTGCCATACTAAGGGTACGGGGAATTGGGGTGGCGGAAAGAGTTAAAACGTCAACATCGGGAACTAATTGCTTTAGCTTTTCCTTTTGAGCAACTCCAAAGCGTTGCTCCTCGTCAACTATTAAAAGTCCTAAGTCCTTATATTCAATCTTAGAGCTTAATAGCTTGTGTGTACCGATTATAATATCAATATCTCCACGCTTTAGCTTACGTGCAATCAATGCTTGCTGACCCTGAGTTCTGAAGCGAGAAATCATTTCAATATTAACACCCGTGCCCGCAAAGCGTGCAAGAGCAGTTTGATAATGCTGCATAGCGAGAATAGTGGTTGGCACTAATATAGCAACCTGCTTGTTGTTAACAACTGCCTTCATAGCAGCACGAAAGGCAACCTCGGTTTTACCATAGCCAACATCTCCACACAAAACTCTGTCCATAGGATATGGCTTTTGCATATCATCGCTTATTTCCTGTATTGCTTGTAATTGGCTATCCGTTTCCTCATGCTCAAAGGAAGAGGCAAATTCACCCTCAATAGCGTCGTCAGGCATAAAGGCAAAGCCGTTTACCCTTGTGCGACGCGCGTACAAATCAATTAGCTCCTTTGCCATTTCACGAGCAGAGGCTTTAGCCCTTTGCTTTTTGCTTTTCCAGTCAGCACCACCCATTTTAGATAGGCGCACCTCACCGTCGCTACTCTTAGCTCCAATGTATTTTGATACCATATCAAGCTGGTCAACGGGTAAAAACAGCTTATCAGTGCCTGCGTATTGAATTGCAATATAGTCACGTCTTGCTCCCATAATGCAAAGGTTTTCAATTCCTAAATATTTACCAACGCCATAGCTTACGTGTACAACATAATCTCCCACATTAAGGTCAGCGTGGGACATAATCTTTTCCCCTGCGTTTTTAGCAAAGGGCTTGTTTTTAAAGGATTTTTTCTTTTCGGAAAGGGAGCGAGAGGAGAGAACAACTAAGGCAAATTTACTGCTTGGCAGCTCATATCCGTCAGGAAAGCTATCACAAAGCACGCCAACAGCTCCGTTTTGCAGGCTGCCAAAATCCTTGTCCTGAACGCTAAAGGCAGGAATTTCCATTTCGTTTAATGTTTTAATAGAGGTTTTTGCCTCGGTTTCCGTTTGACAAACAAGAACGGTTCTGTATTTGTTATCAACAAAATATTTAAGCTCGTCTATTACAACCCCTAAGGAATGGTTGGCAAAGGAAATTCCCTTTGATTGGAAATTGTAAATTCCACCCTCCTCGGAAAGATGTGACATTATAAACGGGTCAATGTAAATTGACTGATGCTCCTTGGCAAAACGGTCAATTACAGACACAGGGGCGTAGAAATCACCTAAATTAGATGGCAAAATACCACTTTCGATAAGACCTGTTACAATTTCGTTTGTGCCTGCTTCAGCCTCCCTTGCTCTGTGCTTTACAGATGAGGTATCACAGAAAATTACACAGCTATCGTTTTCAAAATAGTTGATTAAGCACTCCTTTTGTGGGTATATAAGTGAAATAAATCTATCAAAAAAGGAATGCGATGTGCCATTTTCAAGGCTTGCTTGCTCCTTTTGTAATTCAGTCCTTGCATTTTCATTTGGGCAAGAGGACAAAAGGGTATTGATTTCCTCTCTTATTTTACTGATTGCATCAAGGTCGGCTATAATTTCCTTTGACGGAGTTATGGAAAAGCTATCAATATTCTCAATTGCCCTTTGTGTTGAAATATCAAAGGTAGATATTCTTTCAATTTCATCGCCAAAAAGCTCTATTCTGATTGGAAAATCGTCCGTTTTTGCTTTTCCCTTTACGCTATACTCGCATTTTGTGGGGTAAATATCTACAATGTAGCCACGTACAGAGTATTGTCCTGCGCTCTCAACCGTTTCGCAGGGGGTGTAGCCCATACTAAAAAGCTTATCTGAAAATTGAGAAACGTCAAGGGACGTGTCCATATTTACGGAAATTGTCTTGGAAAGAAGCACATCTCTTGGCATTGTGTATTGTAAAAGCGCATCGGGTGAGGATAAAACAACATCATAAGAATTAAAGGCTAAGCCACACAAGATTTTTAATCTTTCATGCTCAAGCTCGTGTGAGGCTGTAACATCATAAAAATTAAAGTCCCTAACGGGATAAAGCCCACTTTTCAGTGAGCATTTGTTAAAAAATTCATTTAGCTTGTTTGCCCGTCTTTCCTCGCCTAACAAAATCAAAACAGGCTTGCCTGTTGCTTTTTTAATATCGGTAATCAGTGAATAGGTAAGGGAATATAAAGCCCCTTCACTTACTCCCTCGATTAATAAGGGCAGAGGCTTTTTTGTATCGTGCAGCTCAATAAATCTACATAAAAGCTGACGATACAGGGAGGTATTTTTAATTCCTTCTGTAATTATACTTGTATTCATTTATTTGTCCTTTACTGTGTTTTCGCTATTTATATATTATTGCGTTTGGGTAAAATAATTAACAAAATAATAATGTGATTTTAAAAAGGAGGCTTTTTGATTTTTTTTGTGAAAGCGTCCTTACTCTCTGTACACGACGATAAGCCACTTTTTCAAGTGGCTCAGGTTGTTATTTGTTTATTTCACGGTTATTCCGTTATAGTCGCACATTGCTTTTTCTATGTTGCCGTTTAGCATAAGCTCAAGAATGCTTGGTACATATTCAAGAAGGGAAAGAAAGGTTTTTTCACTTTCCTTAGGTATTCGTGCAAGGACCCAATCGGCAATATCGTAATCAGGACTCGGCTTTTGCCCAACGCCCAATTTAATTCTTGGAAATTTATCGGAATTCAGACACTCTATGACACTTTTTAGTCCATTATGCCCACCGGCACTGCCACTTTTACGCACACGCAGCTTACCAATATCAAAGGATGCATCATCAGAAATTACTATTACGTTTTCGGGCTGTATCTTATAAAAATCACAGGCTTCCTTAATTGCTGTACCCGATAAATTCATAAAGGTTTGCGGCTTCATTAAAAGGGCGCGTACGCCACCTAATTTAATTTCACCGACTAATGCTTTAAACTTAACTCTGTCACAGGTGATAGAATATTTGTTTAATAAATAGTCTATCGCCAAAAAGCCTGCGTTGTGTCTTGTGTAGGTGTATTTGTCCCCGGGGTTACCAAGACCCACTATTATGTGAGTTATGGGTGTTTGGTCCTCTTTTTTCTCAATTTTTTTAAATAAATCAAATATGCTTGTCATAGCTCATATGTCTTTCTGCCCATTTGTTTCTGTTTGTTTGATATTGTCTTGCAATACCAAGCGCTCCTGTTGGTACGTTATCGGTAATTGTAGAGCCGGCAGCAATAAATGCGCGAGAGCCTATTTCAATGGGCAAAACAAGGCATGAGCCACAGCCGATAATTGAATCGTCACCGATTTTACACTTGCTTTGCTTTCTGTTAACCTCGTAGTTAATGGTGGTAACGTGACTGCCGATAACTGTTCTTGCTCCGATTTCGCTGTCCCAGATATGAGAGTGTGAGGAAACTGTACAAGCATTTAGCAAAAGTGTATTTACAATTTCACAATGGCTTGCAATTCTAACATCGGAAATAAAGTGGCAATTTGCTCTGATTACACAGTAGTCGTCAATAATGACATTTTTCTCAATAATTGAATCCTCAACGCGTGAGGAGCGAACAACGGACGCTTCACCAATGGTAGAATTTTTAATAGTTGCATAAGGACCTATAACGGCATCGCTGCAAATGTTGGAATTTCCATAAATGATGGACCCTGTGTGTATTTTTGCCCCCGGAGCAACTGTTGCAAGAGGGGAGATAATAATTCCGTCAAGGGCTTCGATATTAACGCCAAAGCGCACTAAATATTCAAGATATTCAAGTCTGTATGCTTCAGCCTTTTGGTGAAAGTCAATTTTACCCCTTGGCATAGCAGGCTCGTTATCAGCAAAGTTTGCGTGCTGACATCTTGCCCCACCCTCTGACATTGCAGTTACAAATTCATATGGTGAGCCAACAGCGGTTTTAGCAATCATTTTTTTAGTGCCGACAGTCATATAAAGGCTTCTGTCTGTGCCTACTGTGGAATAGCATACCTCTGTTTTGGTAACATAGTTTATAGCACCCTCTACATCTGAATTTTTAGCTAAAAAAACAAATGGAGATGCAAAAATAACAATGTCCTCAAGGTCAGCGGTAATTGAGTCCTGAGTGTTTGGAATGCTGCAAATAGAGGAACGCACAACCTCATAGTCAAGGCATAGTGCCTTTACTGCATTTTCAATTTTAGCATATGCGTGCTCATAAATTGGCGCATAGTAAAGCTCTGTATAAATACCATTTGTAAGGAAGCTTGGGTTGTCCTGCGGACAAAGTGTTACAAATACCTTTTTCATAGTAAACCTCCGTTGATTTATGATGATAACATAGTAGTTCATTATAGAGTATATCACAAAATACTTCTTCTTGCAAGTGCAAATAATTAAAACTACTTTACATTTGTGTTTTTTTCTGCTATACTATATAAGAATAAATATATTTTTTAGTTATTTATCACCTTTTACTCTTATGGAGGATTGTTTTATGAATAAAAAGAAAATGTCACATAAGCAAAGGGCGCAAAGCGTTTTTGCACCTATATGGACTATATTAATTGTAATCTTGACATCATTTATGGTAACTATTGATACTGAGCGTTTCTGGATTAGTGCAGGTATTTGCATTATGCTGTACTTAGGTATTTTAATGCTTGTTTTGATTTCGGCAGGCAGCCTTGACGAAAAGGGGTCTAAGAAAAAGAGCATAGTGCCTATGCTAACCGGAGTTATGTATGAAAAGATTAACTCCTTAGGCGAGCCTGCTCTTATTTGCGATGCCAACTATAAAATTGTATGGGCAAATAAGTTCGTACACGAAAATACCTCGGGTGGAGTTATCGGCACAAGCGTGCATTTGCTCTTTGACTATAATATCAAGGATGGAGAGGTAGGTAAAAGGCCTGTTGATACGGTTGTTACCTTTAAGGGCAAGGACTATATAGTTGATGAGGAGGCTATTGGCTCAAACGATAAGAGCTATTATTTGTTAACTCTTCGTGATACAACTGAATTGTTGGCTCTTAAGCAACAAATGCGTGATGAGGAAAAAATTGTAGCCTACGTAATAGTTGATAACCTTGAGGACCTTTTACAGTTTGAGCAGGAAAGATATCGTGCTGCCGCTAACGAGGTTGAAGGTCATATTCGTGAATGGGCTGAAAGCGTTGGTGGTCTTGTTAAGGAATATGAACGAGATAAATACTTATTTGTTTTTGATGCACAGTATCTTAACAAATTTGTAGCGGAAAAGTTTGATATTCTTGATAAGGTAAGAGATATTCGTGTTGGTAGCGGTAATATTCCCGTAACCCTTTCTATCGGTATTGCCGATGTAAAGGGCGATATGGAGGAAAAGGAAAATGCTGCCCACGTTGCTCTTGATATGGCGCTTCAGCGTGGTGGTGACCAGGCTGTAATTAAGACAGATGCAGGCATAAGCTTTTTTGGTGGACGTACAAACGCTGTTCAAAGAAGAACAAAGGTACGTGCCCGTGTTTTTGCAAATGAGCTTATTAACCTGATGGCAAAGGCAGGCAACGTGCTTATTATGGGTCACAAATTCCCTGACTATGATGCGTTTGGCGCATCAATCGGTGTTGCAAGATTTGCTATGCTTTGCGGAGTTAAGTTCAATATCGTTACCAACTTTAAGGATGTAAATATTAAAAAATGTATGAAGTTCTTTGAAAACGACGATGCGTATAGAGGCGTATTTGTAGATAGTGCTAAGGGACTTGACCTTGTGCGCTCCGATACACTTCTTGTTATAGTTGACGTTAATAATATTAAAATGTTTGAGTCTGAGCATATTGCAAGAAGCGTTAATGATATTGTAATTATTGACCACCACAGAAAAATGGCAGAGTTTGAAAAAGAGCCGTTGCTTACTTATATTGAGGCATCTGCATCAAGTGCATCCGAGCTTGTAGCCGAAATGCTTGAGCAAACCTTGCCACTTAACACTCTTCAGCATAACGAGGCAAATATGCTTTATTCAGGTATTGTGCTTGATACTAAGCAGTTTAGTAAGGGTACAGGTACAAAAACATATGCTGCCGCTATTTATCTAAGAGAAAACAACGCGTCCTTTGAAAATGTACAGGATTTGTTTAAGACGAATATTAGGGAGTACAGACAGGAAGCGTTATTTGGCGAAAGAATAGAGATTTACAGAAACTGTATGGCAATTGCCTTGAATGAAAGAGGCGACGATACAGCGGATAGAGTTTTAGCTGCAAAGGTTGCTGATAATCTTTTAATGTTAGAGGATGTAGCGGCATCATTTGCACTTGTACAAATTGATAATGTTGTTCATATTTCTGCCCGTTCAAACGGTACAGTTAACGTTCAGCTTATTCTTGAGGGCTTGAATGGCGGTGGACGTTATGATGCTGCCGGTGCACAGGTTAAGGACACTATGGCATCAACACTTATAAGGCTTAAGGAAGCCATTGACCAGTATATTAATCCGGAGGTTTAAAAATGAAGGTTGTATTATTACAGGACGTAAAGTCACAGGGAAAAAAGGACCAAATTATTGAGGTGTCCGAGGGCTATGCAAGAAATTTCTTGTTCCCTAAAAAATTAGCTATTGTTGCCGATGCAAAGGCAGTAAACGATATTAAGAGCAAGCAAAGCTCTGAAAAGCACAGAATAGAGGTTGAAAAGGCAAGTGCCAGAGAGCTTGCAAAGAAGTTAGGTGAGCTCACCGTTAAAATTGTAGGCTCAGCAGGCAGTGACGGTAGATTTTACGGCTCCGTTACCACAAAGGATATAAGCGAGGCGTTAAAGAGCCAATTCAACATTGAAATTGACAAAAGAAAAATGGAGCTTGACACACAAATCAAGGCTTTTGGCACATATAAGGTGGAAATTAAGCTTTACACAGGAATTACAGGTAAGCTCAACGTACAGGTAGTGGAGAAGTAATATGGACCTTTTACAAAAGAAAATGCCCAGCTCCATTGATGCGGAGCAAAGCGTTCTTGGCTCTATACTCATTGACCCCGAGTGCTTAAATGACGTTTCTCAAATTGTTAGGTCGGATGATTTTTATTTAGAATCTCACAAAGCAATTTTTGAAGCAATGCAAGCCTTTAGCCTGAACAACAAGCCAATTGATGTAATTACACTTGTAAATAACTTGGTTGGCGAGGGTACATATGAGGACGAGGCTGCTGCACGTTCATATATAAGATTATTAGTTGATATAACACCGGGTAGCGCTAATGCTAAGGACTATGCAAAAATTGTTCGTGATAAGAGCATACTAAGAAAGCTTATTTTAGCTGCCGAGGATATTGAAAGAGATGCTTATACCGAAAGCGACGATGTTGAAAGCGTTGTTGACGTTGCCGAGCAGAGAATTTTTGATATTTCTCAAAACAATCAAACACGTGACTTTATTCACGTAAGAGATGCAATTATGCAAACATACGAAAGGCTTAATGCCTTGCAGGATGCACCCGAGGATGCTCTTGGCGTTCAGTCGGGCTATTCCGACCTTGATAAATACATTGTTGGCTTTGGCAAGGGTGACCTTGTTATTGTGGGCGCACGTCCGGGTGTAGGTAAAACATCATTCTGTCTTAACTTGGGCGCTAATATTGCCAAAAAGTCAAAAAAGGCTGTTTGTATGTTCTCCCTTGAAATGTCAGCTGAACAGCTTGTGTCAAGATTGCTTGCTGCCGAGGGTATGGTTGACTCCTACCGTATGAGGTCAGGTAAGCTTGAAAATGATGACTGGGAAAAGATTGCAAATGCAGCAGCTACCCTTTCCGAAACCGAAATATATATTGATGATACCACAGGCGTTAACGTAACTGCTATGAAGGGTAAGCTACGTCGTATTAAGAATTTGGGACTTGTAATAGTTGACTATCTTCAGCTTATGGAAACCGAGAAAAAGCGTAAGGACGGTAGCCGTGTAAACGAGGTTGCCGAAATTACAAGAGGTCTTAAGATTATGGGTAAGGAGCTTGGAGTTCCTATTATTGTATGCTCCCAGCTTTCCCGTGGAACAGATAAGGAAAAGAAGCGCCCTGTGCTTTCAGACTTACGTGAATCAGGCTCTATTGAGCAGGATGCCGATATGGTTATTTTCTTATCACGTGACTATTATGGTGAGGACCCTGACAAGGCAAATTTAGTTGAGGTTATAGTTGCTAAAAACCGTCACGGCGAAACAGGCACGGTTGAAATGAGCTGGCTTGGTCAGTACACTAAATTTTCTACCTTGTCAACCGATTTAAGAGAGGAGTAATTATAATGAGCGATTACAAAAGGTATGTAGATAGGCTATTCGATGATGAAAACGATGAAAAGATTTATGTAAAGGACAACGATGGTAAGGAAATTGCCTTTGAGCAGGTAGCAGTTGTTGACTTTGAGGAAAATTATTATGCAGTTTTATACCCACTTACCAAAATTGAGGGCGTTGGGGAGGACGAGGTATTAGTTTTCCTAATCGACGAGGAAAATGACCAGCTTGTTTACGCCGAGGACGAAAGAGTAATCGACGGCGTTTGCAAGCTTTTAGACGAACAAGAGTAATGCAAGTGAATACACGCATTCCTGCGTGATGATATACAAGGCTTTGCCTTGATGATATGCAACACTCTGTGTTGGTGAAATACAATGCTAAAGCATTGATGATATGCAACGCATTCTGCGTTGATAGGCTACAAATGCGTATCTTTAGGCTCCTTTGTAAAGGGAGCTGTCGCCGAAGGTGACTGAAGGATTTATACACGCATAACTGCGTGATGATATACAAGGCTTTGCCTTGATGATATGCAACACTCTGTGTTGGTGAAATACAATGCTAAAGCATTGATGATATGCAACGCATTCTGCGTTGATAGGCTACAAATGCGT
>JAGATW010000101.1 GCA_017621085.1 Clostridia bacterium | reverse complement strand
AGAATGGCAGCAGTGGATGAAGGAACATTCATTAGACCCTAATTTGTATATGCAACAAGACAACAGAGCTGTTGGTGTTGATTAAAAATGCAACATAAAACAACTGTTATTTGTCAAATAATAAACATTAAAACTAAACAGTTTTGGCGCACACGGAGCAATCCGTGTGCGTTTTGTTATTATTTGATAAAAAATTCATAAAACTTGTCACAATTTGTCGGTTAATAACTTTTTATATAAAGGACAGAGGACGGTGGTTTGTCTTCACTTGGAAAGGTAAAGAGAAAGCAGTTCTTTTTTACAAGGACTGCTTTTTAACTGCTTTATTTACAAGCTCTGTCATAATAAGAAGCATTATAACAAAGAATGCAAGGAAGAACGGGTACAAGGAAATATTAATAAAATCTGCAATTAAGCCAAAAACGGTTGGCATAAGGGCACTCCCTGTATATGCGCTTGCCATTTGTATTCCTACTATTGCGTGAGAGTTTTCCTTGCCGAAATTTGTTGGTGTTGAATGTATTATTGATGGGTAAACAGGGGCACTTCCCACTCCTGCTACAACTAAACCTACAAGGGAAAATATGTCTGATTTTACCGGTAGAATTATCATAGCAATACCGAATAGCATTACTACAATTCCACCTCTTATTAGGTTTTTATCTCCTACCTTATCTGCAAAAAATCCACAGGCAAATCGACCAAGGGTAATGCCCATATAAAATAGTGAGCCGAAGGTGGCGGCAGTTTCTACATCTACTCCACGATATTCAACAAGATATGAGCTTGCCCAAAGTCCTGCCGTTGATTCAAAGGCGCAAAAGCACAAGAAAGCAATTAATATTTGCTTTACTCCCTTGATTTTTAATGCGTCCCTTAATCCTATTGGAGCTTCGTAATTTTCGTCATTTGCGTTTGTTGTATTTTTCTTTTTCCATAAGGGTAAGGAGGCAAACAAGCAAGCTGTTAAAACAAACTGTATTATTGATACAATACCATATCCACTTTGCCAACCCATATCGCTTGAAATTGCATAGCCCATTATGTACGGGCTAATTGTTGCACCAAGCCCCCAAAAGCAATGTAGCCAGCTCATATGTCTTGATGCGTAATGAAGGGCTACATAATTATTAAGTGCTGCATCAACTGCTCCTGCACCAAGTCCGTATGGAATTGCAAGCAAGCAAATCATTAAAAGCGAATTTGATAATGAAAAGCCAAGCAAGGAAATTGCTGTTGTTAAAACACTAATGGCTGTTACAAGTCCTGTGCCTAACTTTCTTGTAATTTTGTCTGACAAAAGACTTGATACAATTGTGCCAAGCGCGATTATCATAGAAACAAGCCCGGCATAAGAAATGCTTGTATTCAAGTCCGTTACCATTGTTGGCCAAGCTGAACCGAGCAAGGAGTCCGGCAAGCCAAGACTTATAAAGGAAATATATATTATAGCAAGTAATAAACCGAACATCTTATTTCTCCTTAGAAAAAAATTCAGCTATATTTTATCACAAATAAAATATATTTCAAGTCTTTTCAAGAATTATTGTTTGATGTTTTTGAGCATTACGGGAGCATAACAAATAAGAAACAGGTGGTTGTATTACTCAACTAACTGTTTCTTGATTTTCTTCTCTGGTTATAGTATAATCAAATTGTAAAGAAGCTTTAAAGGAGAATGTGATGGGATATTACATTGTTTACTGTTTAATTGTAATATTGATATGTGGTATTTTTATTCCCGATGGAATTGACGGAAAAATTGACAATGTACCACTTTTGATTTTTTTAATTTCTATACTCTTTATTGCTTTAATTATAAAAGCTATCTTATATATTAAGACCTTTGCTAAGGCTAAAAGGCACTTAATTCAAAATGGTTATACTATTCAACATTTTTCCATATCTCCTATGTGTAAATCACATCACATTGTTGCAAGTAAAGGTGATAAAGCCATTAAGATTTTTGTTTTAAATGTCACAAGAGCTTATCTTACATATCATTTTGATACCATAAACAAATTAGAGCTTTACAAATCAACAAGGCTTGCCATTAAGCCAAGAGTTGGTCAAGCTAATATTATTTCCGGTCATGTTGACACAAAAATGATTGGTAGCAAAAAGCTTAATTGGCAGGATAATGATTTTGAAAACGCTACTTGTATTGTTCTTTTTAATAAGCTACCAAGCGTTGTAAAGGACTCTATAAGTAGAACTGCACTTGGCAATGGTGATAAAATATGCGATAAGGCTATTTTATATGATATAAAGGGGTTTATAAGGCATTCCTTAAAGGAGTTATCATGAAATTCACAAGTATTATCAAAAAAATTGATATTAAGGCAGGAATTTTATATTTTGCATTAATTCAAATTGAGGTTCTTTTGGTTGCATTCTTTTTATCAGGTTTACCGATTATTGTAGCAAGATTTTTCTTTTCTGAAATTGGCACACAAAGAACTGTTATTGAGTGCATTTTACTGTCTTTTGTTGAGCTTCTAATCAGATTTGCTATTTTTATCTCTATTTTTAAAAACAATAAAAACTTATGCTATAAGAAATTTGTTTTAAGCTATTCTGTAACCTTCATTCTTCGTCTTGTTTTTTCTTTATGTACTCATTTTGCTTCTTTTTCTGCAGGAATGGGCGTTTCCATTTCCGGAATTGAATTTTCTGTTGCTTTCGTAGATGACGGAATCAAAACGATGCAACAGGTTCCAACTGTTATTTATATCGCCTTTTTCATAGTGTACGAGGCTATCACTCTTTTAGTAGCCCTTTGTGCATATAGGCTTTGCGCAAGCTTACGTGCAAAAATTCATAAGGAGCTACATTCTAACAATATTTAATTTTTGCAGCAAGCAGTGAAAACTGCTTGCTTTTATTTCTTATGTAGCTAAAAAGTCCTCTACAATATCTGTTAAATGGACTTCGGCTACATCGCTTTTGTTTAAAGCTTCTATTATTGATTCTACATATGATTTATCTGTGCTGATATCGTGAATTGCTTCACTGCCATATTTTATTCCAAATGTAGTATAGGATTTTTCTTCTATTGTAATTGCTTTTTCTATTAATTGATATTTGCCCATTTTTTCGCCGTTCTTTAGTTTTTTAACAATTATATAATAATTTGTTTATAATTTCAGGCAAATAATCTTTTATTTACGCTATTTCAACTGTTTTGTCTACTAAGCTGCACAGCAATGATAATTATTTAGATTTCCTAAAAAATATATCAAAACAAAAAAGGAGCTAACGCGCCTGACTACATATTAGTCATTACGTTAGCTCCTAAATTTTATTCTGTTGTGTAGTTATCGAAATAGCCTTGAATATAAACGATTGGTGTACCCTTATCACCAGAGCCTGATGTTAAGTCACAAAGTGAACCAATCAAGTCTGTCAAACGACGAGGTGTTGTACCCTCAGATACCATTTGACCAACAAGGTTATCGTCCTTTTCTTGTATTTTGCCCTTGATTGCTTCCTTAAGCGCTTCACCAGAAAGACCGGCAAAATCATTATCTGCTAAGTACTTTAGCTTTAGCTCATTTGGTGTACCCTCAAGACCACTTGTGTATGCAGGAGATACAATTGGGTCAGCAAGCTCCCAAATCTTTCCTACAGGATCCTTAAACGCACCGTCACCATATACCATTACTTCGATTTTCTTTCCTGTTGCTTCATAAAGCTTCTTTTGAATAGCCTCTACAAATGGCTGGCAATCACGTGGGAACAATTTAACTGAGTCTTCAGTTGCTTTATTTGAGCCTAATAGACCATATTTTGCATTAAAGCCGCTACCATTAACTGAGTGGTTAAGAATTTCATCAAGACCATAGTTGATTTCAACACCTGCGTTCTTGAGCAAGCGCTTTGTACGGAAGCGAGAGTGAATATCACAGTTAAGAACATTCTTTGTATATTTAAGAATTGCACGTGGGTCATTGGCAAAAATAATTTCAACCTCAGCACCGCTTTCTCTAATCAAGCTCTCATAATATTCAACATAGTCAACACCTGTAAATGGATGCTTTTCATAGCCAAAAAGCTCTCTGTATGTTTTAAGGTCAAGCACGTCTGTATATGGATTAACTCCCTTTTCATCAAGCATATCAAGGCTGATTAAGTGGTTACCAACCTCATCAGATGGATAAGAAAGCATAAGAACAATTTTCTTAGCACCCTTAGCAATACCACGTAAGCAAATAGCAAAACGGTTACGGCTAAGAATTGGGAAAATAACTCCGACTGTTCCACCACCGAATTTGTCAGATACGTCCTTTGCAATATCATCAACTGTTGCGTAGTTGCCCTGCGCTCTTGCAACGATAGCCTCAGTCATAGCTACAACGTCACGATCGCGAAGTGCAAAGCCATCCTCCTTAGATGCTTCAAGAACAGAATTTGTTACAATATCAACAAGATTATCGCCTTGACGAATAATTGGTGCACGAAGTCCTCTTGATACAGTACCGACCATACGACTCATAAATTAATACACTCCTTTTAACATCCGAAAATACGGATTAAAAACTTATTAAAAAGCAATACGTTTTTTAACGTAAATAGTATACCAAAAAAATTATGAAATGTAAAGAATAAATTTGCATTATTTGAAAATTTTTTATATAATGACATATATGAGTAATTTTGCCAAGACTTTTTTGTGTAATTTTACTTTTTAATTTATTATATGTACACTTGTTCATTTGTATAATCGTTTGTTTTAGCTATAAAAAGATGCATTTTAATAATTTAATTGACATTTCTTTTATATTGTGGTATTATAAGATATATTTATTATTACTTAGAGGTGATATTATGGATAAGCTTTTGAAATTACTTGAGGATGATGCTACTCTTACCCCGGAGCAATTGGCTCTTATGCTTTCTAAAGAGGTTGGCGATATCAAGAATGCTATTAATAAATACGAAAATGACGGTGTTATTCTTGGTAAAAAGACAATTATTGACTGGGACAAGACCGACAGTGAAATAATCAATGCTATTATTGAGGTTAAGGTAACTCCACAAAGAGACCGTGGCTTTGACCGTATTGCAGAAAAGATTTATAACTACCCTGAGGTTAAGTCCTTATATCTTATGTCATCAGGTGGCTTTGACTTTACCCTTATTATTGAGGGTAAGACAATGAAGGAGGTTGCTTTCTTTGTTACACAAAAGTTAGCGCCTATTGATTCCGTTACTGCTACTGCTACTCACTTTGTACTAAGAAAGTACAAGGACAAGGGTGTTATTTACGGTAGCTGCGACATTGATGAAAGAGGAAACGAATAAATGCTTGATTACTCAAAAATGCTGAATAAAACAGTGTGCGATATTAAGCCAAGCGGCATACGAAAGTTTTTTGATATGCTAAGCACTATGGACGATGTTGTGGCACTTACTGTTGGTCAGCCTGACTTTATTACCCCTTGGCACATACGTGAGGCTGCCATTGAGAGTATTGAAAAGGGCAAGACCTATTATACATCCAATGCCGGCACACCGGAATTAAGGCTTGAAATTTCCAAGTATATGAAGCGTCGCTTCAATTTGGAGTATCAGCCAAAGGATGAAATATTTGTAACCGTTGGTGGCAGCGAAGCAATTGATGTTGCTATGCGTGCAATTCTCGCCCCGGGCGATGAGGTTATTTTGCCACAGCCTGCCTTTGTTTGCTATGAGCCTATTGCTCTTATGCAGGGCGCTAAGGTTGTACATATTAACACAAAGCTTGAAAACAAGTTCAAGGTAACCGCTGAGGAAATTAAGGCTGCCATTACACCAAAAACAAAAATGTTAATTTTGCCCTTCCCTAACAACCCAACAGGTGCTATTTTAACTCGTGATGAGCTTGAAAGTATTGCCCGGGTAATAAGGGACACTAACATTTGTGTTCTTTCCGACGAAATATATGCAGAGCTTACATATGGTAAAAATCACGTTTCAATTGCTGAAATTGACGGAATGCGAGAAAGAACTATTATTGCAAGTGGCTTTGCTAAGGCTTATGCAATGACAGGATGGAGACTTGGCTATGTTTGTGCTCCTGCTCCGCTTGTTAAGGAAATGCTCAAAATCCATCAATATGCTATTATGTGCGCATCCACCGCTTCACAATTTGCTGCAGTTGAGGCTATGCGTAATGGGGACGAGGATGTTGAGTATATGCGTGCCGAATATAACCGTAGGCGTGTGTTCCTGCTTGAGGGCTTAAGGAAAATTGGTATTGAATGCTTTGAGGCAGAGGGTGCTTTCTATCTTTACCCTAACATTGGTAAGTTTGGTCTTACAAGCGAGGAGTTTGCTGACAGGCTTTTATATGAGCATAAATGCGCAATTGTGCCGGGCACTGCCTTTGGAGAAAGCGGTGAAGGCTTTGCAAGAATTTCCTATGCTTACTCGCTTAAGCATTTAGCACAGGCTCTTGAAAGAATTGAAGCCTTTGTTAAAAAGCTAAAGGAAAACAAATAATTAATAAAAAAGAAGAATTTTTGCAATAACGCAAAAATTCTTCTTTTTGTTTTATCTTTTACCTTTGAAAAAATCTGTCAGGATTTTTGAGCAATCCCCCTCAAGCACGCCCTTTACAATTTGAGGCTTAAAGAGTGGATAATCGGTTAAATTTATCATTGTCCCAAATGCTCCTGCCTTATGGTCAGGGGCACCGTAAACTACTCTTTCAACCCTTGCATTAATTATTGCTCCTGCGCACATAGGACAAGGCTCTAAGGTGACGTACATAGTACACCCTACAAGACGCCAGCCACCTAATTTTTTACAGGCCTCGTCAATTGCCTTGATTTCTGCGTGGTATAGAGCATTTTTGCCATATTCCCGAGTATTAAAGGCACTTGCTACTACCTCGTTATTTCTTACGATAATTGCACCAACAGGCACCTCGTCCTGCTCGTATGCTTTTTTTGCCTCATCAAGGGCTAAGCGCATATAGTCTTCATCATTTAATATAAGATTACACATATTAAATATCGGCACGGTCCATATACTTTGGTCCGTTCAGTGCAATAAATTCTTTTCTTGCCACTATGTCATCACCCAAAAGTGTTTCAAATATTTTTTGAGTTTCAAGCTCGTCTGCCGGGTTAACCTGTACAAGTCTTCTTGTTTCCGGATTCATTGTAGTTTCCCACATCATATCAGGCTCGTTTTCGCCAAGTCCCTTTGAACGCTGAATTGTGTACTTTTCACCCTCTAATTTAGCAAGAATTTCTGCCTTTTCAGGCTCATTATATGCAAAATAAATTTTATCCTTTGGTCCTGTTATTTCATAAAGAGGAGATTCAGCAATATAAACTTTGCCCTCTTTAATTAGAGTTGGCAATAGGCGATAGAACATTGTAAGAATAAGTGTTCTTATCTGGAAGCCGTCCTCGTCGGCATCGGTACACATAATAATTCTGCGCCAATTAAGGTTATT
>JAGATW010000100.1 GCA_017621085.1 Clostridia bacterium | reverse complement strand
CGAGGCTCACACCGATGTATGTAAAGAAATTTACAAAACATATAATTCAACCAACGAAAGATGATTAAATCATTTCTACAATTAAATGCTACAGCTTATCAAATAGCTCACAAAGAGAGCCTTCACGTTTATTTAATTTAGTTCGACACTTTAATACTACAGTTCACCAGCAAAGCAAAAAGGACACTCATAGGAGTGTCCTTTTTGCTTTGCTGACAACCCTTACGAGTTGCGTGCACATCTCCAAATTTGCTCGCAAATTTGGATTGGGTTCGCATTTTCGACCAAGACCGTTGTCAGCTCGCTAGCATAAGGTCGGGCGAAAATAGCTCCGCAAGGAGCCTTCCTGCTTGCTTTTGCAAGACAAAAGTACGGGGCACTCTAACTTTCTTTCAGATTCACACATAACAATTAAAAAAATCAAGCAAGGCTGAAAATTCAACCTTGCTTTTCTCTATAATTCTTTGTTTTAATAAAAATTTTTAGTGTATAAAGCCACCACGAGTAAAACATCAAAGCAACAATTAGTGTTATAATTGTTGTTTCTATCGTTCCTTCTCTTATAAATGCGGCAAAAGTTAACACAGCAGAGAGCAAAAACAGTATAATAAGCTTCGGGAGCATAATACTAATCAGTTTTTTACGGCTTTTTGTATCACAAAAACTAATTGTTTGACCTTTGATTATTTTGTCGCTTGTTTTGAGTAGAATACCCTTTACACACATAGTTTTATTATGATTACATTAATATTGGTATCGCTTTTTTCCAGAGTGATTTCATTTATACCATTCAAATTTACTTTTGTAACAGTTGGAATATTTATCTTTTTATTGTACAAATAGTAATAACGGCTTATACCCTTTTCACAACCACTCTCGACGTAGCTGTAACTGACGGTGAAGCAACAGAATATTCATATATGCAGGTTGGCATACCTAACGCAAACGAAAAATACTGCTTCGTTTCATATAATGATATTATAGAAACACCTTCAACAAATGAGGATATAGCACAATAAAATAGTTAACGCCAAAAGCATATAATATTCATAATAACAAAAAGCTGTATAGAGTAAAATCTATATAGCTTTTTTGTTTTGCGATTTATTACTAAGCTTAAAATTTGTAATTAACGGTTGAAATTTATATTATTTTATGATATAGTATAATAAATAAAAAAGTTAGCCAAAACGTACCCAAAAGAGGTTGATTTCAAAAAAATAAATTATGAAAGGGAAATTATGAAAAGGAAAATTTTTTTGATGCTTGCAGTTATGTCGATGCTTGTGTGCATTTTTGCTATTTCAGTCAGTGCAGCAACGGTTAAATATGACGGTAAGGAATATACAGTTACTACATATGATGACGTAGTAGAAAAAACAAATATCAACGTTAATAATACAAGCGATGTTGTTATTTTTGCTGACGGCTTTTGCTGTCCCACAGCCTATGTATTTAATGACCAAAATTATGTCGGCTCAAAAAATGTAGGTGACGGTCGCTATGCCTTTGATTTTAGCTACATTAATGCCAAAACAGAAAAGACATATGAATTTGCCGATATTCGTAAGCTTGATATCCCTCAAGGTGTTACAAAGCTCGCACAGAGAGCCTTTCAAAATATTACAACTCTTGTAGAGGTATCGATTCCAAGTAGCGTAACAACAATGGAGTTTAGTATATTCGAAGGCTCGACAGGGCTAAAAAGATGCACCTTTGAGCATAGCGAGAACGATGGTTTAACATATCTTGGTGACTGGATGTTTTCTAAATGTACAAATCTTGAAGCACTTTCAATACCCGATTGCGTTACAAAGATAGAAGGAAGATGCTTTATACGTGAGTGTACCAATTTAACTGCTATGTATCTTTCCAAAAATCTTGTATCATTTCCGTATACAGGCAGTAACTCAAATGAAGCACCATTTAACAATAATACAAAAATGTACCTCGTTAATGAGTCATTTACCTATGACAGTATCCCTGCAAAGCCGGAGGTTTACTATTTCCCAAGCGGTCTTTCCTCAGAGAATATGACAGGCTGTTATTTTAGATGCTGTAGCAACTTAAATAAGGTTTTGGTTTTTGGAACGGGCGTTACTTCAATGCCATGCAACCACTACTTTGAGGCTGCCGGAAATGAAACAGTAGTATTCTTAGGCGATATGACAACCGTAAGCGCAACCAGCAACTGGCCGTGGTCCACAAAGAATATTTACTTTGCTAATGAAAATGACAAATCTGCCGCTGACCTTGAAACACTGAATATTAGCTCGTCAAAGCAAAGATCGTTTTTCTGCCACGCAGCTGACAATACAACTCACTTGTCCGACCCAAGAAAAGCTGTTATAACAAAAGAGCCTAACTGTGTAGATAACGCATGGGAAAATACATATTGCTTCTGTGGGGCATATATGGGCGAGGTTGAAATTGAAAACTCAAATAACGGTGGCAAGCACGATTTAGAAAATGCGACAGTGGTAAATATTTCATATGATAAACTTACAAGCGCCGGTACAAAAGTGCTTAAATGTCCAAAATGCGGTGATGATAGTGTAGCAGGGGGTGAAGCACCTGCCCTCTTTACCTGCCTTGGCTACTCAGCTCCTGAAAATGGCAATGGCGGAATTGTAATGGGCTTTACTGTAAATAACGTAGCCATCGCGGAATATGTAGAGATAACCGGCAAAACCTTAAAATACGGTGTGTTTGTAGTATCGCAAGATAGACTTGGCGATAAGGATGTATTCGGTGAGGATGGCACGACGGCAGAGGGCGTTATCAATGCAGAAATTAAAAATCACAAGTTTACAGCATTTGAGCTTAAAATAGTTGGCTTTAACGGCACACATAAGGATGTAAAGCTTGCAATGGGCGCATATGTAGCTGTAACTGACGGTGAAGCTACAGAATATTCATATATGCAGGTTGGCACACCTAACGCAAACGAAAAAT
>JAGATW010000099.1 GCA_017621085.1 Clostridia bacterium | reverse complement strand
TTTTTAACACAGGATATGTGGCTATTTATCATTTCAAACCACGTTCAATGGGTACGTTTTGGCTAAGTCAGTGTGGTTGTTTCTTTTGGCTCGTATCTGCCACAAAGACGTGTTATTTCGTAAATTCGCTTAGATAATTCGGGGGTAAGGTCCGCAGCACTCAATCGCCAAGTCCAGTTGCCACCAACGGTTGATGGCTTATTAATCCTTGAACGGCTATCATAGCCTAAATAATCCTGGATTGGAATTATGCAAAGTCTTGCTTGACTTCTCATAATCGCTCCTATTATAGGCATGTGAATTTCAGAATCAGGAGTATATCTGTCACAAAGATACTCCCTTACCATTTCTCTTTCGTCATCACTAATTTCAAAAAACCACGAAACTATAGTTGGATTATCATGTGTCCCGGTATAAGCAACGCAGTTTTCTGTGTAATTGTGTGGTAGATAGTGATTTTTAGCGCCTTGGTCTCTTTTATCAAAACCAAATTCAAATATACGCATTCCGGGAAATTCACAATGCTCTAATAGCTCTTTTACGCTATCAGTAATAAAGCCCAAATCCTCAGCTATTATTTCTTTTTTACCTATCCTGTTAGCAATAGCGTCAAATAAAGCTTTTTTTGGACCATTTTCCCACTTTCCGCAAGTTGCATCGCCACTTCCGAATTCTATGGAATAATACTCGTCAAATCCTCTAAAATGGTCTATTCTTAAGGCATCATATAATTTAAAGCAATGCTCTATGCGATTAATCCACCAAATATACCCTGTTTCCTTGTGTATCTCCCATTTATATAATGGATTTCCCCATAATTGTCCTTTCTTAGAAAAACCATCCGGTGGACATCCTGCTACTTTAATAGGCGCTTTGTTTACGTCTAACTGAAAAAGAGCTGAATTCGACCAAACATCCGCACTATCATATGCTACATAAATAGGAATATCTCCTATTATTTTGATTCCTTTATTGTTTGCATATTCCTTAAGCTCCTGCCACTGTGAATAAAACTTATATTGAACAAATTTCCAAAACATAACCTCGTCATACAACATTTCATTGTATTTCTCGGTAGCTTTTGCTTGACACATCTTTATTTCAAAATCCCACTCATACCAAGGCTTTCCGCCAAAATAGTATTTAAGTGCCATAAATAAAGCATAATCCTCAAGCCATCTAACATTTTCTCCAATAAAATTACGGAAGCCATCATCACTCTTAACATTAGCACTTTTATATGCCTTGCGCAATAGCTTCAATCTTGAATCATTAATTTTTTTATAATCTATATTTCGTTCATCTTGGCCGTAATCTGTACTCTCACACTCTTCTTTTGTTAATAAGCCTTCCTCTATCAAGCCATCAAGACCAATAAAATACGGATTTCCGGCAAAGGAAGAAAAGGCTTGATATGGTGAATCACCAAAGCCTGTAGGCCCCATAGGCAATATTTGCCAATATGATTGACCTGCTTCCTTTAAAAAATCTACAAAATCATATGCTTCTTTACTAAACCCACCTATTCCATAGCTTGAATGCAGTGCAGTTATTGGTAAAAGTATGCCGGCTTTTCTCATATCAATTCCTTTCAAAGCGTTACTATTATTCCATAATGGTCGGAAATTATTTTTTCATTAATTCCATTAAAAATTGTATGAGAGCTTAATATTTTTTGTTTTCTATTTGTAAAAATATAATCTATTCTCATTTTTCTAAGCTTCTGTTCTTTTTCCCAACCATCTATTTGACTGTGTGCTGTTGTTCCATCATCCTTTTCTTGCGCTAACGTATAGGTGTCATAAAAGCCATTTTTAATGACATAATCATATCCCTTTTCTCTTTCTTCTGCTTCTGAATTAAAATCCCCCATAAGATATATTTCTTCATTTTGAGGCAGTTCGCTTAAAAGCTTTTGAAATTGATTCATAAATGGTGCTTGATTATCATCCCACCACCCCATATGAACGCAAAAATACCATTTATTATTAATTTTAACACCAATACTCTTTCTTGTTTTCCAATTATTATAATCATCAAATGGAGTTAGCGTTATTATAGCTTTTGCTTCTATTTTGTGCTTTGATACTATTGCAAGTCCTTCTTCGAATTTGTTATAGCTTTTCTTAAATCCATGCCAAACAAGGTTATATTCGCAACCCTTTTCTTTCAATTCATTAACAAGTAGCTTTGCATAATTGTCTTCATTTAAAGCATTTTCACTTATCGTCTGCATTACCTCTTGTAAAGCTATAACTTCTATATTTTTACTTACTATTGCATTTGCTAAAACTTTAATATTCGATTGAAAATTCTGCTCTATCAAGCTGTGCGTGTTTAAGGTTAAAAGCTTCATTTATAAAATATCATTAATGTCAGATTTTAACACATCTGCCTTTGGTCCATACACAGCTTGTATTCCGTTGCCTTTTTTGAACAATCCAAGCGCACCCTGCGCCTTCCATTTTTCAACATCCGCAACCTTTTCAGACTCTTTTACCGTTACACGCAGTCTTGTCATACAAGCATCTACTACCACAATATTTTCGCGTCCACCTAATAGCTCAATAATTGCTTCTGCTTGTGAATTACTTTGTTTGTTATCTGTATTTTCATTTTTTTCTGTCACAACATCCTCTTGAGATATATCTGTATAATTTCCTAATCTTCCCGGTGTTGCATAATTGAATTTACCAATCATAAAATATGCCACAAAATACCCTATGGCAAAAAATACTATGCAAGAAATCACAAAGTTAAAAACATCCCAACCTAAGCCCGCCTTAAATGATATAGGCAGTCTTGTAGCAAACTCCAAATTACCGAAGGAATGTAGTCTTAAATTAATTATTCCGGCAGAAGCAAATGCAAGTCCTTGAATAAGTGAATATACAATATACAAAGGTATTGCACAAAACATAAACATAAATTCAATTGGCTCTGTTACACCTGTCAAAAATACTGCTAAAGCAGCTGAGAGAAACATTGAAGTGTATTTTGCTCTTTTGTCCTTATCAACTCGTCTATACATAGCAAGAGCCACACCTAATAAAAGTCCTGATGAACCAATCATTTGACCAACCTTAAAGCGAGCTGGGGTCACACCATTTAAAAGTGCGTTATATCCCTCGATATTACCAGCACTCTTTAAATTAATAAGGTCATTTATCCAGGCAAGCCATAATGGGTCCTGTCCATATACTACACTTCCTGCATTAATACCTGTTTGAATAATATAACTACCACCAAATGAAGTGTAGTTCATCGGTATAGTGAGCATATGATGCAAGCCAAATGGTAGTAAAAGTCTTTCTAATGTGCCATAAACAAATGGTGCTAAAACGGGGGAGGTGTCTGCTGAATTAGCTATCCATACACCGAAATTATTAATACCAAGCTGAACTAAAGGCCATACAAGTGCAAAAACCAATGCTACAATTATAGACCATAGAATTACAACAAGCGGAACAAATCTTTTTCCGTTAAAAAACGAAAGCACATCCGGTAGCTTACGAAAATTGTAAAATTTATTATATACAATGCCACCAACGAAGCCTGCTATTATACCAACAAACACACCGGCATTTAAAGCAGGCGCACCTAACACAGATGTAAAATATCCGTCTACTGCAATTTCTTGTCCAAACAATGTATGAGTAACTGCATTTGGGTCATTAAGCATATCATTTGTAACACCAAAAATATTGCCGGTAATATTGTTAATGAGTATAAATGAAAGAAGTGCTGCAAATGCTCCACCTGCTCTATCCTTTGCCCAAGAGCCTCCTATAGCAACAGCAAATAATATATTAAGGTTGGTAATTATCGCCCAACCTATATTTTCAATAATAGAGCCTATTCTTAACAGCCACTCGGCCTCTGCGCCAAAGATAGGAAATAGCTTTCCAATACTAATCATTATTCCTGCTGCAGGCATAACAGCAATCACAACCATTAACACCTTGCCAAGCTTTTGTAGGAAATCAAATGCCTTGGAATCCTTTAAATCACGCCTTTTACGGGGCGTTATTCTTTCTTTTACATTTTCATTCATTTGTTTTCTCCTTGAATATTTAGTCAAGGTTATTATTTACAAAAATATACTTTTAATTCAATCAAAAGAAAAAATCTTGTGTCGTGTGACACAAGATTTTTTAAGTTTATTTAACTTGTTTTTTCTTAGATATCAATCTTTGAATAAGCTTAACAACTTCAACAATCGGGATAACAAGGAATGCAAGAACCATTGCAATTCCATATTCCATCAAATCAAGGTGTGCAAGCTCAAATGCTTCAGCCAAGAAATCCACCTCAACAACCACTGTCGTTAATAATAATGACAGTGCTGCTGCTCCCCATAGCCAAAGATTTTGTTTTTTCAAAGTAAAGATAGATTTGTTGAGCGAACGCATATTAAATGAGTGGAAAATTTCCGCCATAGAAAGAGTTAAGAATGCCATTGAAGAGCCAAGCATTTCTGCTGAATATGTGCCTTGTGCAATTGCTTCAGCATGATGAAGGTCAGCAAGCACATATCTTCCAATATAATAGGAAATCAAAGTGATAATTGTTACCAATATGCCTTGGTACACAACACCAAAGCCAAGCCCACCTGCAAAAATTCCTTCCTTTGAATCACGAGGCTTACGCTTCATTATATCGCCCTCTGGCTTTTCCATACCTAACGAAAGGGCAGGTAAACAGTCAGTAATCAAGTTAATCCATAGCAAGTGAACAGGCTTAAATATAGAGAATCCTAGAATTGTTGCAAAGAAAATGGAAAGAACCTCTGATAAGTTAGATGCAAGTAAAAACTGTATTGCCTTTCTTATGTTATCATAAATTCTTCTGCCTTCTCCAACAGCTGAAACAATTGTAGCAAAGTTATCATCAGTCAAAATCATATCAGCAACATTCTTTGTAACGTCAGTTCCTGTAATTCCCATACCAACGCCGATATCTGCGTTTTTGATTGATGGAGCATCATTTACGCCATCACCGGTCATAGCAGTAACCTTGCCTTTTTTACGCCAAGCATTTACAATTCTTGTTTTATGCTCCGGTTGAACACGAGCATAAACAGAATATTTTTCTACAAAGGCTTCAAATTCTTCATCAGAAATATTGTCAAGCTCAGCACCGGTAATTGCCTGCTCTGCGTTGTCAATAATACCAAGCTGCATAGCGATAGCAACTGCAGTATCCTTGTGGTCACCTGTAATCATAATTGGGCGTATACCGGCACTTCTGCATTCGTCAATTGCAGGCTTAACCTCCGGTCTTACAGGGTCTATCATGCCAACAAGTCCAACAAAGCAAAGGTTGTTTTCAATCGCTTCTGCTTCATAAACCTCAGGAATGCTTTCAAGCTTTTTAAAGCCAAGAGCAAGTACTCTTAAAGCTTTGTCAGCCATTCCTTTGTTTGCATTTAAGATTTCAATGCGCTTTTCTTCTGTTAATGAAACCGACTCACCATTTTCATATACATATGTGCAACGCTTTAAAATTTCATCAGGAGCTCCCTTAGTAAACTGAATGATTTCGCCATTCTTATTGTGAACAGTTGTCATCATCTTTCTCATTGAATCAAAAGGAACCTCTCCAATACGAGGATATATGCTCTTCTGATTATTTTTAGAAAGATTTAAGCTTTCAGCATAGTTAACAAGTGCGCATTCTGTTGGCTCTCCAATTGCTGTATTAACATCAATATCAAACTCAGCATCTGAGCATAAGGACATACCGTTTGCAAGCAAAGTCCGATCCATGCCAAAATGCTCAACTACTGTCATTTTATTCTGTGTAAGTGTACCTGTTTTGTCGGAGCAAATAATTTGTGTGCAGCCAAGAGTTTCAACAGCTGTTAGCTTTCTAATAATAGCATTTCGCTTTGACATATTTGTAACACCAATAGATAAAACTATTGTTACAACAGTTGCAAGTCCTTCAGGTATAGCGGCAACAGCCAATGAAATGGCTACCATAAATGTATCAAGAACAGTGCCAAAGTCGATTGTTCCATCAGTAACTAATGAACGAATAACATTTATTGCAAATACTACTACGCATATACCAATTACAAGATAAGTAAGAATCTTACTTAACTGAGCAAGCTTCATTTGCAGTGGAGTTTTACCCTCTTGTGCACTTGTTAGAGCATCTGCAATCTTACCCATTTCGGTATCCATACCAGTTGCAACAACAACAGCCTTACCACGACCATAAACAACCGTGCTTCCCATAAACACCATATTTTTACGGTCTCCTAAAGGAACATCACCGTTAGCTCCTGCCTCTAAAGCGCCTTCTTTTTTATCAACAGGAACACTCTCTCCTGTGAGGGCAGCTTCTTCTATTTTAAGGCTTGCACATTCGATAATACGACAATCGGCAGGAACTGCATCACCTGCTTCGAGAACAATTATGTCACCGACTACTAAATCTTCACTTTTTATGGAAATTTGATGACCATCTCTTATTACCTTTGAGGTAGCTGCAGCAATTTTTTCAAGCGCCTCTAAAGCCTTTTCCGCCTTGCTTTCTTGTATAACACCCAATACAGCATTGATTAAAACAACTGCCATAATAATTATTACATCAGTTGGGAACTCATGTTCAACAATAGCCAAAATTCCGGAAATCAATGCGGCAACAAGCAAAATAATTGTCATTGGCTCAGCAAGCTGTTTAAAAAATCTGTGAATTAATGATTCTTTTTTGCCTTCTGCAAGCTTATTTTTGCCATTTTTCTCTAAACGAGCCATAGCTTCACTTGAGGATAGGCCATTCTCGGTTACATTTAATTCATCAAGAACCTCTGTTGAGTTTTTTAAATACTCTTTCATTTAAATCCTCTCAAATTATAATTTCGGCATAAAAACAAAAACGACCTATCCGTAGAAACAGATAAGTCTCATCATTTGAAATAAAGCCAGATCTTAAGATCAGGATGTTGACTTTACTACGGGTTAGCGCCGATTACTCCCTTATTGTTTTAATTTTACCACTATTTCCTTTTGTTGTCAATAGAAATATTGTTAATAAAAATCATTATATATTATTTACAATTTTGCTTAATTATGCAGAAACAGGCACCCAATGGATGCCTGTTTCCGTAAAAAAGGATTAAATTATTGTTCAAAAGCTATTGCTTTTGTTGCGAGAATTAATAGCACTTTACCTTGAATACGCCCTCGATAGCAGATACATTATTAAGGATTGTTTCATCAGCCTTATCGTTTGTTTCAACGATTGTATATGCAACATCGCCCTTTGAGCCATTTGCAAGATTTTCAATGTTTACATTGGAAGATGCGAAAGCAGCAGTAATCTGTGAAATCATATTAGGAATATTCTTATGCATTACACAAACTCTTGCAGCAGCATTATGTGCTAAGGAAACATTTGGGAAGTTAACACTGTTAACAATGTTTCCGGATTTTAAATATTCGTCAAGCTGTTTTGCTGCCATTACTGCACAATGATCCTCAGACTCGAATGTAGAAGCACCTAAGTGAGGAATGTTAATAATTCCTTCAACTCCAACAGTAGCCTCAGTTGGGAAGTCTGTAATATACTTTGAAACCTTTTTCTCTGCAATTGCTTTCTTGATATCGTCAGCATTTACAAGGTCCGCTCTTGCAAGGTTGATAATTTTAACTCCATCCTTCATCATAGCAAGAGTTTTTTCGCAAATCATATTCTTTGTTTGTGGAGTTGCCGGAACATGAATAGAAATATAATCGCAGGACTTGTAAATTTCTTCATAGCTTGCTGCTTGCTTTATTGAAGGTGCTAAGCTCCAAGCCGCACGTGGAGTGATGTATGGGTCACAGCCCATAACGGTCATACCAAGAGCATTCGCAGCATTGGCAACCATACCACCAATAGCACCAAGACCAATAACGCCAAGCTTTTTACCAACAAGCTCATTACCAACATAAGCTCCCTTGCCCTTTTCAACAAGCTTAGCAACACCTTCTTGACCATTTAAGCTTTCTGCCCACTTGATTCCACCAACAACATCTCTTGCTGCAAGAATAAGCGCACAAATTGCAAGCTCCTTAACACCATTCGCATTAGCACCCGGTGTGTTAAATACTACAACACCCTTTTCTGTGCATTTTTCTACCGGAATATTATTTACACCTGCACCACAACGAGCAATTGCCTCAAGCTCAGGATTAAACTCCATTTCATGAAGAGCGGCAGAACGAACCATTATTGCATCTGCATTTGATACATCCTCTGCTACATTATATATGCTTCTGTCGAAAATATCAGTTCCAACCTTAGCAATTTTATTCATTAACTTAATATTTTTCATAATTAACCTCTTACGCCTTTGGATTGTTTTTTGCAAATTCCTTCATAAACTCAACAAGCTTTTCTACGCCCTCATATGGC
>JAGATW010000098.1 GCA_017621085.1 Clostridia bacterium | reverse complement strand
TTTGCGAAAGCAAAGAATATCACTAAAAAAGCAGAAAAAGAGAGAGCTTCACGGGATTTTGTAACCGCGTTACTCTCTCTTCTGTTTTTATTGCAAGTTTCGCATTTGTTTAACAAATGCACAGGGCTATGCCCATACCCCTTATAAAATTTCTCCGATAAGGACAACACCCTTTTCCTTCTGCTTTTTATCTTTTTACTATATGCTTGTGCCAAAATCAGCATTTATTATTTGACGTAATTCCTCAAGAGTGGTGGCACTGTTTATTTGGGCACGGGCGCTTGCACAGCCCTTTTCGCCCTTTAAATACCAAGAAAGGTGCTTGCGTGCCTCGCAAATGGCAATTTTCTCGCCCTTTTCGGAAATAAGGCTCAAAACGTGCTCCATGGCAACCTTGATTTTTTCAAAAATAGTGGGGGGCGTGTACGGTTTTTTGTCAAAATAGCACTTGATTTCCTCAAAAATAAAGGGATTTCCCATAGCTCCTCTGCCTATCATTACGCTATCTACCCCTGTTTCCTCTATCATTCTAACAGCGTCATCGGCGCAAAAGATATCACCGTTACCAATAACAGGAATTGAAACCGCATTCTTAACAGCTTTTATGTAGTCCCAATTTGCATAAGGCTCGTACATTTGCTCCCTTGTGCGTCCGTGAATACAAATGGCGCTTGCTCCGTTTTGCTCTGCAATTTTTGCAATTTCTGTGCAGTTTATACTGTTTTTGTCCCAGCCTGCACGTATCTTAACGGTAACAGGCACTCTTGACGCATTTACAACCTCTTTTATAATTTCTCCACATAAGGCAGGATTTTTTAAAAGGGCGCTTCCGTCACCGCTTGATACAATCTTTTTAACAGGACAGCCCATATTAATGTCAATAACCTCTGGTAGATTATCGTTTTTTCTATGCTCATAGGTGGCAGTAGATAAAAGATACGCGCTTTCTGCCATAATTTTTGGGTCACTGCCAAAAATTTGAATACCCAAGGGTCTGTCGTCGTCCTTTATTTCCGCAAGAGTGGCGGTTTTTTTGTCCTTAAAGTGAATTGCCTTGCTGCTTACCATTTCGCTAACACAGTATGAGGCACCAAATCGCCTTGCAATTTTGCGAAAGGCATAGTCAGTAACTCCTGCCATAGGCGCAAGTATTACTTTTTTAGTAAAATCCATAGCAATAGCCTCTCTTTCTTGTATTACCTTATCAACGCAAAATGCGTTGCATATTATCACGCATTTTTTTCGCGCAACGGGTCGTCGGGGACGTCGACCCATACAATACATTGTAATTGCAACTCTAAACAAGGCTAAAAACACTCCGTCTTTTGCGTTTGTAGCCTATCTCTTTTGCTTTAGCAAAAATATCACAGTGCTTTGCACTATATCACTTGCGAAGCAAATATCACTGTGCGAAAAGCACAATATCATTGCAAGCAGCCCCCTCTGTGTCTGCTTGCTTAGTTTTGCTTTTGAACAGACTTATATTCGTCGTAATATTTGTAATAGGGACAGGAGCTTTGCTTATTTGTTATAAACTGAAGATACTCGTCCTCGTCCATATCAATTTTGCAAATATACTCCTCATACTCCTCATCGTAGTCGTAATATTCACAGCTTTCACAATTGTTTGCCATATTTAAACCTCATATAAAAATCTCCAAATTATGTGCATTTGGAGATTTTTTGCTTTAATTTAATGTGTAGGTTGTGCCCTCACGGGTGTCCTTAATGGTAACGCCCATTTCGGCAAGAATGCTTCTTATTTCATCGGCTCTTGCAAAGTTCTTTTCCTTCTTTGCGTTTGCTCTTTCGCTAATCAAGCCCTCGATTTTAGCCTTAAGCTCAGGGTCAATGTTGTCGTTTGTGCTTGCTTCCTCTGTCTTTACTTCTGCCTGCTTATTAAGTGCATTAGCAGAGTCGATAAGACCAACGCAAAGAACACCGTTATCAATTTCCTCAATTGCCTTAAGCTTGGATGCATCGGTTGTATTCGCCTTTAAAATATCGTAAATGCAGGTAATTCCAAGAGCTGTATTCATATCATTACCAACCTTTTCAATAAAGGTAGCCTTAGCGCTCTTTACAAATTCGTTGTCAACATCGTCGCCTGCCTTAAGACCTGCAATTCTGCGAACAAGCTTATTATATGTTGCGCTTGCCTGGTCAAGTGCCTCATAGGAGAATACAAGTGGCTTTCTGTAATGGGATTGTAAGCAGAAAAATCTATAAACAAGTGGGTTATAGCCCTTGCTTTCAATTAAGGAAACAGTTAAGAAATCGCCCTTTGACTTGCTCATTTTTCCTGTTTCGTCATTTAAGTGGTGAACGTGGAACCAGTAGTTACACCATTTTTCACCTGTGTAAGCCTCGCTTTGAGCAATTTCGTTAGTGTGGTGTGGGAAAATGTTATCAACACCGCCACAGTGAATGTCAAGCTTTGAGCCTAAGTGCTTCATACAAATTGAGGAGCATTCAATATGCCAACCGGGATAACCAACACCCCAAGGGCTGTCCCATTTAAGCTCCTGGTCGTCAAACTTGGATTTTGTAAACCAAAGAACAAAGTCACTCTTGTTTTTCTTGTTTAAGTCCTCGGAAACATCATCACGTACACCAACCATTAATTCATCACTTGAGTGACCTGTCAGAGCATTGTAGTTTTCCACCTTAGAGGTGTCAAAATATACATTTCCGTTAGCAAGATACGCATAGCCCTTTTCTATTAAAGCCTCAATCATTTTAATAAAATCGCCAATACAATTTGTTGCAGGCTCAACTATGTCAGGGTATTTAATGTTAAGCTTTTTGCAGTCGCTAAAGAATGCGTTTTTGTAAAACTCAGCTATTTCCATAACTGTTTTCTTTTCACGCTTAGCGCCCTTTAGCATTTTGTCCTCGCCTGTGTCACCGTCGCTTGAAAGGTGACCAACGTCGGTTATATTCATAACTCTTGTAACGTCGTAGCCGTAAAAACGCAAAAATCTTTCAAGAACGTCCTCCATAATGTAAGAACGAAGGTTGCCTATATGGGCAAAGTGATAAACTGTCGGGCCACAGGTGTACATTTTAACCTTGCCCTCTTCATTTGGAACAAATTCATCAACCTTTTTTGTAAGTGTATTATAAAGCTTCATAATTGTTTACCTCTAAAATATTTTATTATATCAACAATTTCTAAAATAAGAATTGGAATTGGCAAAATCATGGTAAATATTGTTAAGCCACCACCGAAGGACACAGTTAAGTTATATGCTACATGGAACAAAATGCTTGGTAAAATTGAATTGAACCTTACCATTAGCCAGCCCATTATAAGTCCTAAGACGGTTGCGTAAATAATTCCAAGTGGAGTACCGTGTGCAAGACCGAAGAAAAGAGCAGAAATACAAATGGCAATCCAAGGGTGCATTTCCTTTTTCAATGTGCCAAGCATACAGCCTCTGAATAAAATTTCCTCAAGCAAGGGGGCAATAATACCAACAAATAATCCTTGCAAAAGGGGACTTGCGCTTACAACATCCTCATATGTGTCATTTTGCACCTGCACCCAGCTATCGGGAATTAGGTCTAAAAGCTCAAGACCTGTAAGCGCCATTGCCACAATATATGAGGTTGCAACGCCCATAACTATCATTGAAAGTATAAAGCGAGGCGGCATTTTATTAAAATGCGCCATTTCGCTTAATGACGTTTTAAACAGCTTTGCCAAAAGGGCAAAAATTAAAATAGTAATACAGCCTGCTATAATATTAAGCTCCACACTCATTTGTGTCAGATATTCAAGCTTTTCGGGGGATGAAAGACCCAAAGCAAGTGTTATCAGAGCCACAGATACTATTTGCATTAAAAGATAAAGGGCAAAAAATAAGATACATTTTGCAAGTGCAATAAGCACACCCTTTAGTGAATATTTATTCTCCAAAAAATCAACTCCGTTTATTTTGAATTATTGTAGCACAAAAATAGCTCTTTGTAAATATAAAGAATAATAATTTTTAAAAAATATTAATAAAACTATTGCAATTTGGAAAAATATATGTTATAATCCAAGCAGTTTATACCGAGGCGAGAGTGGACTTAGCAGTTCACTCTCTCTTTTATAAATTAATATGTGTTAAGGGGGACTACGATGAACTATGATGAAATCGAACAAGGGCATAGTTAACAGGGTTACACCAATTGCGCAAAAAATAGCAGATGAGCTTGGCTATATGGTGTGGGACGTTGATTATGTAAAAGAGGGTACGGAATGGTTTTTGCGTATCGACATTGATAAGGACGGGGGCGTTAACATCGAGGATTGTGAAAAATACTCTCGTGCCATTGACCCTGTTTTAGATGAGGAAAATCCTATTGAGGAGGCTTACACCTTGCAAATTTCCTCACCGGGTGTGGAAAGAGAAATTAAAAACGATTTTCACTTAGAGCATTGTATAGGTCAAACAGTACAGGTGCGCCTGTATGCACCGCTTAACGGATTTAAGGAATATGTAGGAGAGCTTGTTTCCTATAATGATGAAATAGTTGTTCTTGATGTTGACGAAGCAGTTGAAATTCCAAGAAAAGCTATTGGTAAAATGAATATCTATTTTGAATTTTAATAAAGGAGATTTAAAATGAATAAGGAATTTTTTGAAGCCCTTGATTTACTTGAAAAGGAGCGCCACATTCCAAAAGCGTATATGATTGAAAAGGTTGAGGCAGCTTTGGCTACTGCTTGCAGAAGAGAGCTTGGCACAACTAATATTTCAGTTGTAATCGATGATGAAAAGCAGGACATTAAGGTTTATCGTAAGTACAAGATTGTAAGCGTGGTTACAGACCCACAATCTGAAATTACAAAGGACCAAATCACAGAATTTGAAATTAAAATGAAGGCTGAGGGCAAAAAGCTCAAGGTTCGTTCCCGTAAGAGAAGCGTTGGTAGTGACTACGAGTATGAGCTTCAAACAAAGGAGTTCAGACGCTTAAGCGCACAAAACGCAAAGCAGGTTATTATTCAAGGTATTCGTGAGGCTGAAAGAAGCTATCAGGCTAAGGAATACGAGGATAAAAGGGGAGAAATGCTATCTGCCATTGTTACAAAGGTTGAGGATTCAACAGGCAATGTAGTAGTTGATACAGGCATTTCACAGGCTGTACTTCTTAAGAGTGAGCAAATTCCCGGCGAGGTTTTAAAGGTTGATGACAGAATTAAGGTGTTTGCAACACAGGTAAACGGTGCTAACGAAAAGGGTCCTCTTGTTTCCTTGACAAGACTTCATCCAAATCTTGTAAAAAGACTTTTTGAAACTGAAGTACCTGAAATTACAGATGGCACAGTTATTATTAAGAGTGTTAGCCGTGAGGCAGGCTCAAGAACAAAAATTGCAGTATATTCAAGAGACCCTGAGGTTGACGCAGTTGGCTCTTGCATTGGTAACAAGGGTGCAAGAATTAACGCAGTTGTAAATGAATTAAATGGGGAAAAGATTGACATTATTCCTTATAACGATGATGTTTGCGAATATGTTAAGGCAGCCCTTTCACCTGCTACCGTTATTGACGTTGAGTTGGTAGGAGACAGACAAACAAGAGCAACAGTTAGCGCAGACCAGCTTTCCTTGGCTATTGGTAAGATGGGTCAAAATGCGCGCTTGGCTGCAAGACTTACAGGCTGTAAGATTGACATAAAGAGCGAATAATCCTAAAGAGGAGATGGTTTGATGGAAAAAATCAAAAAGGTACCGCTAAGACGTTGTCTTGGATGTATGCAATCCTTTCCTAAAAAGGACCTTATAAGAGTTGTAAGAACTCCCGAAAATGAGGTTTTAATAGATATAACCGGAAAAAAGTCAGGAAGAGGCGCATACCTTTGTAGAGATAAGGCTTGCTTAAAGAAAGCAATAAAGGCAAAAAGGCTACAAACAAATTTAGAGGTACAAATAGGTGAAGAGCTAATAGAAGCGCTTTCAAAGGAGCTTGATAGTATTGAATAGTAAATTTTTATCTATGCTTGGTCTTGCTAAAAGAGCAGGGGCGTTGATAACCGGCACCGACTTGGTGACAAAAGCACTCCCAAGCGGAAAAATAAAGCTGGTTATATATGCAGAAAATTCTTCTCAGAATACTGAAAAGAAAATAACCGATAAATGTAAATTCTATAATACACGTTGTGTAAAAACAGATTACAATGGTGAAGAAATTGCCCACGCAATCGGCAAGCTTTCATCAGTTTGCGTAATTGGCATAAATGATGAAAATTTTTCCAAGGAACTACTTACTCTTATATCTAAAGAAACGAGGTAAAGGATATGGCACGTATAAAGGATTTTGCAAGTGATTTTAACCTTGATATAAAGGATGCTCTTGAGTTAATTGAGAGGGCAGGCTTAGGCGCACGCCAATCCGGCGCTAATATAGAGGCAGACGAAATTTCAACAGTACTAAATGTACTAACCCTTGAAAATCAATGCAAGGGAATAAATGATTATCTTGATGGCAAGACAACAATTGCTCTTGGCAAAAAGAAATCTAAAAAGGCAGAGCCAAAGGAAGAGGCAGTAAAGACCGAGCCTGTGGCTGAAAAGAAGGAAGAGCCTAAAAAGGCAGAAAAGAAGGCTGAGCCTAAAAAAGAGCCTAAGGTAGAAAAGAAGGAAGAGCCAAAGGTTGAGCCTAAGGTTGAAAAGAAGGAAGAGCCAAAGGCAGAGCCTAAGGTTGAAAAGAAGGAAGAACCAAAGGTTGAGCCTAAGACAGAGAAGAAGGAAGAGCCAAAGGTTGAGCCTAAGGCAGAGCCAAAGGTTGAAAAGAAGGAAGAGCCAAAGGTTGAGCCTAAGAAAGAGGACAGCAAGCCACAGGGCGAAAAGAAGGAATGGAACAAGGATAAGCCGTTTAACAAAGAAAACAGAGGCAACCAGGACACAAGAGGTGGCTTTGACAAGGGCGAAAAGAAGGAATGGAACAAGGATAAGCCATTTAATAAGGAGAACAGAGGCAATCAGGATACAAGAGGCAATTATGGTGGCTACGATAAGGACAAGGGCGAAAAGAAGACCTACAATGTTACACCAAAGCCAAAAAGACCTGAAAGCAATGTAATTGAGATTAAGACTAAGACAGGTGAAACCAAGGTTGTTGATACAAGAATTTCCGATGTTGACTTGTCTAAGTACGATGAAAAGTTTGATAGCTACGCAGCAAGCCACGAAAACTATGGCAATGGTGGTAAGCAAAAGCTAAAGAAGCAAAACAACAGAGATAATTACAGCTCCAAAAAGGAAAAGGAGCGCGCAGCTATGGAAAAGATGAAGAGAGCTGCCTTTGAAAAGGCTAAAAACACTCAGCTTTCCATAACAGTTCCCGATGAAATTACAGTTGGCGAGCTTGCATCAAGATTAAAGGTAAACTCCGGCGAAATTATTAAAAAGCTTATGTTAATGGGCGTTATGGCATCCGTTAACGAGGTTATTGACTACGATACTGCTTATCTCATCGGTGATGAGCTTGGCGCAAAGGTTTCAAAGGAGGTTGTTGTTACAATTGAGGAAAAGCTATTCGAGGAGGAGGTTGACTCTGAGGACAGCTTAGTTGAAAGAGCGCCTGTTGTTTGCGTTATGGGTCACGTTGACCACGGTAAAACATCACTTCTTGACGCAATCAGACACACACACGTTACCACAGGCGAGGCTGGTGGTATTACACAGCATATTGGTGCTTACAGAGTAAACATTAATGGCAAGGACATTACATTCCTTGATACCCCCGGCCACGAGGCATTTACCGCTATGCGTTTAAGAGGCGCTATGGCAACTGATATTGCAATTATCGTAGTTGCGGCAGATGACGGAATTATGCCACAAACGGTTGAGGCTATTAACCACGCAAAGGCTGCAGGTGTTGATATTGTAGTTGCTATTAATAAAATGGATAAGCCAACTGCTAACCCTGATAACATTAAGCAGGAGCTTACAAAATATGACCTTGTTCCTGAGGAATGGGGTGGCGATATTATGTGTATTCCTGTTTCAGCCCACACAAAGATGGGTATTGATGACCTACTTGAAAGTGTTCTTTTAATTGCCGAGGTTAAGGAATTAAAGGCAAACCCCGACAGACTTGCAAAGGGTATTGTAATTGAGGCTAAGCTTGATAAGGGTAGAGGTCCTGTTGCAACAATCCTTGTACAAAACGGTACACTTAAGTCAGGCGATGTTGTAATTGCAGGTACTGCTGTTGGTAGAGTAAGAGCAATGACAGACCATACAGGAAAAATGCAAAAGATGGCAGGCCCATCTGTTCCTGTTGAAATTACGGGTCTTGGCGAGGTGCCAAACGCAGGTGATGAGTTTAATGCCGTTAAGGATGAAAGAATGGCAAGAGAGCTTGCAGAGCAAAGAAAGGCAAAGGCTAAGGAGGAAATCTTTAAGGCTAATGCTAAGGTTAACCTTGATGACCTATTCAGTCAAATCAGTGATGGCGTTAAGGAGCTCAACATTATCGTTAAGGCTGACGTTGGTGGCTCTTGCGAGGCTGTAAAGGCATCCCTTGTTAAGCTTTCAAACGCTGAGGTTAAGGTTAATGTAATTCATACCGCCGCAGGTGGTATTACAGAGAGCGACGTTATGCTTGCCGCTGCATCAAATGCTATTATCGTAGGCTTTAACGTACGTCCTGATAAGAATGCTATTGACTCTGCCGAAAGACAGAATGTTGATATAAGAACACACAGAATTATTTACGAAATCATTGAGGAAATAGAGGCTGCAATGAAGGGTATGCTTGCTCCTACCTTCAAGGAAGTAATCTATGGTCATGCCGAGGTAAGACAAACCATTAGAGTTCCAAACGTTGGTACAATTGCGGGAAGCTACGTTCAAGACGGTAAGATAGTCCGTTCTGCATCTATCAGAATTATCCGTGACGGTATCGTTATAGCTGAAGACAAAATCGCATCCCTTAAGAGATTTAAGGACGATGCAAAAGAGGTTAACGCAGGCTATGAGTGCGGTGTTGGCCTTGACAGATTTAACGACATCAAGGAGGGCGACATTATGGAAGCCTTCGGTATGGAAGAGGTAGAGAAGTAATTTGCGAAAACGCAAATTACAGTGATATTCGCCTGTGGCGAGCTGTATTCTTGCATTCCTGCAAGAGTGATATGTTGCATTCGCAACGTGATATTTTTGCTAATGCAAAAGCTATAAGCTACAAATACGTAAAAACACAAAAGGGACGAATTTAGGCTCGTTCTCATAAGGATGTTTACAAATTTCGGCAGAGAACTTGTTTTCTCTGCCGATTTGTGATATAACGGAAAGGATAAAACTTTGGAGGAGTATATATGTCGCTTGATTACAACGAAAAGAATATTACTCTTGCAAGAAATCTTCGTAAAAATGCAACACCGCAGGAAAATCATTTGTGGTACGATTTCCTATCAAAATATGAAATTAGATTTCAAAGGCAAAAAGCCATAG
>JAGATW010000097.1 GCA_017621085.1 Clostridia bacterium | reverse complement strand
GATAAATCCGTCAGTAGATGTTAATACCATAACACCTGAAATTAAAGAGCTTTACGCAAAAATAGAAATAGCAGAAGAAAAAATAACTGCTAATTTCACCAAAGAGCAAAAGCAAAAATTTGAGAAATACACAGACCTATACTGTGAATGCTCAAGCATATTACAAGAAACAGCCTTTACATATGGAATGAGGCTTGGAATAAAAATATTGCTTGATGCTCTAACTAACAACTAATATTCCAAAGCCACTTGAAAAATAGTGGCTTTAGTTTTTGCTTTGGAAACTAATTAAAAAATATTCATAAACCTAATTGGCGCAATATCAACTAAAAGGATTGCTTTTTCTCAAATCAAGAGGTGTTTTGCCCATATGTTTTTTGAAAAATCTTATAAATGACGATACGTCCTCATATCCTACATTAGTGGCAATTTCCGATATGGGTAAATCGGTTGTGAAAAGTAATTCCTTTGCATATTTTAACCGTTCTTCTGTTATGTAGCTTGTTGGAGAAACTCCTGTTTCTTTTGTGAACAACTCCGTAAAATACGGACGAGATAATCCAACCTGTTTCGCAAGTTCAAGAACGGATAAATCTGCGGATAAATTGCTTTTAATGAACTCTTTTATTTTATAAATCACAGGATTGCCAATATGCTCTTGTTCACCGAAATAGCAAGCGTGAAGAAGCTTGAAAATTGATTCTGCTGCATATTTTTCATCTGCTTTGATTCTTGCACACTCTATAATATTGTCAAAACTTCCGTTTATATCTAAAAACGCAAAGACTGGAGAACGTAGAGCAATTGTTTCACGCAAGATATTGTGAACTACATCTCCTTTGAAATGAACAAACTTGAAGTGCCAACTATCCCCTGCAGGAAAATAAGAGTATTCATCATTTTTACAAAGGAAAGCAACGCTATTTTTGGAAAGCGAATAACGATTTCCATTAAGCATAAGTGTCCCTTGACCATTAAGCGTATGAATAGCCATGGAAAAATCGGGGTTAGAACGAGAAATAAAGAAGCCTTTCTCGCAAACGAACTCACCACACCAGTTAAAAAGTGGAAAAAGCTTATCATAGCCAGCATAAAAGTATTTCACGTATTTTGAGGTTATTTCATTTCTTATATCCATTTTGCACCTTACAAACTGCATATTTTTGCATACATAATGTTATTGAAAAGAGTGTATTTATAGTGTATACTTTAATTATACAATGAAGAAAAAGCGTTGTCAAGAAGGGATAATACAAATGGTCAATAGTTTTTTAAAATATGAAAAAAATCCCGTGCTTGGAGGAAAAGAGCTTGGCACCTGCTTCGATGCGTACGTCTGGCGAGATAATGGTAAGCTCAGAATGGATTTTTCTTGGAGAAAAGAGTCGGCTACCGCAGTGTCTTTTTCTGATGACGGAATCAATTGGTCAGAACCTATAATAACACTTTATCCAAATAAGGACTCAGGATGGGAAAATCGTATCAATCGAAACTGTGTTATTAAGATTGACGAAATATATAAAATGTATTACACTGGACAAAACGATATGTTCAGTTATATTGGAATTGCTGAAAGTTTTGATGGAATACATTTTAAACGCTTGCAAGAAGAACCTATTCTTGTGTCCGAATTTCCTTATGAAGGATGCTCTGTTATGAACCCTTGTGTTCTTTACGAAAACGGAGTATATAAAATGTGGTATTCCTCGGGTGAAACATATGAGCCAAATTACATTTGCTATGCAGAAAGCTTCGATGGAGTGCATTTTAACAAACACAAAACGAATCCTATTCTCACAAAAAGTTGGAAAAACAAGTTTGAGCAGGACCGTTTGGGTGGATGTCAGGTTATTCATACAGAAGATATGGGTTACCTTATATTCTATATAGGATATGAGGACATTCACACGGCACGAATTTGTGTAGCTCGTTCGGAAAACGGAATTACAGGTTGGAAAAGGAGTCCTCTTAATCCTATCATAACTCCTACATTAAGTGAATGGGACGGTGATGCTACCTACAAACCAAGTGCAATTTGGTTAGATGAACTCGGCGAGTGGAGAGTCTACTATAACGGCAGATGCAAGGACGATGAATATATAGGCTTTGCAAGTTTCCTAAACCGCGATTTATTCCCAAATGAAAAACTTAAAGCATATGTAGATAAATTTAACTCAAACGATGAGGAAACGGTTATTCAAGCAGTTCCAAATGAAAAAGCGTATCGCTTTTTGCAGGATAATGCCCCAAGATTAGAATGTCCGGATGAGGTTATTGAACAAACCTTTGCTTTTCGTTCATGGACTATAAGAAAGCATCTTAAAAATACCGAAGACGGACTTATGATGACCGAATTCTTGCCAAAGGTTCCGTGGTCTGGAAAGCATAATACAATAAATGCAGCTTTGTTCCACCATCTTAACGAGTATCGTTGGTTTGCAAACGCTAAAAAGCTTAATGACTATCTTTTATTCTTTTTAGAAAACAAGGACGGACGTGCTTATAACTATTCCACTCCTGCTCTTACCGCTATGTATGAGTTTTTGTGCGTAACAGGAAACGAAATTCTCATAATGGAAAAAGCTGACAAATTTGAACGCTATTTCAAGGAATGGGAAAGCCGGCATTTAACCGATAGCGGTCTTTATTGGTCCTTTGACAACAACGATGCTATGGAGTGGTCAATCAGTGGGTCAACGCCTCAACCTGCCGGAAAGAAAAAGCACGATGAATGGATAGAAAATGGTTTTGTCGAAGGAATAACAGCAAAATCAATTAAAGGCTTGCGTCCTACAATGAATGCTTATATGTACGGAGATGCTGTTACACTTTCAAAAATATTTAAGCTTGTTGGGAATAACGAAAAATCCCAAATCTATGAAAATAAAGCAAAAAACATTAAAAAACTTGTGGATGAAAAACTGTGGGATGGAGATTTTTACAAAGCCATTCACACTGATAATATAAACTCGGACATTTCTTACAAGAATATTTGCTTTGAAATGAACGCACGAGAACTTATAGGATACATTCCGTGGATTTATTGTATGCCCGATGTTGATAAAGCGAGTATGTTTAAATATTTGAAGGATGAAGGATGCTTCAAGGCAAGCACGGGATTTGCTACCGCAGATATGTCTCATCAGCGTTTCTTATATGATATGCCTCACGAATGCTTGTGGAATGGTTACGTTTGGCCTTTTGCTACATCACAGACAATAAGTAGCGTTATTTCTTTGCTTAATGGTTATGAGCAATATGTTATTACAAATTATGACTTGTATAATTTTATACGCACCTATGCAGATATGCACTATATAGTTGACGACAAGGGCAAGCATAGCTTTATTGATGAGGTTATGTATCCCGATAAGCCTATATGGTCCTCAAGAGAAAAGCTCAAAGCATTAGGCTGGAGGGCTGAAAAGGGCGGTTATGAAAGAGGTAAGGATTATAACCACTCCACTTTTATCGACCTCGTTCTTCGCGGACTTATAGGTATTGATATAACAGCACAAACGCTTGTCGTAAAGCCACGCATAATTGGTATTTGGAAGTGGTTCAAGGTGGAAAATTTAAACTATAAAAATGTAATGTATAACATTTATTATGATGAGGATGGCACAAAATTCGGTAAAGGCAAGGGACTTATTATTGAAAGGGTATAAACAATAAGCACTTTGATAGCTTGTAAAGTAATTCTGTTTAAAAAACTGTACAGACAAGATGTAAAAATAAACAAGAAAGGAGAAATTTATGAAAAAGGTTGTTTTATTAGGTGATTCTTGTCGTTTGTGGGGCTACGGTCCGCGAGTGCCTGAACTATTAGGCGATAAATACGAGGTCTTTCAACCTGATGATAATTGTCGATTTTCAAAATATACACTTCGTATGCTCTTTGACTTAAATGATAGCATAAAGGATGCTGATGTAATTCATTGGAATAATGGTCATTGGGATTGCACTGAAATTTTTGATGATGGACTTTTTACAACAGAAGAGGAATACATTGAAAATATGACTCGCATTGCAAAATTGCTTTTAAAAATCACGCCTAATGTTATTTTTTCCACTACTACGCCGGTAAGGGAAAAGTTTGAATGGACTCACAATGATAAAATTCAACGCTTTAACGAAATTATCGTTCCTCGTTTAAAGGAAATGGGAGTGAAGATTAATGACCTATATTCTGTGGTTGCCGAAGATATTAACGGCAATGTTAAGGAATTTGATAATATTCATTTAAGCGACAAGGGGATAGAGCTTTGTGCTCAGTCCGTTGCTCAGGCAATTAAGCAATTTGATTAATTGGCACACAGTGCTTTAATTATATTAAATCAAAACAAAAAGGAGACAGAAAAATGAAAAAGAAAATTATTTTAGTTGCTTTTATGGTTGCAATGCTCGTTTGCCTTTTTGCCATTTCAGTCAGTGCGTCTGATTTAGCATATGACAGAGTATATACCATTGATGGCACAGAGTATCCTCTTTGGGAGCAGGACTCGGAGGGTAACTATCATCCACTTATGTGGTATAAAGACGAAGATAAACTTTCTAAAGTTTATGCGGATAATACCGATAGCACACAGGCACCCTATGTAACATATTCAGCATATACAACTGGAACATCAAGAGAGATTCAAAATTTCAACATCACAGATGTAAATGGCAATATATTTAATGGTAAATCAACCGTTGTAATTGCCAACCTTCACAACATCTATCTAAAAGCAGGCGATTTGGGACAAATTACTCATATCAACAAAAACGCTTTTATGGGAAGTACAGCATTAAAGGCTGTGTATATTCCTGAATCAATCGTTTATTTGGGATATAAAGGCAACAATTCTCTAGTGCCATTTGAAGGTTGCTCAGCGCTTGAATATGCAGAATTTGCACCAAGTGCAACAATTACATCAATTGATTGTAATACATTTTTAAATTGCACATCACTAAAAGCGATTTCATTACCTGAAAGCATAAAATCCATAAATTATAGTACATTTGGTGGCTGTACAAGCTTAAAAGCGGTATATCTTCCAAGAAATCTTGAAGGATTTGTAAAACATCAATATAATACAGGTGCATTTTATAATTGTTCAAACATGTACTTTGTAAGTAAGCCATTTGTAGTTGAAAATATAGAAACAGATGTTCCAGCAAGAGAGTCAGTTTATTATTTTCCGGCAAACTTAACCGAACTTGGTGAATGTATAAGAGGTTGTACAAATATTAATGATGTATTAGTTATTGGTGATAAGATTACATCTCATTCAACCACAATGTATACGGGAACAGGACAAAATGGAGCAACTAAGACCGTTGTATATCTCGGCAATATGACCTCTTTCTCACATAATGAGGGAATAGAATATGCAATTAATTTTGTTTTACCTAATACAACAACTCCGAAAGAAGAATTTACTGTATCGGTAGGATATAAGCAGTATAATGGAAGTATATTGCACTTTTGCAAGCTTGGAGTTAAGTGTGAGCTTAAGTATGGCTCTGTTAGTTGGACAGAAGAATCTATGCATTTCGCTGAAGATAGCAAATCTGTGATTATACCTGCAACTTGCACAACTAATGAGACTGTCACGACATACTGTTTCTGTAATAAAGAAATAGAAACAGTGAATATTGAAAATACAGTTCTTGGGCACAACCATAGTGATTTTCTTGGTTTGATTTATGAGAATTATTCAAATGATGGATATTATAGTTATAAATGTGAAAGATGCGATGATGTAAATAATGATAAGGTTGCGCCTGCACTCTTTAAATGCCTTGGCTACTCAGCCCCTGAGGATGGCAGAGGTGGGATTGCTATTGGTTATACTGTAAACAATGAAGCTATTACAGAATACGAAACCGTAACAGGCAAAACCTTAAAATACGGTGTATTTGCAGTAGCAAAGGAAAAGCTTGGCACAAATGATGTATTTGCAGAGGGTGGAACAGTAGCAAGCAATGCAATTGTCGCTGAAATTTCAAATCACGGATTTGTAGCATTTGAACTCAAAATAATTGGATTTACAGATGAATCTAAAGACCTTAAGCTTGCAATGGGTGCTTATGTAGCAGTTACAGATGGCGAAACAACAGAATATTCATATATGCAGGGTGTCGAACCTAACGAAAATGAAAAATATTGCTTCGTTTCATATAACGATATTGTAGGAAAGCCTTCAACTGATGAAGAGGTAACACAATGAAATATGTAACACCAAAATATGAAATGGCTGTTGTAGAAACAGAAGATATTTTAACTGCTTCATCGGGTCAAGCTGCTAATTATGAGATTGAGAAAAAAGATGATGGAAGCGGGAATATCTTAATAGATATAGGCAAACTATTTTTCAGTTAAATAACAGAAAAGCTGTATAGAGAAATCTATATGGCTTTTTAGGTAAAACGAACTATTGTTGTATTGAGTTTATATTCTTTGAAATTGACTTCAGATATTTTAAAAAGCCCACTATATAAGCAATTAGAATGTTAGACATTTGTTTCTAATAGTTGTTATGTAGTGGATTGTATGGTGATTCATAACCTACATAGAGAAAATAAGAAAAGAGCTATACGCAATAGTAGGCGAGCAATAACTTAATAAATCTTTAAGGAGAACAAAATGAAAAGTAAATTTTTACACTTTGTTGTTGCAATTATGTGCTTAATGCTCATTCTTGTATGCGCATCCTGTAAGGATGATTCAAGCAATGATACAAATTCAAACACAGATGCGAACATAAATACAGATATTAATATCGATACTACCACCGACACTAGCACGGATACAAATATTGACACTAGCACGGATACAGAAGCCGACACAGGCACCAATACAGATTCAAGCAGAGATACCGACACCAACATTGATAATGATAACACAAGCAACGCATGGCAAAGCAATGCAAGTACAGAGGTAATTGAGCAAGTAGAGGCGCTTCTTGAAAGCAAGCATAAGCTTGAGTATAACGAGGATGGCTCATTTAGAGTTATGATTTTAGCAGATGTGCATATGAATGTTGATGGAGCACAGGATGCCGTTTTAGCAGTTAAGAGCAGAGTGCAAATGCTTGTAGATAAGATAAATCCCAATCTTATCATTTTAACTGGCGACAACACAATCAACTCATCATCTGAGGAAAAGCTTCGCAAAAATATTGATGCAATAGTTAGCTACATTGAAGAAAAGCAAATTCCTTGGTGCCATGTTTATGGAAACCATGACCACGAAAGTGCTTTAAGCAACTCGGTTCAGCAAGCCATCTATGAAAGCTACGAATACTGCATTTCAAAGGATGTAGAGGAGCTAAGTGGCACAGGCACATATGTACATGGCGTTTACAACAAGGACGGAAGCCTAGGCTCACTTGTATGGCTAATTGACTCTGGCGCATATGCCACAGGTGGTGGCTATGATTACATAAAGCCAAATCAAATAAGCTGGTATAAACAAACATCACTTTTGATTAAGGAATACAACAACGGCACAGCAGTAAAGGGAATAATGGCATTCCACATTCCTTTAATCGAAAATAGAGTCGCAGAGGAAAACAAGAATGATACCACAATAGTTTACGAATATTCGGGTTCATTAAATGAGCCGATGTGCCCGTCAAATACGGATACAAACCTGCTTGAAACTATTTTTGAACTTGGTGATGTTAAACTAATTGTAACAGGACATGACCATAAAAACGATTATATGTACAACTATAAGGGAGTTAAACTAACCTCATCGCCTAACATAAGCGATCTAACATATTACGACACAGCATTTCAGGGCTCACGCGTAATAGACCTTGATGCTGCAAAAATGGATAATGTACCAACATATGTTGAGTATCTAATTGAAAGACTTAACCCTGATGATTTTGAAAGCATTGAGAAGGATACTGTAATAGAGGACTTTGAGGGTAATTATGCAGCCCCTATTATTTCCGGATGGGCAAACGAGGGACTTAAAGGAACAGTTACGATTGAAAAAGCAGGGGGAATGGGAGTGGGAAGTTCTGATGCACTTTCTGTTTCTCGAGATGATGTTTCAAACTTTGAATTTGTAATTGACATTTCATCTGTTGGTAAGGTAGGAAGTAATAAATATATTGTTCTTTGGATGGATTTTTCAAACGTTGATTTTAGAAAAGCATGTGTAGGTCTTGCATCTGCTGAAGGATATGAAAACCCATATAGAACAGATGATAACGACGGCACCAACCCTAAATTTTACTATCTTGCAGATGGCACGTCAGAGTGGGTTGAGTTCTCTCATGGTGGAGATGGATGCTTTGGCATAGACCAATCAAGTGGAGTTAATGGTAAAAAAGGCTATTTTGCATTTGCAATAGAGGACCTTCGTCAAGGTTCAAAATCAATGAACGAAAATACACTTGTTTCAGGTTTCTATTTCTACGGCTCGCTTTGGCAGGGAGGGGCATATCTAAACAAGCCATTCTATATTGACAATGTAATGCTTTGTCAGGACTACACACAAGCAAAACTGCTTACTGAATGAATACAAAAAGCATTGTGAACTGAAAAAACCAAAAGTTAATAGAAAAAATATTAAATTGATTATGAATGAGTTCTGTATTGTATCAGGGCTCATTCTTTTAAATTTTATTGAAGTTCTTTAATTGTTTTAGTAACGTATGTGTTTTTCAAACTTCTGAATAATTCTTCGAGAAAATTCAAATTTTCGCCATAACATATCTCGACTTTAGTTTGCCAAAGAAATTTTCCTTTACGTCATTATGTAGACAGGATTCTTTGGTGCGTATTTTGTTTAATGTTATTTTAGTACCTTCATACTCCTCTTAAAACTCACAAAAAATGCGATTGACAGTTAGGCGTGTGCTTGTATATATACAAGTCGCCTCGCTTCGCTCGGCGAATACAAGCACACGCCTAACAAAACCGAACTGAAAAACAAACTGAAAAAACGCAAAAGAAAAGCCCAAATTGAGTTAAAACAAAATACGAAGGCGAGCGAAGTGGGGTTTCGCGCTGAGCCGCTTGCGAAAACACCCACTTTCGTCGCTAACGCCATATTCGTAAATATTTGTAGTTTAAGCTCTGCATTAGCAGGGCTTTTCTTTTTGTCATTTTTGAGAAAATATTTTTAAGCTCTGCGAAATCTGCACTGTTTAAAGTTTAAAATATTTTCAACCGTGAAATGGTTCTTCATGGTTGGTTGTTAAAATTATTTT
>JAGATW010000096.1 GCA_017621085.1 Clostridia bacterium | reverse complement strand
TAACATTCAAGGAAAGCTTGCAAGCGCCCTGCTGTGGTGCACACCAACCAATACCGTGTGTGTAACCTGAAATGTCTGTGATTTGCTTAGCCTGTACCCACTTACCCTCTTCAGGAATTGGAGCCGGACCATGATTTGGGCCCTTAGCTACGGAGCACATGCTTTCAACTTCGTGTGAATAAATCATATGATTATCTCCTTATATATAATTTTTCCCTTATATTATACAATATTCAAACGGCAAAATCAACAATTTTATTAAATTTTTTATTTTTTGCGACAATGCATATTTTTTGCTTTTATTTTATCAATTTATTGTTTACTTTTTATATATTATATGTTATAATAAAGGATAGATTTTTTAAGTTCTGTAAGGGGGTACTTATGCGTCTTGACAAGCTACTGTCTCAAATGGGAAAAGCCACAAGAAGCGAAAGCGCTCGTCTTGCGCGTATGGGCAAAATTCTTGTAAACGGTACGCCCGTTAAAAAATCAGATGTACAGGTTGACCCTGACAAGGATGAAATTGTTTTTTGTGGGGCTAAGGTTACATATAAGGAATTTACCTACATTATGCTAAATAAGCCCGAGGGCTATGTTAGTGCAACTGACGACCCACGTGAAAAAACTGTTTTAGACCTTGTTGACCCAGAGGACCAAAGAAAGGGTCTTTTCCCCTGTGGGCGACTTGATAAAAACACCTTAGGCCTTGTTATTTTAACAAATGACGGGGAGGGTGCGCACAGGCTTTTGTCCCCTAAGCATCACGTTTCTAAGGTTTATAAATTTGAAGCTAAGCTTCCTTTAACTAAAGAGGATGTTGCCTCACTTGAAAAGGGTGTTGACATAGGCGGTTATTTTACAAAGCCCTGCTCTGTCACGTTGACAGGGGAGCGCACGGGCGAAATCACCTTAACCGAGGGAAAATACCATCAAATTAAGCGCATGCTTGAGGCGGTAAACAATAAAATTACATATCTTGAACGAATTTCCTTTGGCAAAATCCTTCTTGACCCCTGTCTTAAAAGAGGCGAGTGGAGATATTTAACTAAGGAAGAGGAAGAGCTGTTTACAAATCAACAATAAGCACTCTGACAATGGTCTGCGAAGCGTTGAGAGTGGAGCAGTCGAGAATCAGCCAATCAAATTGGGAAAATAATTATTTATATACTGATAGCTAAAGTATGAGAAAGGAATAAACAATATGAAAAGGTACATTATTTCACCTGAATTAAACTGGTACAGAGCTAATATGCATTGCCACACCACTGTTTCCGACGGACATTTCACTCCTGCCGAAATTAAAGAGGCATATAAAAATATGGGGTACTCCATTGTAGCATATACAGACCACGAGATTATACGTGAGCATAATGACTTAACCGATGACACTTTTTTGGCTATTACCTCAAGTGAGTTTTCTATTAACACCTCCGAGCTTGCCTTTAAGTTTCCCGAGGGTGGAAGCATGGAAGCTTGGCGCGCACGCAAAACTATACATTTGGGTGTTTATGCAAAGGATAAGAACAATCTTTTCCATCCTGCAACCGATGAAGGCACCTTTGCTTGGTGGAAGAGCCAAGGCAGAGATATGACAGGGGCTGAGTGTGACGGTTATACACGTGAGTACACACTTGAAAGCATAAATGAAACCGTTAAAAGGCTTAATGAAAAGGGCTTTCTTGTTTCCTTGCACCATCCAAACTGGTCTTTAAACGATATGAATGATTACCTTAACATTGAGGGTCTTTGGTCACTTGAAATTTTGAACTACGCAACAGAGCGCATTTCCGGTGCTGAATATTGCCCTTACATATATGACCATATGGTAAGAAGCGGCAAAAACATTAACCTTTTCTGTAATATGGGTGATGACAACCACAACCGTGGCGGCAGCTTTGACCATTCCTTTGGCGGTTCTACCATTATTGGCTCAGCGGAGCTTGAATATTCACGGATTATGGATGCTCTTGAAAAGGGTAACTTTTACTGTGCAAGTGGTAAAAATCCACCAAGAATTGATGCTCTTTATGTTGAAGATAACAGAATTAAGATTGATTGCACTCCTGCAACCGACATTTTTGTAACAGGTATGGGACGCAATTTCCGATTTGCTCCAACCGAGGGCGAAGAAATTACCCACGCAGAATTTCCACTTGACAAGCAGGACATTATGTTCCGTGTAACTGTGCGTGACAAGTACGGATGTAATGCGCATACCCATTATTACAAAGTAAGTGATTATTATGAGGAGATAGAAAAATGAAAAAGTACTTAATTTCACCCGAATTAAACTGGTACAGGGCAAATTTTCATTGCCATACTGTTCACTCTGACGGAGCTTATACTCCCGAAAAGGTTAAAGAGGTTTATAAAAACCACGGTTATTCAATTGTTGCATACACAGACCACGATGTTTTGCTTGACCATTCCGATTTGAATGATGAGGACTTTTTGGCTCTTACAAGCTGCGAATATGCAGTTAACGAGGCAACTCCCTCATTCCCACAAATATTTGACGCAGGTACAAATGATTGGGTACGTAAAAAGTGCGTTCACCTAAACATTTTTGCAAAGGACCAGCACAACACCTTTATGCCTGCTACCCACGTTGACCAGCATTGGATTTTGAAAAGTCGCTATCCCGATACTAAGTGCGATGGCTACATTCGTGAATATTCCAAGGATGGCATTAACGAGATTATTAAGAGATGTAACGATGCCGGCTTTTTAGTACAGCTTAATCACCCTTATTGGTCACTTAATGAGCGAGAGGATTATATTAATATGGAAGGACTTTGGGGTCTTGAAATATTAAACTATGCAACCGAGCTTGAAACAGGTAGTGAGTACTGCCCTTATATATATGATGATATGTTAAGAAACGGTATGTACAATCTTGTTTGCACAATGGGTGATGACAACCACAACCACGGGGACAGTGTAAGAGAGTCCTTTGGTGGCTCAACCTTTATAGGAGCAAAGGAATTAAAATACGACCAAATTATTGAGGCTATGGAAAAGGGTAACATTTTCTGCTCAAGTGGTAGAGATAACCCACCGCTATTTAAGTCTGTTTATATAGAGGACAATATGATAAAGATTGAATGTACTCCTGTTACTAACGTTAACATTAACGGCTATGGCAGAAATGACAGACATATAACATCACCGGAGGGCGAAACAATTACTTACGCAGAATTTCCACTACGTGAAAGCGATGTTTACTTTAGAATTTCTATTCGTGATGAATTTGGAAATAACGCACACACCCACACATATTTTGTAAAGGATTACATTGAAAAAGCATAATTAGAGGATTTAGAAAATGAACATTATTGAAACACTTGCAAAAGAATTTGAATTAAAGGTAGGTCAGGTTGAGGCAACCGTTGGACTTATTGATGACGGAAACACTATTCCATTTATTGCTCGATACAGAAAAGAGGTTACAGGCTCACTTGATGATACTGTACTTCGTAATCTTGATGAAAGATTAAAGTATCTTCGCAACCTTGAAACAAGAAAAGAGGAGGTTCGCTCCTTAATTGAGGCTCAGGGTAAGCTAACCGATGAAATTGTTGAGGCTCTTAACAAGGCGCAGATTTTAACTGAGGTTGAGGACATTTACCGTCCATATAAGCCAAAGAGAGCTACAAGAGCTTCCATTGCAAGAGAAAAGGGTCTTGAGCCACTTGCACAGCTTATTATGGAGCAAAGAGATGCTTATGAAAAGGACCTTTTGGAAATTGCCGCCGAGTATATTAACACTGAAAACGAGGACCCTAAAAAGCACGTTAAGACTGCTGAGGACGCTTTAAATGGTGCAAAAGACATTATTGCTGAGGACATTTCCGACAACGCCGACTTTAGAAAGAGCATTCGTGCTCTTACACACAACCACGGAACAGTTGTTTCCAAGCAGGCAAAGGACGAGGATTCTGTTTACAGCTCCTACTATGATTATAGTGAGAGTGTAAGAAAAATTCCTTCTCACCGTGTTCTTGCAATTAACAGAGGTGAAAAGGAAGAATTCTTAAAGGTAAGTGTTACTGTTGATAGTGAAATTATTCTTAACTTCTTATTTAGTAAAATAATCAAAAACACAAACAGCCCTGCAAAGGAGCATATTGCTTCTGCTATTGTTGATAGCTACGATAGATTAATTCAGCCATCTGTTGAAAGAGAAATTCGCACAGCATTATTTGATGAGGCAAGTGAGGGTGCTATTAAGCTATTCTCCGATAACCTAAAGCATCTTTTAATGCAAGCTCCGCTAAAGGGCAAAACAGTTCTTGGCTATGACCCGGGCTACCGTACAGGCTGTAAGCTTGCGGTTGTTGACAAAACAGGTAAGGTAATTGACACAGCTGTTATTTACCCAACTAAGCCAAGAGAGGACATTGAGGGCTCTGCCAAAAAGGTAACCGCTCTTATTACAAAATATGACGTTGATGTTGTTGCTATTGGTAACGGTACTGCATCTAAGGAAAGCGAAATCTTTATTGCAGGAGTTTTAAAATCTCTTAATAGCGACAAAAAATATATTATGGTAAGTGAGGCAGGTGCTTCTGTTTACTCTGCATCTAAGCTTGGTGCTGAGGAATTCCCTGACTTTGACGTAACACAGCGTTCTGCTGTTTCTATTGCAAGACGCTTACAGGACCCACTTGCAGAGCTTGTTAAGATTGACCCTAAGTCAATTGGTGTCGGTCAATATCAGCACGATATGAAGCAGGCTCGTCTTGATGAGGCTTTAGGTGGCGTTGTTGAGGACTGTGTAAACAGAATTGGTGTTGATATTAACACAGCTTCCTATTCTCTGCTTTCCTACATTTCCGGTATTAATATGGCTTGTGCTAAGAACATTGTTAAATACCGTGAGGCAAATGGTGAGTTTGCAAAGAGAGAGCAGCTTTTAAATGTTCCTAAGATTGGCGCTAAGGCTTATCAGCAGTGCGCAGGCTTCCTTCGTGTTCCCGACTCAAATGAAATTCTTGATAACACAGGTGTTCACCCTGAGTCATATGAGGCAGCAAAGAAGCTTCTTGCAAAGTTTGATTACACACTTGAAAGTGTTGGCAGCGGTCTTTCCGATATTAGAGCAAAATGTGCTAAGTACGGCACAAAGAAGTTAGCTGAGGAGCTTGAAATCGGTGAGCCTACCTTACTTGATATTATCGGTGAGCTTGAAAAGCCGGGCCGTGACGTGCGTGATTCCTTACCGTTGCCTATTCTCCGTGATGATGTTTTGAGCATGGAGGACTTAAAGGACGGTATGATTATGACCGGTACTGTTCGTAACGTTATTGACTTTGGTGCATTTATTGATATTGGTGTACACCAGGACGGACTTGTACACGTATCAGAAATTTCCGAGAAGTTTATTAAGCATCCAAGCGAGGCTTTAAGCGTTGGAGATATTGTAACTGTTAAGATTAAGGGCGTTGACCTCAACAAAAAACGCATTAGCTTAACTATGAAGCTCTAAACAATTTACAATTTTGACACATTGGCATTTTTGCCCAATTTTTCAGGCGTAATTTGTGCAACTTATACAAATTACGCCTGTAATTTTTGTGTAAAAAAGCTATTTAAATTTCAAAATGTTTCTGTTATAATATAGATATAATAAAATAACTGTATTGCGGCTATTTTCAAAAATAGGCATTTTTCTTGCGTTTTTGTCAATTTGACCGTAAAATCTACATAATAAGCCCTAAGTGGCGAGGAGAAAAAAATGGCAAGTTTATCACTTAAGCACATCTACAAGAAATATCCAGGCGGTGTTACTGCTGTATCCGACTTCTGTCTTGAGGTTGAGGATAAGGAATTTATTATTTTCGTTGGTCCTTCCGGATGCGGTAAGTCAACTACACTTCGTATGATTGCAGGTCTTGAGGAAATTACTGAGGGTGAATTTTATATCGGCGACAAGCTTATGAATGATATTGCGCCAAAGGATAGAGATATTGCCATGGTTTTCCAGAACTATGCTCTTTATCCACATATGACTGTTTATGAAAACATGGCATTCGGTCTTAAGCTAAGAAAGACACCAAAGGAAGAAATTAAGAGACGTGTTGAGGAGGCTGCTGAAATTCTTGGCATTACTCACTTGCTTGACAGAAAGCCAAAGGCTATGTCCGGTGGTCAGAAGCAGCGTGTTGCTTTGGGTCGTGCTATCGTTAGAAATCCAAAGGTATTCTTACTTGACGAGCCTCTTTCCAACCTTGACGCTAAGCTCCGTGCAACTATGAGAACCGAGCTTACAAAGATTCACAAAAGAGTTGGTACAACATTCGTATATGTAACTCACGACCAGGTTGAGGCTATGACAATGGCTACAAGAATTGTAGTTATGAAGGATGGCTTTATTCAACAGGTTGATACACCACAAAATCTTTACGACAAGCCTGTTAATATGTTCGTTGCAGGATTTATCGGTACTCCACAAATGAACTTCATTAACGCAGTTCTTGAAAAGAAGGGTGAGGACACATTTGTTTCCTTCGAGGGTCACTCACTTAAGCTTCCTGAAGAAAAGGCAAATGATGAGGCACTTCAAGAATATATTGGTAAAGAGGTTGTTATCGGTATTCGTCCTGAGTGTATTCACGATGAAGAAATCTTCTTACAGAAGTTCTCTGAAAATGTTATTGATGTTGATGTTGACGTAACAGAGCTTATGGGTGCTGAAATTTACCTCTACCTCTCTGTTGGTGAGCAGGCTATGACAGCAAGAGTTTCCTCTCGTTCACAGGCTCGTGCAGGTGACAACATTAAGATTGCTATTGAAACTGCAAGAATCCATATCTTTGATAAGGATACTCAAAAGTGCATCGTTCACTAATTAAAAGGCAATATAAGGGCAAACACAAAAGTGTTTGTCCTTTTTGTTTTAATTTTGCAATAAATTGCTTGATTTACAAGGGAAAAATTTTGTTTTTACCTTGACTTTTATTTTATATTTGCTATAATATAAAGGAACATAAAAATTTTCTGTGGTTTTGAGGTTTGATATGAAAAAGAAAATTGTTGTTATTGGCTTTGGCGGTATGGGCTCTTGGCACGTTAACCACGCACTTAAGAGTGATGTTTTAGAGCTTGCCGGCATTTACGATATTGATGAAGCAAAATGTGAAAAGGCAAGAGGTATGGGCATTTATGCTTACTCCTCTCTTGATGAGGTTATAAACGACAAAAGTGTTGATTTAGTAACTATTGCTATTCCTAATGATGTACATTTGGAAACAGTTGTTAAGTGCCTTAAGGGTGGCAAAAATGTTATTTGTGAAAAGCCTGTTGCTCTTTCCTCCTCTGACCTTGAGGAAATGATTAGTGCATCAAAGGAGTCGGGCAAGCTATTTACAGTTCATCAAAACAGACGCTTTGATGTTGACTATCTTGCTATGCAACAATTAAAGGATTCCGGCGAAATTGGTAAGCCTATTCGTATTGAGTCAAGAATACACGGCTCACGTGGTATTCCCTCTGACTGGAGAGGAACTAAGGAGCACGGTGGCGGAATGATACTTGACTGGGGTATTCACCTAATCGACCAGCTTATGCTCATTTACAAGGACGAGGTAATTGACACTATTAACTGTACTGTAACAAACATTACAAACAAAGAGGTTGACGACGGATTTTATCTTACAATCACCTTTAAGAGTGGCGCTGTTGCTTTTGTTGAGGTTGGAACATACAACTTTATTGCTCTTCCAAGATTTTATATGAAGGCTGAAAACGGTTCTGCATTAATTCAGGATTGGCAAAAGAAAACACAGGTGGCAAAGTGCAAGTATTGGCACGAAAATGATGTTTTACCTGTACAAACTGCTGCAGGTCTTACAAAGACCATGGCTCCAAGAGATAGTGTTACTATGGACACATATGAGCTTGAAATCCCTAAGAGTGATGTTCACGACTTTTATCGTAACTTTGTAAACGCTATTGACGGCAAGGCTACACAGCTTGTAACACACGACCAAATGCGTCTTGATATGAAAATCATGGAGCATGCATTTAAGTCAGCCGAGCTTGGACAAACAATTAAATTTGAGTATTAATAAAAGTGTTGCGTAGTTAATTGCTACGCAACCTTTTTGTTTGGTGATTTGTCTTAATGAGCAAATTAAATTTGCTTTTTTGTAAATCATTATTGCATAAGAAAAGTCCTCTTAGCTAAAAGAGGACTTTAATTTTTATTTAATTAGCCGAGCCAATCAATTTCTACATCGTGCTCAAGAGCAATGCTGAAGTATTCGATTGGAGATAGCTTATCAAAGTATTTACCACGCTGTGTAACAGTTCTGTTTGCGAATACAGTTGTTGCAGCAGGACCACCCTTTGTTCTTGATGTATCAAGAGTATAGCCAACATATGAGCTATAAATGTAATCACCTGAGAATATTTCAAATTCTTTTAGGTATGGGAAGGTGTGCGCATCAGACTTAAATACAATACGTAAATCGTCTGTATTTACAGCCTCATCTAACTGAATTGAAACTATGTATGACTTTCTTTCAGCATCATATGAGGTTGCTTCCTTTAATGTTACAAACTCGCCATTTACCTTTGCCTGTAATTCAAACTTGAATATATGCTCGCCGTTTGTACCACCCAAAACATCATCAAAGTAAAGAACTGCCTTGGTAACATCGTGAGCTTCCTTTAATGTAACACCAACATATGTGTTAATTAAATAATTTTCTGCAATCCAAGCATCATCAGCATAGCTTGTATTACCATCAATTATATTAGCAATCTTTGAAGCACTTGAATAGCTGAAGTTTGAGGAAGCATATGCTTGACCATAGCAAGCAAGGTTACCGGTTGCTGTTGAAACCTTTTTAGCGGCTGTTATATAGTCTGATAGGAAGATACATTTCTTGCCCTCGGAAATTTCAGCCCAAAGCTCTGTCATAACAGCTCTTGCATCCTTGCCGGAGGCATCCTTAACCTGTGTAATTTCAACCATCATACCAAGAGCCTTCATAGGAGCTTCAAGGTCATGAATAATATGCTCATCAGCTGTTGCCTGTGTTACGGCGGTAGCACCGGATACAACTGTTTGCCATGTGCCATCTTCAATTGTGCCGCTTGTTAGTACCTTAATATTATATGTAAGGGTTAAGCCAACATCGTTGCCTGAGCAACCACTAACGTTGATACCAACATTGTCAATTGAATACTCGTTGTCAAACTCTGCCCAAATGTTTTGAGCACCTCTGTTTCTTGCCTGCCAATATGTCTTTACTGAGTCATCACCTGCAAGACCGGGGTAACGCATTGACATACTTGAGTCAGCGCCAAGCATACCACTTAATGCTGCATTGGTAACGAGGTAAGCATTCATAGGCACCTCGAACTCCGGCTTATAACCGGTGTAGCCCATAAACTCAACCTCTTGAACCTTTGGTGTAAGCCACCAGTCATGTGTTGTAGGAGCCTTTGAGCATTTTTCAACTACGTGATAGCCGAGCTCATTACACTCTGCAACATCACAATCTCCGGCAGGTCTTTTTGCATAGTAGCCATACTCAGTTGTTCTTATTCTTATGTTATTTGTATTTGTATCCTCGCCTTGGTCAGCCTTTGGATGCTTAATAGGAATAGAAATCTTTACAACAGAACCGTCGCTTACCTGTGGTGCTACAACACCATCATCCTGATAGCCAACGCCAACCTCAATCCATTCACCAAGAATGAGGGCTTCTACTGTATATTTAATGTTGTTCTGTCCCTTAGTAAAGGACTCAGCATAAATAATTATTTCATCAAAAATATAGTATCCATCATCAAAGCTAAGGCCAAAATACTGCTTTGTTGGGTCAACACCTGAACCATTTGGACGCTCAGGAGCTGTTGGCTCCCACCATTGATAGCTGTGATTATATGTACCATTATTGAGGTACTTAGAGTGTCTGTCATTGTTCCAAACACTGGAGTGATAGCCCTGACCGTTTGGCGCCCAGTTCTTTCTTTCAGTACCAATAATACTCTTGTCACCGGGTGCACCGCTTATACTTGGGTTGTTGGCTGCAAAAATGTTCATCACAAGCATAGGAACAACCATTAGCAAGCATAGTGCTATCGGCAAAATTCTCTTTAAAAATATGTTTTTCATTGCGTACTCCTTGTACTTATATTTTCTCTATTGTGTATTTTACCATAAATAGATAGTAAAAACAAGTATTTTTTGTAAATTTTTATAAAAAATATAATGTATAGTAAGTTATTAAATTAGCATATAATAAAAGCAAAGGTCTTTTGTAGAAGAAATGCACTGACCCCGAGGGGTGCTTTTCTCTTACATCAGACCTTTTCTTTATATCCAAAATATTCAAGGGCACTTTTTTTGTCCTGTTCTATTTGCGCCTTTAATTCATCAAGGGAAGAAAATTTTCTTTCCGGTCGCAGGTACTTGTAAAAATTAACACGCAAATAAGAATAGTATAGAACTCCACTGTATCCGATAATGTGGGTTTCCACGTTTAAAAATGTATTTTCTCCATCAGTGGTTGGGCGATATCCAACATTAGTAATTGCAGGGAAAACGTCCTCGCCGATTTCGCACTCGGTTATATATACTCCTGTGCAAGGCACAACCTTACCATTTGGAATTTGCTGATTTATAGTTGCAAAGCCTAAATCCTTATTTCCCATTCCCTTTCCCTTTTCAACCATAGAATATATGGAGTAGGGACGCATATAGGAAAGAAGCTCCTCTATGTTGCCATTTTTAATTTGATTTCTTATATGGCTTGAGCTAATTGGGACATCATTATACATAATTTTATCGCAAATCTGTACACTCCCCCCAAGATTTTTAAAAAAAGCAGAAAGTGCTTCAGCATCACAGCTTGCATTTTTTCCAAAGCGATAATTAAAGCCACAGGTAGCAAAGATTGCTCCCAACCCATTAGCCAAAACATCCTTTACAAAATCTTCACCACTCAACTCTCTTACATTTTCAAAGGTGTCTATTGCAATATAATCTATACCAAATTTGCTAATTGCCTTTATTTTTTCCTCTAATGTTAAAATTGCTTCCCCTTCCTTGTTGCACAAGGTATCAAAGGTGTACACAACCGATTTAGCCTTCAATTCCTTTGCCTTATAAAAGGCACTTTGTAAAACGGAGGCATGACCTAAGTGGCAACCGTCAAAGGTGCCAAGAGCAACTACGGTTTTTTCTTCTATTTTACAAGCTTGCATAGTTTTTAAATCGTAAATAGTCATTTTATGCCTCCATTTCTGTATTATTGATGCTTTTTTAGCTTGCTGATAACTGTTGCTAAATATATTATTATTAAAACTACGAACACGAATGAAATTAGTGCAAGAACCTGTTGTGCATAAAGGTTAAAGCCAAACAGCTTATTTCCATTACCCTGTATGTACTCAACAAGAGGGCTGACAGCCAGGGTAGCAAAAAAGCCTGCAAAGCCTGAGGCTGTATTAACAAGAGCCAATGCGCTTGTACGCTTTTCATAATCTACATAGTCATAAATTAAGTTTATAATTGAGCTATTAACTCCTGCACAGCCTACACAATAAAGTATATAATATACAACAAACATATATGTGCCATTGCTTGGAGCAACAATTGATGCAACAAGAAAGGCAAGTGCCTCTATGCCAAAGCAGATATATAGCATTTTACAAAAAGAAAATTTGTCTGCAAATTTGCCGATTGGTCGCGAAAATACAGCACGAAGCAAGCTGCCTACAATAATAATTATAGAGGAATAGCCTGTTGTAAAGCCTAAATCGTTTAGCTGATATGCACCCATAAAGGATGTGGTTATATAGCTTGCAATATTCCAAAAGACAAAAACTAATATAACCTTTAAAATTGTCTTGTCCTTAAATAATGAGATAACCTCTCTAAATTTAAAGCCCTTTCCCTTTTCACTTGGCTTTTCCTTAGCAAATACAAGAGTTAGGGTATGAAGTCCTGTTAAAAACAGTAGCATTACCCCACAAATGATGAACCCTGTGTTTATTTTTTCGCTTTCAGTGAAGTAGTCCATTACCTGTCCTAAGGCAAAGGAGAATACCATTCCGCCAAGCAAGGAAACGATTTCCTTATTTGCTGTAAAGCGACCACGCTTGTTTTCGTCAACTAAGGACATATACCAATTAATTTTAGGAGAATTAATTGCGTTATGTAAAATTTGCGCTAATAAAAGTGAAATTATTAATAAAATTGTTTGCCCTGCTTTTGATATAGGCAGCAGTGGCACAAAATACATAGCTGAAAACAGCAGCTGACTGATTACGTGAAATACAGTTACCCATCTTTTTACAGGCTTTTTGTGTGCTAAAAATATAGCTATTATTTGAAATCCACAGCCGAGTGAAACAAAGGATGTTAAAATTCCTGTCACACTATCGGACAAGCCTATTTGCTTTGTTATTTTTGCAAGATATACCGTGCCTACTGCTATTGCTATAAAATATTCAAGTGCTGCTTCTATTATGTATAGTAGCCTGCTTGACTTGTATGGGTCCTTAAGCCTTGCTTCCATTTACTTCCTCTTTAACATTTCTTTTTGTATTTTACAGATACAGGGTCGCTCCAATGGTGTTTCATTTGGGGAATGATATATAAAGTTAAGGTTACCATCAAGGTCCTCAAATATCATACCGTGACCACCGTTCTTTTCAAACAGGAGGGTTTCATCTATTGTCCATTTTCCATTGATTTTTCCATTATCGCTTCTTGAAATTGCCTCAACATAGCCACATTCACCAAAGCTTGACCATAAGCAAATCAATTCACCATCTATATTCATTACAAACGGTCCGTCTGTTACATAACACCTTTTTCCATCGTATGGTACAACCCAAGGCTTTGCCATACTTGCCTTCCATAAAACAATAGGCTCGCCCACTGTATGACTTAAGTCCCTTGAAAGCTCTTGAGCGCAAACCTCTCCATCTTCAATTTGTGTCCACTCGTGACAGAAAACTATATAGGGTGTGCCATTTTCTACATAAAGCGTACCATCAAGGCATGCCCAATCCTTTGGCGTAACTGCACCATTGCTAAGTGGCTTAAACTCTCCGTTAGGAGTATCGCACACTAAGGTTGCAGTGCCACGATGCGTAGTATCTGATTTAAAGGATGCAAAAAGATAGAATTTTCCATTATATAAGTGCGCCTCCGGTGCCCAAAATTGATGCTTGCCCCAATAATCTTCACTTGACTCAAATATGCTTTTAGGCTCACTCCACTCTAATAAGTCATAGCTTTCATAAACATCAAAGCCACACTTTAGTCCGGCTTGTGTTGACCAAGTATTTTTAGCTCTTGTGCCATACATATAGTACTTGCCATTGTAGGTAAGAACAAATGGGTCTCTTATATTAATATCGGTAAGCTTCATTTTTTCCTCCTTAGGACGTATTTCAACTAATTTTAGCACACATAACCTAAAAAAACAATATAATTTATTAAACTATTGAATTTTGTTTCTAAAAAATGTATAATAATATATATCAAGCTAAGGTGCTTGAGTGCGAGGTATTATTATGGTTGTTTTTTTAGTATGCCTGGGTGTTTTGGCTCTTACAATTTTAATTGGTGGCTTATATGCATATATGCAAGCGTTTTATGCTAAGGCAGGCAAGGAAAATATAGACACATATTTTGGCGAAAACGAGGACTATCAAAGGGCAAAGCAGGAAATGGCTCGTCTTATTGATGAAATGGACAAATGTCCGAGTGAAGAGGTTTATATCAAGGCTCACGACGGAGTTAAGCTTTTTGCTCTTTATTATCACATAAAGGATGGCGCGCCTGTGCAAATTATGATGCACGGGTATAAGGGTAATTCCAAACGCGATATGTGTGGTGGACACACTCTTGCAAGAAAGCTTGGACATAATATTTTGTTAATCGACCAACGTGGCTGTGGCAAAAGTGGTGGCAAAACAGTTACCTTTGGTGTTAAGGAAAGGCTTGATGCTCTTTCTTGGGTACATTATATTAATGATAGATTTGGGAACGTTCCCATTTTCTTAGTCGGAGTTTCAATGGGTGGAGCGACAGCATTGATGGCAAGTGACCTTGATTTACCAAGTAATGTTGTTGGCGCAATTGCCGATTGTCCATTCTCTTCCCCTAAGGCTATAATTAAAAAGGTGTGCAGGGACAGAGGAATGCCGGAGGCTATTTATCCATTTGTTACATTTGGTGCTTACATTTACGGTCACTTTTCTCCAAACAAAGAGGGAGCTATCAAATCTGTTAAAAATGCCAAATTTCCGATTTTGATTTTACACGGAACAAACGACGGATTTGTGCCTTACAAAATGTCCGAGGAAATTTACGACCAAGCAACCGGAGAAAAATACTTATTTGGCTTTGATGGTGCTGACCACGGGATGAGCTATATGTCAAATCCTAAAAAATATGAGGATGCAACTTATGAATTTGTTGCAAAATGCTTAAAAAATTGCTAATAATCGACACGTAGTCGATAAAAATAAGGAGTATAATATGGAATTAAAGGGTTCAAAAACAGAAAAAAATCTAATGGCTGCTTTTTCAGGCGAGAGCGAAGCAAGAAACAAGTACACCTACTATGCATCTAAGGCAAAGAAGGATGGCTATGTTCAAATTGCTAAGATTTTCGAGGAAACTGCTTCTAACGAAAAGGAGCACGCAAAAATTTGGTTTAAGCTTTTAAAGGACGGCATTGGCGCAACTCCTGACAACCTTAAGGATGCTGCAAGCGGTGAAAACTACGAATGGACAGAAATGTATCCTACCTTTGCAAAGGAAGCTCGTGAAGAGGGCTTTGCACACATCGCTTACCTTTTTGAAGAGGTTGCTAAGATTGAAAAGGAGCATGAGGAAAGATACAAAAAGCTTCTTGAAAACGTTGAGGGTGGCTTAGTATTCTCTCGTGATGAGGATATGATTTGGCAATGCTCCAACTGTGGACACATTGTTGTTGGCAAAAAGGCTCCTGAGGTTTGCCCTGTTTGCGCACATCCACAAGCTTATTTTGAAATTAAGGCTGACAATTATTAATATATATTGTTAAAGAAAAGGGCTTTTTCAAAAAGCCCTTTTCTGTTTATTGACAGACGAATATTTTTGTGATAAAATTAGTATCTGGCTTAAGGGGGGATTGAAATGGAGAAAAAGAAAAGTAGCTTTAGTCTTATAAAAAGCTTCTTACCATATTACAAAAAATATAAGTGGACGTTAATACTTGACTTACTTTGTGCCTCGCTAACTACCGTTTGTGAGCTTGTTCTACCATTAATTGTGCGCAAAATCACAGAGGTTGCCACAAATTCTCCACTTGCTCTTACTATTGACCTTGTTTTAAAGTGTGGTCTTTTTTATATCGCTTTGCGAATTATCGACACTGTTGCCAACTTTTATATGGCATCCGTTGGTCATATTATGGGTACTAAGATTGAAACGGATATGCGCCATGACCTATTCGGTCATTTACAAAAGCTGTCCTTTTCCTACTATGACAACACAAAAATCGGTACACTTATGTCAAGAATTACAACTGACTTGTTTGATGTAACCGAATTTGCGCACCATTGTCCAGAGGAAATATTTATTTCCGGTGTTAAAATAATTTGCTCATTTATTATTCTTTGCACTATGAACGTGCCTCTTACATTAATTATATTTGCTTGTATTCCATTAATTCTTGTTTCTCTTGTATTCTTTAGAAAGAAAATGAAAAATGCATTTAACGAGTCACGCAAGCAAACAGGCGAATTAAATGCACAAATTGAGGACAGCCTTTTAGGTATTAGAGTTGTTAAGTCCTTTGCAAATGAAGGTGTTGAAACTGAAAAGTTTGACAAGGGCAACAGTCGTTTCTTTAAGGTAAAGCGCGGCGCTTATTATGTTATGGGCGCTTTCCAATCTACAACCAGACTTTTTGATGGTCTTATGTATATTGTTGTAGTAATTGCCGGCGGTATTTTCTTGGTAAACGGTGACATTCAGGCATCAGACTATGTTGCATACTTGCTTTTTGTAACTACACTTATTACCTCAATACGTAAGCTTGTTGAATTTTCCGAGCAATTCCAAAGGGGAATTACGGGAATTAACCGTTTTTCTGAGATAATGGATATTGAGCCTGAAATTGTAGATTCCAAGAATGCTGTTGATATTAAAGATGTTAAGGGCGATATTGAATTTAAGAATGTTTCCTTTAGCTATGAAAGCGAGAAAAAGCAGGTTTTAACTAACCTTAATTTAAAGGTAAATAAGGGTGAAAGCATTGCTCTTGTAGGACCGAGTGGTGGTGGTAAGACTACACTTTGCTCACTTATTCCTCGTTTTTATGAAATTTCAAGTGGCGAAATTACTGTTGACGGCTTAAATATTAAGGACATTACACTTAGGTCCTTACGTGAAAGCATTGGCGTTGTTGCACAGGACGTTTACCTGTTTTCCGGTAGTGTTAAGGAAAATATTGCTTACGGTAAGAAAAATGCAACAATGGACGAAATCATTGATTCTGCCAAAATGGCAGGAGCTCACGACTTTATAATGACCCTGCCAAACGGTTATGATACCTATGTAGGTGAGCGTGGAGTTAAGCTGTCAGGTGGACAAAAGCAGAGAATTTCTATTGCTCGTGTATTTCTTAAAAACCCACCAATACTTATCCTTGATGAGGCAACAAGCGCACTTGATAACGAAAGTGAACGACTCGTTCAAAAATCCTTAGAGGAGCTTGCAAAGGGTAGAACAACCTTTACAATTGCTCACAGATTAACTACAATTAAAAATGCTGATAGGATTTTAGTCCTTACTGAAAACGGTATTGAGGAAAGTGGCACACACCAGGAATTGGTTGACAAGAATGGAATTTACGCTGACTTGTACAAGCTATATTCACAAAATTAAAAAACAAAAGCAGAGAATTTTTCATTCTCTGCTTTTATTTTATTAGCCCATAATTTCAAATTCAGGAACATTTACCTCTGTTGTACCAATATCTGAAAAAATTGATTCTGAAAGCATGTAGCTTTCCACATCAACAGGAGCGCTTGGAGTTAAGTCTTCAACATCAACGCCTGTGATTGAGAAAATCTTTTCAAGCTTACCATCAGCAAAATAGAAATAAGATTTTTCAAGGCTGTTTTCATCGTAGTAATAATAAGCCTTTTCAGCTTCATCGTATGTCAAGTCTGAAAACTTATCGTCATACTCACCCTCAACAGATAAACCTGACAATGTCATTTCCAAGTCTTCCATAGCAACGCCATAATTTTTGCCCATCATTGATACTACTGAGTAAGTAATGCCGTCCTTCTTAGTAACATATGTACTTACAGAGCCAACATTCATATAAGCACTACCATTGCTTGCCTTAATTTCACCGGCTGCTGCTTCATTCATTCTAAGCTCTGCAGTAAAATTATCAAGAGCCATTGCTGCTTTCCATTGGTCTTCTGTAATAGTTGTTACAAGCTTATAGCTTTCTTCCTTAGTTTCATCACACTCGGTACAGGTGAATTTCTTTGTACCATCTGCCTCTCTTGTGGCAGCCTTTACTACCTCACCCTCGTTCCAGGTATGCTCGTGACCACAGGAAGTGATTACTGCAAGCAAGCAGAAGCACATACATAAAACAGCGAAAATTGAAATGATTTTTTTCTTAATGATTCTCCTTCATATTTTATTGTACCTTTAGTTTACCACTATTGTGTGGAAAAGTCAAGTCGAATAAAAAAACGAACGAATTTTTGTTAATTTTACACAAAAAATCACGTTAAAAATAAAAAACACATATTGGCTATTAATTACTTATGCAAAACTATTTGTTATTATTCCGGCAAGAAATTAAGCTAAGCTTTTGTTTTCTTGTTAGCCTTTTGATTTGGTATTCTCTTTTTTGTGCTTCAATGCTTGTTTCAAATTCTTCATAGTAAACAAGAGTAACGGGCAATCTACTCCTTGTGTATTTTGCGCCTTTGCCTGAATTGTGGGCTTTAAGTCGCTTTTCTAAGTCATTTGTCCAGCCACAATATAATGTGTCGTCTGCACATTTTAATATATATGTATAGTTCATGTTTTAGCTATCACTTTCAATATATGTTCAAGTGTAAATATTTTCACTTGTTCGTTTCACTCCAATTCCTTCTCAATCCAAGCCATTAATAAATTAACTATCTTTTCCTGCTGAATGCTTGATAATCCTACGTTCTTAGGCACTTTGTACCATTTATTCAGGCATCCTCTGCAACAGCAAGCGCACGCATGTTGAGCTTTGAATACAGGATGTCCCTTTGTTGGTGTTTGGCTACCGTCATTTTCAATATAAGCAGGAGATAATCTTTTTAATACAAACTCCTGCGCGTGATTTCTTATAACATCAAGTCCCTTGTCAAGTGTATATTCCCTTTCTTTTCTTGTTAAATGAAAGGAAGAACGAAATTTTGATTTACTTAATTTATTAAGCGTTTCTTCTATTGTTGCCATATAACAAGCTCCTATTATATAAAGCTGTCGCTTTAAAATACAAATTTAGCCTTCGCCAATTGAAGATGGTGGAACGAATACAGGCTTTGGACAATACCTCATCCGTCTGCCTTCGTCATCCACCCACTCCCACCGGAGAAGGCTAATAATTTTATTTATAGTAGCTACTATTACTCTTCTGTTTGCGGAATAATAGCAATACCAAGCTCCTCTAAATCTGCCGGGTTTGCGTATGATGGGCACTTAGACATAATTTCTGATGCGTTTTGCGCCTTAGGGAAGGCAATTACATCACGAATATCCTCGTGACCTAAAAGTAGAGTTACTAAACGGTCAAGACCGAATGCAAGTCCTGCGTGTGGTGGTACACCATACTTAAATGCCTCAAGCAAGAAGCCGAACTTTTCCTGTGCGTCCTCCTTGGAAATTCCAAGAACTGAGAACATATGCTCTTGCATTTCTGTGGTGTTAATTCTTACTGAGCCACCACCTAATTCTGTTCCATTTAATACAATATCATAAGCTCTTGCTCTTACCTTGCCCGGGTCTTTATCAATTAAATGATAGTCCTCAGTCATAGGAGCTGTGAATGGATGGTGCATAGCATAGAAGCGTCCGTCCTCCTCGCTATACTCAAAGAGTGGGAATTCTGTTACCCACAAGAACTTAAAGTCAAATGGGTCAAGCAGACCAAGTTTTTTTGCACACTCGCAACGAAGCGCTCCTAAGGTGTCAAATACTACCTTATTTTTATCAGCTACAACTAAGATAAGGTCGCCATCCTCTAAGCAAAGGCGCTCATTAATTGCATTGTTTTCATTTTCTGTTAAGAATTTAGCATAGGATGAGGAAATTTCGCCATTTGCTTTCTTGAGCCAAGCAAGACCCTTTGCGTGATAATGCTTTGCCTTTTCTGTTAAGGAGTCAATTTCCTTTCTTGAGAACTTAGCGCCACCCTTAACATTAATAGCGCGAACGCTTCCACCATTTGCAACAGCACCGCTAAATACCTTAAACTCGCTATACTTTACAATGTCGGAAATGTTGTTAAGCTCAAAGCCGAAACGGATATCAGGCTTGTCTGAGCCGTATCTTTCCATAGCCTCGTGCCATGTCATACGAAGGAACGGAGTTTTTAACTCCTTGCCCATAAAGTGCTTGAAGATGTAAGCCATAAAGCCCTCATTGATTGCCATTACCTCGTCCTCTGTTGTAAAGGAGATTTCCATATCAATTTGGGTAAACTCAGGCTGACGGTCAGCTCTTAAGTCCTCGTCTCTAAAGCAACGAGCAATTTGAATGTATCTGTCAAATCCGGAATACATAAGAAGCTGCTTGTAAATTTGTGGGGATTGTGGGAGTGCATAGAAATTGCCCTTATGTACACGGCTTGGTACAAGATAGTCTCTTGCTCCTTCAGGTGTTGGTCTTATAAGGTTTGGTGTTTCTATATCAATAAAGCCATTTTCATTAAAGTAGTTTCTTGTAAGGTTTGTAATTTTGGACCTTGCAATAATATTGTTTTGCATAGAAGGACGACGAAGGTCAAGATATCTATGCTTCATTCTAAGCTCTGCCTTTACATCGCCACTATCAGTAATTTCAAATGGTGGGGTTTGAGCCTTATTTAAAATCTTGAATTCATCAACTACGATTTCAATATCACCTGTTGGAATGTTCTTATTAATTGTTGCTCTTTCTCTTATAACACCCTTTGCGCAAAGAACGAACTCTGCACGAACGATAAATGCCTTTTCAAAGATTTCCTTTTCTGTATTTTCGTCAAAGGCAAGCTGTACAATACCACTTCTGTCACGAAGGTCAATAAAGATAAGAGAGCCTAAATCTCTTTGCTTTTGCGCCCAACCAAGAACGCATACTCTTTCCCCAATGTTAGCCTTGGAGAGTGTACCACAATAGTGGGTACGGCTATCATTCTTTTCAAAAATTTCCATAATATCCTCTTTCTTACTTGCTCTTTATTATTTGGCAAATAGAATCAATTTCAATTTCTTCCTGTGTGCTTGTTGCCATTTCCTTAAGCTGTGCCTTGCCGCATTCAAGCTCGCTATCTCCTATAATGAGAGTGTAGCGCGCACCGATTTTGTCAGCATACTTCATTTGTGCCTTTAAGCTTCTTGCACTAATATCACATTCTGCATAAAAGCCGTCTTTTCTTAAGTCGCTAACAATCTTCATTGCCTTTGCTCTTGCGCTTGTGCCCATAGGTGCAATATACAAAATTGGCTTTTGCTCCTCAATTTCTGCAACACCACTTTCCTGCATTGCAAGAATAATACGGGTTATACCCATACCAAATCCGATGCCCGGCAAGGATGGACCGCCAAGCTGTTCCATAAGTCCGTCGTATCTACCACCACCACAAACTGTGCTTTGTGCGCCAATACCATTGCAAATAAACTCAAATACTGTTTTTGTGTAATAGTCAAGTCCACGAACTATTCTTGTGTTAACTGTATATTTAATTCCCTGTGCGTCAAGATATGTCTTTAAATCCTTAAAGTGAGTATCACATTCCTCGCACAAATAATCAACCGTGTTAGGTGCGTCCTTTGCTATCTCGGAGCAAATTGGACTCTTACAGTCAAGAACACGCAAAGGATTTGTTTTAAGTCTTTCACGACAGGTGTCGCAAAGCTCGTCCTTGTGAGAGTCAAAATAATTTACAAGTGCTTCTCTGTATTTAGGGCGACAATTTGGACAACCGATAGAATTAATGTGCAATTCTACATTATTAATTCCAAGCTCCTTAATAAGAGTGTCAGCAAGTGAAATAACGGTTGCATCAGCGCTTGCATCCTTTGTACCAAACATTTCAGTACCGAATTGGAAAAACTCACGGCTTCTTCCTGCCTGTGGCTTTTCGTATCTAAAGCAATTTATAATATAGTAGTAACGGAGTGGCATAACATCAGATGTTTTACCATTTTCTATAATTGAACGCACAACGGATGCAGTACCCTCAGGACGAAGAGCAAAAACTCTTTCCTCTCTGTCTGTAAAGGTGTACATTTCCTTTTGTACAACGTCAGTAACCTCACCAACACCTCTTTTGAAAAGGCTAAGCTCCTCAAAGGTTGGTGTACGAACCTCGCCAAAGCCATAGCGTGATGCTACATCTCTTGCAGTTGACTCGATTTTTTGCCAAAGGCGTGCTTCATTTGGGAAAATATCCATAGTTCCCCTTGGCTTTTGTATTTTAATTGCCATAATTAACCTCGCATATTTATAGATATTAGCATATTATATTATTACAATATTATACCAACATTTATTTTATATGTCAATAATATAAAACAAAAAAGTCGGCATTTTATGCCGACAGATTTGTAAAATTCATTTACTCTACGTCTGCTGTTGCTTCGCTATCTGCGAATTCAGCAGTTGCAAGACCATCAAAGTAAGCCTTGATAACAGCACCCTCAAGCTCTGCTCTAAACTCAGAGTTGATTGGATGTACAATGTCCCTGTATGTTCCATCAGGATTCTTGCGACTTGGCATTACGATAAAATACTTGTCCCTTGCGTTAATAACCTTAACGTCATGAACTGCCAAAGCGCCATCAAAGGTTACTGAAACAACAGCCTTCATAGGGCCATCGTTAAAGAACTTTCTAATTTTGATGTCAGTTACAACCATTTTTGTTGTCCTCCCACTAGCAATTTTTAATAATACAGTATAATTATATCAAACAATTGTGAACAATTTAAGTACAATTTAAAAAAATTAAGTAAAAATTTATAATTTTTTTGGGTTTTTTAAGTAGAAATTGGTATAAATAAGGAGATTTTTCTGTATGTCTGTGTCAAATACATATTTTTCCTGTGAAGAAATTCACAATGCATTTATAAGAGCCGAAAAAATCTTTTTTATAGGAATTGGTGGTATTGGAATGAGCGCCCTTGCCGAATTTTGCGCCAATATCGGCAAAAGAGTTTACGGTTACGACCAAAAAAGAGGGGTGGAAAGTGCCAAGCTTGAAAAAATGTGCAGCATAAAATACTACTCTACTCCTGACAACATTAAGGGAATGGATTTAGTAATTTACACAAATGCAATTGATGAAAATTGCTTTGAATATAAGTGTGCTAAGCGAAAGAAAATACCACTTATTTCAAGAGCTAACTTTTTAGGCTATGTGGTAAGCTTACACGCATCTCGAATCGGTGTTGCAGGAATGCACGGAAAAAGCACAACAACTGCTATGCTTGCGCACATATTTAATACAGCTTGTATGAATCCAACCGTGTTTTGTGGGGCTCAAATGCATAATTTCAAGTCAAACTACAGACACGGGGGCAGAGATTTTTGCGTTTTTGAAGCTTGTGAATATCAAAACTCATTTTTAAGCTTACCAATTACAGACGGTGTAATTTTAAATATTGATTATGACCACCCGGATTTTTTTAGTGGCATCGATGAGATAAAATGCTCCTTTAGTAAGTTTATTAAAAATGCAAAACGAGTATTTATCAACTATGACGACGAAAACTGCCATTGTCTTTGCCACAAATCAATTATTACCTACGGATTAAACAAAAATTCGACCTACTATGCAAAAGAATGTAAAAGTGAAAATTGTGAACACGGGGTCAGTTTTTTTGTTTATAAAAAGGGTGAGGAGCTTTGCAAATGCACCTTAAATTTTGCAGGTGAGCATTTTATATATGATGCGCTTTGCGCCTTTGCAGTTGCACATACCTATGGTATTTCCCCAAGTATTATAAGCTATGCTCTTTCCACCTTTGAGGGCTGTGGCAGAAGAATGGAATTTATTACAAATAGCGACACAGGTGCGCCTATTTTTGAAGATTATGCCCATCATCCAAAAGAAATTGAAGCTTCACTTTCCTCGCTTTGTAAAATGGGCTACAAAAATGTTTTGTGCGTTTTTCAAGGTCACACATATTCGCGCACCTTTTACCTATATGACGAATTTACAAAAGCCTTTAAAAACGCAAGTGAGCTTATTATCTACCCCATTTTCCCGGCAAGAGAGGAAAATATTTTTGAATTAAGCGAAGAAAAATTTGCCCTTGATTGTGGTGGCATTTTTGAAGCAAGCCTTGAAAAAATAGCACAAGCAATACAAAACTCCCAATGCGATGCTATTGTTATTATGGGCGCCGGAGATTTAAGCTTGAAGCTAAAGCGTTTTCTTATTACTTGAATTTTGTAAAATAAAAATGTGGCAACATTCCTCACGATACCTGCAAATTGCAAGGCTCATGTCAACCCGGATGTTGCCACCAATAGTTCCCAACAGAGTATGACAGACAAGTCTGTCTCCACGGCTCCTTTTAGAGATGTTGAGAACGACATAAGGATATCATAAAAAAAGAATAATGTCAATAGTTCTGGCAAAAGAAAACATCGCAGAAATAAATTGAATTGGCATTAGAAAAAATGTTGAAACTGTTAACAGTATGCTATATAATAGAGATAGGTTCAAGGCAATGTTGGAAAGATACCAAGAAAGAAAAGGATGAAAATAATAGATGCAGAATCAAAATCAAATGGCTTTGTCAATGAAGAACTATTTGGAAAAACTGGGAATCAGTCAAATAACCATAACAGAAGCAGTAACGGACGAGAATTTGGAAAAGAGCTACCAATTGATAACGGAAAACCCCAAAATAACCAAACAGGAATTTTTGAAGATAATGGAAATAGAGGAAGAGGAGTAAATTCAACGGAATAAAAACACAGAGGCTGCAACAACTACACGACGAGGTAAAAATGAAAATAACCGAACAAAACAAGGAACTAATGAAAGCCTTTATTCGAGTGTTGGCGAATACGAGTGTATCTCGCAACGCCTCGGAGATGATATGCTCAATGATGAGGAGCAAGGCAGAGATGGACAAGATGATAGCATATATTCGCTTGAATCCACAAGCAACAGAGGAGCAAATATTAAACAAGGCAATGGAAATAACCCAAGTGTATTAAAAACAACTCAGGCAATGATTTGACCGGGGTGCAGGGGATTTAAGCTTGAATTAATCATTATTTAAAACTCGTTATTTGCATCGTTGGAACGCTACCGTCTGTGGCGAAGGAGCTTAAGGCAGAGAAAAAAGCGAGTTAGAATGATGCAAGCATAAAAAAAGACCGATGTCATAAAGGCAGCGGAGATAGAAAGCCCATCACCAACAACCTCTCTCTCGGTCGATTATAGTATAGCACGAGATAATTATTTTGTCAATAACAGAGATTTGCTACCCTTAATGTTTAAATGAAATTAGATAGAGTTTGCCAGTGGACAACTTGGAATTAACTTTTCCTCGTCAGCGCCAGACGCAAGCTCTATTATTTTATCCCAAAATGTCAATGAAAAGCTTCTACCTACGTTCTTGATTTTGCCAATATAATATTATGCTATTTGTCTTATTTGTTTAGTTACAGTTTATTAATCATTGGTATAATTAATTCAACCTAAAATTATTTTGTTCTTTACTTTGCAATATTTTTATGTTATAATGACTTGATTATTGTAAAGGGGGCTATTTTTATGAGCTATGAGCAGTATTCTTCTCTTGCTAAGGTTTATGATGCGTTAAATTTTGGTTGCGATTATGATAAGCTTGCCTCGTATCTTGCAGGTGAAATTAAAAGCAACGAAAAGGTTAGCACTCAATTAGTATTAGACCTTGCCTGTGGCACAGGTAAGCTTACGCTTTTACTCCGTGGTCTTGGCTATGATATGACAGGAGTTGATTTAAGCGGGGAAATGCTTAGTGTTGCCCGTGAGGAATGCTACAAGCAGGGAATTACAGATGTATTATGGCTATGCCAGAATATGACTGATTTTGAGCTTTACGGCACGGTTGATGCCTGTGTATGCTCACTTGACAGCATTAATTACTTAACTAAAATTAGTGATGTTAAAAAATGCTTTTCCTTAGTTTATAATTATCTCATACCCGATGGTATATTTGTTTTTGATATAAATACACCACATCGCTTTAAAAGCATTTATGGAAATAACGACTATGTTTTAGAGCAAAACGGGGCTCTTTGCGCTTGGCAAAACGAGTATAATGAAAAAAGTAGGCTTTGCCACTTTTACTTGTCCATTTTTACAGAAAACGAGGACGGAACTTATACAAGAAATGACGAAATGCAAAGGGAAAAATGCTACACAAGGCGTCAAATTGAAAATGCGCTTAAGGACTGTGGCTTTGAAATTATTGGTGTTTATGGTGATTTAAATCACACACCTGCCACAGAAAACGACGAAAAGTGGTATTTTACAGTAAGATGCAAGAAGGATGAAAATTCACCAAATTTTAGGAGTGTTATATGAGTTCAACAATTATTCGCGCAATGACAAGGGACGGAAGTGCCCGTGCATATGTAATTAATTCAACCGATATTGTAAATAAGGCTATTAGCATACACAAAACTGCACCTACCGCTACTGCTCTTTTTGGCAGACTTTTAACTGCGTCAAGCGTTATGGGAACTATGCTTCCCGAAAGCGACAACACTATGACCGTTGCTATAAGAGGACAGGGCATTGCAGGTACTACGCTTTGTGTTGCTGACTACTATGGAAATGTAAAGGGATATATTCAAAATCCTTTAGCCGATTTACCGCTTAAGCCAAGTGGAAAGCTTGACGTTTCCGGAATTGTGGGTGGTGGCATTCTTTCAGTTTCCAAGGATGTTGGTGCTGAGGTGCCTTACAATGGCAATATTGAGCTTGTAAGCGGTGAGGTTGCTGAGGATATTGCACAGTACTATGCAATAAGCGAGCAGGTGCCAACCCTTTGCGCTCTTGGTGTTTTGGTTGATACTGATTACACCTGTCGTGCATCCGGTGGTGTTTTTGTTCAGCTTCTTCCGTTTGCTGATGAAGAGGTTGTAGCACGTCTTGAGGAAAATGCTAAGCTTTTAACAAACATTTCCTCTCAGTTTGACAAGGGTCTTTCCAATGAGGACATTTTAAAGCTTGCCCTCAATGGAATTGAGTATGACCTTTTTGATGAGCTTACTGTGGATTATACCTGCAATTGCTCCAAGGAAAGAACAGAGCGTGCAATTTACAGCCTTGGTCTTAGCGAGGTTGAACGCATATTTAAGGAGCAGAAGGAGGCAGGGGAAAAGGAACAGCTTTCCCTTAGCTGTCAGTTCTGTAATAAGGAATATATATACGAAAAGGAGCAGGCTTTAAAGCTATTTGACAACAAGTAAGGCTTTTGCTTGCTAAGGTGTTATGATGGGAAGAAAAATTGTTTCTCGCTCTAACCGTAAGCCTTGGTATGAGCAGTTTAAAAATATAATGACGGGCAGATATAAAAAGCCACAGTTTATTTATCTTGGCGATGAAATTAAGGAAGGTTCTATTATTATCAGCAACCACGAGGGCACTGACGGTCCTATGTCCTTAGAGCTTTATCTTGACACTCCAATTAGAATGTGGGGCGCACACGAGATGAACTCAGGACTTAAAAAGCTATATAAATATCAAACTGAGGTTTATTATCACCAAAAGAAGCATTGGAATTTATTTTTATCACGCTTGTTCTGCTTAATTGCAAGTCCTTTAACTAATCTGTTTTACAAGGGACTTAACCTGATTTCAACATACAAGGACGCAAGATTTGTAAAAACTCTTAAGGAAAGCCACAAGGCTATTGAAAACAAGGAAAGCGTTGTTGTTTTTCCTGAGGATTCAACAAAGGGCTATTTAAAGGAGCTTGAGGGCTTTCATTGCGGTGTTGTTATGCTTGCAGAATATTGCTACAAAAAGGGTATTGATGTGCCAATTTATGTTACATATTTCAAAATTGATACTACTCAATATGTAATTGATACGCCTATAAATTATTCTCAGCTTGCAAGTGTTTGCGAAACAAGAGAGGAAATGGCAGGAGTACTGCTTGACCGTTGTAACAAGCTTGGAAAATTGGAAATTGATAATGCGGGCAATATTATAAATGATGAAGGTAACGCACAAGCCATAGCTTGAATTTAATACAAAAAACGGACTGTTAACAACAGTCCGTTTTATTATCAACTTATAATCAAAATCAGCCTAGCAAGCCTACTATTGTGTTGTAGCTAATACCTGTTACTGCTTCGCTTGTTGTTTCATTGTCAAGATAGTATACCTTATCCTGTGCCTTTACATATGCGCAGAATACAATTTGCTTTTCAACCAAAGTGTCTGTAATGCCTGCTATCTTGATGTCAAAATAATCGTGAGCTATTTTGCTCTGAGGTATGCACAAATCTCCGCTTAATTCTGGTGCAAATGCTTCTCCGTTTTCGTTTTTGTTACCTGCTGCAATCAAGCCAAACTCAAAGCCTGCATCATACTCCTTATAAGCCTCAACCGCCACACTGTTAACTGCAAAGCCCTGTGCCATTGCAAAGGTATCGCCAAATACAGATACTGTATAGCCCTTCCATACAAAGAGAGCCTCTGTTTCCTCTACACACGCTTCTCCACATCTTGCACACTCATAGCTATGTGCACCGTTTTCAAAGAAGTTTATATAAGCTATGCCAAGATCGATAGCACCGTTTGCAACAAGTGTATCGTGACCCAATGCAACTGAGCCCTCTACATACTCTGAGTAAGCTACCTTGCCACAGAAGCAGTATGTGTGAAGTCCTGCAGGGAGTGTACATGTTGCATCGCTTTCGCCCTGCTTTTCAGCTGCGTGAACAAAGTTAACCTCATCCTTTGTTGTAAGAATAGTTTCAAGATTTACAGCAATATCATCACTAAGCAGCTTTTCCTGTATTGCATATGTATATCTTGCTCCGCCGTTACAGAAATACCAATATGTTTCTGTTGTGTTGCTTGCCTTATATGCAATCTTTAAGCCAATGTCAGCAGGAGATTTATCTGCCGGGTTTGCAAAATAGAAATTAATATACGATGTATTTTGCAATGTAATTGCCTCTGTCATATCAGCCAAGAAAACAACATTCTTAGGTGAGTCCTTTGTTCCTACTCCTTGCATTACATTATATCCGTTAAAGAATGTAAACGCTTCACCGAAAACAATAGTATCGTTTAAGGATGTGCAATTTCTGAAAATAGTTCCACCCTTGCTCCACTGATTTGAGTCAACGTGACCGATAAATTTAGTAAAGCTTGTTGGCATATAATAAACTGCCGGCTTTTCAGGCAAGTCAAGCTTACTTAAATCAACCTGTCCATCTACTATGCATTGGCTAACTGTAAAGGACTCTTGTACAAAGTACATTTTTGTGCAATCATCAAATGCGCCTTGTCCGTTTGCATTTGTGCCTATTTCCACAATTGAATCAGGCAAATAAACCGCTGTTAAATTAGTACAGCCACACGCAAGACGGTTAATTGCAGTGGTTGTTAATTCTGGAAGGCTCAAGGCTACAAGATTGTCACAATATTTGAATGAGCCGCAGTTGTTGAAGTCAACTCTTGCTGTTCTTGTTCCGTTATTAATTGCCTCATTTACCTTATCAAAGCTGGCAAGCAAAAGACCGTCACAATCGTGAAAGGCTGCCTGACCTAAATATGTAAAGGTTGAGGGGAATTCAACGTACTTGATTTTATCACAGTTGTAGAACGCATTGTTAGCTGCGATTCTTGTAAAGCCCTCTGGGAAAATAAGCAAGCCTTCGGTTCCGTCAATGTACTGCAAATTAATACAGTTGTAAAACGCTCTGCTCTGTACTGACTCGAGTGAGCTTGGCAAGTCAACTTCAATAAGAGCCTTGTTTTCATCGAACATACTGCCGTTGATTTGCTTGATTGCGTTTGGGAACTCAATTCTTACAACGCTTTTATTAGAATAGCTTTCACCTGTTGCAGTGTTAAGCGCTGTGAAATCAAGGCTTGAGTTAAGATCGTTTTTCAAAATATAATACGCAGGATAGGTTGAATATGTGCCGTCTGCATTTACAAGCACAACTCTTGATGTTGTATCAAGCTTATCCTTTTCAACTATGCTGTCATAGATTGTAGGTGTGCCATACTCATTTGAAGCGCTGCCGTTTGCAGAAGCACTTGCAGAAACTGCAAGAGCACACACTAAAAGTGCAACGATTACAGCCACCATTAAAAGTTTCTTTTTCATAGTTTTACTCCTTAAGTATTTTTTAACAGTTAAAGTATACCACAAAAGGCTCAAGTTGTCAATCTGTGGCATTATAATTATTTTATATTTGTATAATTTTACTAAATAATTATTTTATATTTGTACGATTTCACCAAATAGACATTTACGATTTGTTTTTCGCCCGAATTTGTTTACTTTTAAATTAAAATGTGGTAAAATAATATAGATACGATTAGCATAACAGGGAGCAAGCCCGTTTTGCTTGAAATGGAAGGATTAAAGGAGGTTAACTATGAGCAAATTTGTTTTAAAGAGTGACTATGTGCCAACAGGCGACCAGCCACAGGCTATACAAAAGCTGACAGATGGTATTTTGCGTGGTGAAAGAATGCAAACGCTTTTAGGTGTTACCGGTAGTGGTAAAACCTTTACTATGGCTAATGTTATTGCTAATATTAACCGTCCAACAATTATTTTTGAGCCAAACAAGACCTTAGCTGCACAGGTATGCACTGAAATGAGAGAGCTTTTTCCTAATTCCGCAGTTGAGTATTTTGTTTCCTATTACGATTACTATCAGCCTGAGGCATATATACCCGGCAAGGACATTTATATCGAAAAGGACGCAATGATAAATGACGAAATAGATAAGCTACGTCATAGTGCTACAAGCGCCCTTTTTGAAAGACGTGATGTTATTATTGTAACAAGTGTTTCCTGTATATATTCCCTTGGTGACCCTGAGGAATATCAAAGCCTGCAAATTGATTTACGTGAGGGAATGGAAATTTCCCGTGATGATTTAGTGCGCAAACTAATTAGCCTAAACTATGAGCGAAATGATGTAAATTTTGTACGTAACAAGTTCAGAATAAGGGGGGACGTGGTTGAGATTTTCCCTGCTTCCTCTACTGACAAGGCAATTAGAGTTGAGTTTTTTGGCGAGGAAATTGACCGTTTATGCGAGATAAACACCTTAACGGGCGAAATTTTAAGGTCACTTTCCTATATTGCCATATTCCCTGCTAACCACTATGTTGTTTCAAGTGACAAGCGGGAGGCTGCCCTTGAAAAGATTTACGAGGAAATGGTAGAGCGAGTTGATTATTTCAAGAGCAGAAATAAGCTTCTTGAGGCACAACGAATTGAGGAAAGAACAAAGTATGACATTGAAATGCTACGTGAAATTGGCTTTTGCTCTGGTGTTGAAAACTACTCTCGCGTATTAAGCGGTCGTGCCCCGGGCTCTACCCCTTATACTCTTTTGGACTATTTTCCAAAGGACTATATTATGTTTATTGACGAGAGCCATGTAAGTGTGCCGCAAATACGTGGTATGAGTGGTGGAGATTTGGCAAGAAAAACTAACTTAATTGAGTATGGCTTTCGTTTGCCCTCTGCTTACGACAACAGACCCTTGAATTTCCCTGAATTTTTATCTAAGCTAAACCAAACAATATTTGTTTCCGCCACCCCGGGTGATTTTGAAAGAGAAAATTCCACCTCTGTGGCCGAGCAATTAATAAGACCAACTGGTCTTGTTGACCCAAGCGTTGAGATACGTCCTATCAGCACACAAATTGATGATGTTGTAGGCGAAATCAGGCTTCGAGTTGAGAAAAAGGAAAGGGTGCTTGTAACTACTCTTACAACTAAGATGGCTGAGGATTTAACAGACTTTTTGGCTGACAACGATATTAAGGTTAAATATATTCACCACAATGTTGACACTCTTGAAAGAATGGAAATAATACGTGGGCTTCGTCTTGGTGATTTTGATGTGCTTGTTGGAATTAATCTTTTACGTGAGGGTCTTGATATACCCGAGGTTTCCTTAGTTGCTATTCTTGATGCCGACAAGGAGGGCTTATTCCGTTCGGAGCGCTCACTTATACAGACAATCGGACGTGCTGCCCGTAACGCAAACGGTCACGTTATTATGTATGCTGACAGCATTACAAAATCAATGAAGGTTGCAATTGATGAAACAAACAGAAGAAGAAGCATACAGCAAAAATATAACGAGGAAAACGGAATTATACCGAAAACCATTATTAAGGGTGTATTTGACGTTATTGACCTTGGCAAAAAGGAAGATAAAAAGAAAAAAGGCAAGCTAAGCCACGAGGAAAAGGAAAAGCTAATTGCAGAATTAACTAAGGAAATGAGAAGTGCCTCTGCTAAGCTTGAATTTGAAAAGGCAGCTTACCTGCGTGACCAAATTAAGGAATTAAAAACTAAAAAATAAAGGGCGAAAAAATGAAAAACCAAATTGAAATTAAGGGTGCAAGGGTGCATAACCTTAAAAACATAGATATAACTATTCCAAGGGACAAGCTTGTTATTTTAACAGGTCTTTCAGGCTCAGGAAAAAGCTCTCTTGCCTTTGATACTATTTATGCAGAGGGACACAGACGCTTTGTTGAGTCCTTGTCCTCTTATGCAAGACAGTTTTTAGGTCAGCTTGATAAGCCTGATGTTGACTCAATTGAGGGTCTTTCCCCTGCTATATCAATTGACCAAAAGACAACCTCCAAAAATCCACGCTCAACTGTTGGTACAGTTACAGAGATTTACGATTATTTAAGGCTTTTATATGCTCGATTAGGTACTGTTCATTGTCCTGTTTGTGGCAAGGAAATTAAGCAACAGAGCGTTGACCAAATTATAGATAAAATACTTGAGCTTGACGAGGGTGAGCGCTTTATGGTGCTTTCTCCCGTTGTGCGTGGCAAAAAGGGTAGGCACGAAAAGGTTATTACAGATGCACGTAAAAACGGATATGTTAGATTAAGAATTGATGGTACAATTTACGATATTTCCGAGGACATTGAATTAGAGCTTACCAAAAAGCACAATATTGACATAGTTATTGACCGTCTTGTAATGAAGGAGGGGCTAAGGTCCCGTCTTTCCGACTCTGTGGAGAATGCACTTAAGGTAAGTGATGGCAAGGTTAGTATTTTAACAATGCCAAGAGAAGGACAGGGAGTTGAGTATGAATTTTCAACCAACTACGCCTGTGAGGAGCATAATATTAGTTTTGGTGAGCTTGAGCCACGCTCTTTCTCCTTCAATAACCCATTTGGCGCTTGCGAGCATTGTGCAGGTATTGGTGAATTAAGAAGAATTTCACCAGAAAAGATTATTCCCGACACCTCTCTTTCCTTAAGCGAGGGTGCTATACAGGTAAACGGCTTCAAATCGATTGATGAGCAAAGCTGGACCGGTCCTTTATTTAAGGCCGTGTGTGAGCATATTGGTGCATCTATCACTACTCCGATTAAGGATTTTACAAAGGAGCAGCTTGATGCTATTTTGTATGGCACAGGGGACCAATTTTACACCGTTGACAGATATTTTGCAAAGCAAATGAAGCGACAAACAACTAAATTTGAGGGTGTTATTCGCACCATTGAACAGCGTATGCAAATGATGGGGGATGAATATTACGACCAATTTATTGAGGAAACCCCTTGCCCTGTTTGTCACGGTCAAAGATTGAACAAGCAAGCTCTTTCAGTTACTGTTGGTGGAAAGAACATTGACGAGCTTTGCCGTCTTTCCATAGTTGATGCACTTAATTTTATTGAGGGTCTTACCTTTACGAAAAGCGAAATGCAAATTGCAAAGGAGATTTTAAAGGAAATTAAGGCACGCTTAGGCTTTATGAAAAGTGTTGGTCTTGAATATCTAACTCTCGCAAGAAAAAGTGCTACCTTGTCAGGTGGGGAAGCGCAAAGAATTCGATTGGCTACACAAATAGGCTCTTCTCTTGTGGGAGTTTTGTATATACTTGATGAGCCAAGCATTGGCTTACACCAAAGAGATAACTCTAAGCTGATTAAAACCTTAAAGGACCTACGAGATGTTGGAAACACTGTAATTGTTGTTGAGCACGACGAGGAAACCATGCTTGAAAGCGATTACATTGTTGATATAGGTCCGGGGGCAGGTGTGCACGGTGGCGAGGTTGTGGCAATGGGCACTCCCACGGAAATTATGGAAAATGAAAATTCCATAACAGGTGCTTATTTAAGTGGCAGAAAATCAATTGAAATACCGGCAGAAAGAAGAAAGGGCAACGGAAATTACTTAAAAATTTTCGGCGCACGTGAAAACAACCTAAAGAATATAAATGTGGAAATTCCTCTTGGCTGTTTTGTTTGTGTAACGGGTGTTTCCGGCTCGGGAAAAAGCTCCTTAATTAACAAAATTCTTTTGCAATCTCTTGCTAAAAAGCTAAACAAGGCTATTACCTATCCGGGCAAGGTTGATAAGATTGAGGGATATGAGCATCTTGACAAGGTAATTGCAATTGACCAATCCCCAATTGGACGTACTCCAAGGTCAAATCCAGCCACGTACACGGGTCTTTTTACTGAAATACGTGATTTGTTTGCTAAAACTCCGGATGCGAAAATGCGCTCATTTACCTCATCTCGCTTCTCCTTTAATGTTAAGGGTGGACGATGCGAAAGCTGTGATGGTGATGGCGTTAAAAAAATTGAAATGCACTTTTTACCCGATGTCTATGTTAAATGTGACGTATGTAAGGGCAAGCGATATAATCGTGATACCTTAGAGGTAAAATTCAAGGGCAAAAATATTTCCGACGTTCTTGATATGACTGCTGAGGAGGGTGCAAAATTCTTTAGTGAAATTCCAAGCATTTCAAAGAAACTGCAAACTATTTGCGATGTTGGTCTTGGCTATGTTACAATAGGTCAATCCTCTACTACCCTTTCAGGTGGTGAAGCGCAAAGAGTTAAGCTTGCAACAGAGCTTTCCAAGCGCTCAACAGGTAAAACTATTTATATTCTTGATGAGCCAACAACAGGACTGCACACAGAGGACGTTAAAAAGCTTATTGGAGTTTTACAGCGTCTTGTTGATGCAGGAAACTCAATTATAGTTATTGAGCATAACCTTGATGTAATTAAAACTGCCGACCACATAATTGACTTAGGTCCCGAGGGTGGTGACGGTGGTGGAACAATTGTTGCACAGGGAACACCTGAAGAAGTAGCGAAATGCGAAAAATCCTACACCGGTAAGTACGTTAAAAAGGCATTAAACGGCTATAAGGATTGATATATTTAATAAAAATAAGCCTTCTCTTGCAAGAGAAGGGGACACTTTCGTGATGAATGAGTGAATTGAAAAATTACACCTCATCCGTCACGCCTTGCGTGCCACCTTCTCCCACTGGAGAAGGCATTCTTTTTTAGCAAAGTTTTTAAGTTTTTTTAGCAAAGTTTTTAAGCTTTTATTGCTAGCCAAAACGTACCCATTCGAACGTGCCTAAAAAGTGATATGACGGTACTTTTCGGCACATAATGACTTGAAATATTTTTATATTACTCTTTTACGCTCCTTATTTTGTTAAACGATTACGCTTTTTACGCCATTCAAGGAGCTTTCGTTTAAGTTGTTTTTCTCCTTTAAGGCTACAACTGTTGTATGATATTTTTTGGCAATTTCCCAAAGGGTATCTCCATCCTTGGGAAAGTAAACTCGTACACAGGATGCCTCCTTTTTGATTTCCTTGTCCTTATTTATCACAAGAGTGTCAAGAATTTGGCACTTTTGCTTTTCCATTATTTCATAAGATGGGTATATTTCTGCATTTACGAGTAGCTTTTCTCCCTCATATCTTGCATTCAGATTTCCTAAGGCTACATCCCACATAGCAATTAAGTCGCCCATTAGCTTTCCTGTGTCACAGGCATACTTATATGGAATTTCATAATTTTCAGATAAGTATTCTATTTCCTCATCGTTTTCCTTTTTTCCAATTACGGTCAGGTTTAGCTTGCCGCTAAGTATTGCTTTTCCATTTTTAAAATCGGCTTTTTCGCACACAGGGTCGCATATAATATCTACTATTTCATTAATTTCGTTATTCTTTCTCTTAACACTCTCGTTAATTGTAAAGGATGTATTTTGCGCTTTTATACAGGAATATAGGTCTATTACCTTATATTGCTCATCTGTTTCATTCTTTGTCGAATAGCAATCTCTTGTAAGAGCTACCTCTGTGTTTCTTATAAGCTCACCCTCAAGCTCACTTGTTAAATCATAAAATAGCTTTTCACTATCCCCACTTTGCTCGTTTGATATTGCAAGGCTAACGCATCTTCCACTTACCCTTGCCATATCCCCTATCATAGCTCCCTGTGCTTCCATTTCCTCTGCAAGCGGCTCTGTTTTTGTAAGGGTTACTATGCCCTCTTGGCTTTTACAAATGCACTTTATTGTTATTTCTCCACGCACCGAAACGGAGTTGTTTTGCACTTTTACATCGCTTGTAATTATTTTGGCATCACACCATATTGGCTGAAGCCTTGCTTCTCCTTGTGTGTCAAAGGAGCCGCTTGCTTTTATATTCTGCATACTGATTTGCCTAATGCCAAGTGCTTTTTCCTCTGTTATATTTCTTTCCATAAACATTTCATCAGCTGTGCTTTTGCCCTCTATTCTTTCTTTTTCCTCGTTTTCCTCCCATCCCATTATTCTGCTCTTTAATCTTGTTTTTATTGTTAATTTTCTTGGAGCATTAACTCTTGGCTGTACGCTATCTACCTCTGTATTTATAATTACTGTTGTCGGGTGTGATGCAAGTGTTGTGCTTGTTTCATAGTTGCTTGTAAGTGGTAAGGCACATAAGCTACCCTCGTCATCTGTATAGATTACAAGATATGTAACTACTCCACCAAATTCCAAATTGGAGCTATTACCACTGTCTGAAATAAATTTGCTCTCAGGTAAGACCTGAGCACGCACGCACAACAGCTTTCTTATTTCCGATACATAGTCCGGCAAGGAAAATTCCTCGCTAACATCACTTGCTACTACTATGTCCGTTGTTAATGATTGTAATTTTTGCTCCTCTTTTTCTTCTATGCCTAATTTTAATTCTGCCATTTCATTTTCTCCTTGTTTTCGTTGTTAGTACAACATATGCTTTTTAGTTTTTTAATATGCCACTTGACAAAACCAAATATTAGTGTTATTATAATATAAATGACTGAGACGAAAAAAATAGCAAATACTTATCTTCAGAGAGTGGCACACTTGGTGGGAGTGCTGCGTTAAAGGTTGCTTATTCCATTTCCGAGTTGGGTGTTAAGAGCGCCACGTGTGGTTACGTTATGAACCGTGAGCTAAACTAAAGGTGGTACCGTGTAAATTTTGCACCCTTGAATTTTTCAAGGGGCTTTTTTAATATTTGGAGGAAAATATGATTGATTTAAAATTCTTAAGAGAAAATCCTGAGCTTGTTAAGGAAAACATTAAAAAGAAGTTTCAGGATTCAAAGCTCCCTCTTGTTGATGAGGTAATTGAGCTTGATGCACAATATCGTGCTTTTAAGCAGGAGGCTGACACACTAAGAGGTGGCAGAAACAAGCTTTCAAAGCAAATCGGTGCGCTTATGGCACAGGGAAAGCGTGACGAGGCTGAAGAGGTTAAAAAGCAGGTTAATGCACAGGCACAGCGTTTAGCGGAGCTTGAGGTATTAGAGGGCGAATATAGCGAAAAGATTAAAAACATTATGATGCGTATTCCTAACATTATTGACCCAAGTGTTCCTATTGGCCGTGATGATAGCGAAAACGTTGAGGTTCAAAGGTATGGTGAGCCTGTCGTTCCTGACTTTGATATTCCATATCACGCAGAGATTATGGAAAATCTCAAGGGGCTTGACCTTGATAGTGCAAGAAAGGTTGCAGGTAACGGCTTTTACTATTTAATGGGCGATATTGCAAGACTACATTCTGCAATTATTTCCTACGCACGTGACTTTATGATTGACCGTGGCTTTACCTATTGCATTCCTCCATTTATGATTAGAAGCGAGGTTGTAACAGGTGTTATGTCCTTTGCTGAAATGGATGCTATGATGTACAAAATAGAGGGCGAGGACCTTTACCTAATCGGCACAAGTGAGCACTCTATGATTGGTAAGTTTATTGATACAATTGTACCGGAGGATGAGCTTCCTTACACATTAACCTCCTATTCTCCTTGCTTCCGTAAGGAAAAGGGCGCACACGGTATTGAGGAGCGTGGTGTTTACAGAATTCACCAATTTGAAAAGCAGGAAATGATTGTTGTTTGTAAGCCGGAGGAAAGCCCTGTTTGGTTTGACAAGCTATGGCAGAATACTGTTGATTTATTCAGAACCCTTGATATTCCTGTAAGAACTCTTGAATGCTGCTCAGGTGACTTAGCAGACTTAAAGGTTAAGAGCATTGACGTTGAGGCTTGGTCCCCAAGACAGAAGAAGTATTTTGAAGTTGGCTCTTGCTCTAACCTTGGCGATGCACAGGCAAGACGCTTAAGAATCAGAGTTAATGGTAAGGACGGCAAGTACTTTGCACATACTCTTAACAACACTGTTGTTGCTCCACCAAGAATGCTTATTGCTTTCCTTGAAAACAATATGAATGCTGATGGTAGCATTAATATTCCTGTTGCACTTCGTCCATATATGGGTGGAAAAGAGAAAATCACAAAATAAATTTATACTTATTCCAAAGGAGATTTACTATGGAAAAGGCTTACAAAATGAACATTGCAGGCTTGGAAAGAGCTTTGCCGCTTTGCAGAGTTACTGATGATTTGTACATCGGTGCATTTGTAATATTCGGTGACCCGGAGTTAACCACAGCCTGTGCCAATGCTTTGCTTGACAAAGCACCGGAATATGACTACCTAATTACTGCTGAGGCTAAGGGTATTCCGCTTGTACACGAAATGGCGCGTATAAACGGAAACCAAAAATATATGCTTGCAAGAAAATACCCTAAGCTTTATATGAGAGATGTTGTATCTGTAACTGTTCGTTCAATTACCACTGCTAAGGAGCAGTCCTTATTCCTTGACGGCAAGGATGCCGAGCTTATGAAGGGCAAGCGCATTGTTATTGTTGATGATGTTATATCAACAGGAGAAAGCCTTAAGTCCTTAGAGGAGCTTGTACGCACTGCCGGTGGTGAAATAGTTGGCAGAATGTGCATTCTTGCAGAGGGAGACGCTACTAAGAGAGATGACATAATTTACCTTCACGAGCTACCATTATTCAATGCAGACGGAACGGTAAAATAATATGGAATATAATAAAATCAACTACGGTGGAAAAATCAAATTCCATCGTCTTGACAAAAAGCCAATTAAGCAAATATGGCTCTTTAAATGGCTTATTCATATATTGAGCCTTATTGTAATGAAGCCAAAAACAAAAATCGAAAAAATCGGTATGGATGGAATAAAAGCACCATATGTGCTTTTATCCAACCATCACGCATTTGCTGATTTTGAGGTTAATTCCTTAGCGACCTACCCTGCAAGAGTTAGCAATATTGCCACCCTTGAGGGTCACTATCGCCGTGCTTGGCTTTTAGGGCTTTGTGGCTGTGTTCCAAAAAGAAAATTTACAACCGACCCATATCTTTTAAAGCAATGTGAAATAATTCTAAATGAACATAAGTCCGTTCTTTCCATTTATCCGGAGGCAAGATATTCTCCTATTGGAACAACTGCTATTATTCCGGATTCCTATGGCGCGCTTTTAAAAAGGCTGCAAAAGCCTGTTGTTGTGCTTTTGCACAGAGGCAATTATCTTCGCAATCCGGCTTGGGGCTGGAGAAGATCGCGCAAGGTTAAAACTCTTTCTACTATGAAGCTTATTTTAACAGAAAGAGACTTGGCTAAAAAAAGCCCTGAGGAAATTATGGAAATTTTAAGACGAGAGCTAACCTACAATGAGTACGAGTATCAAAAAGAGCATAATATAATTATTGATGCGCCTTATCGTGCTGAGGGCTTGCACCACGTTCTATATAAGTGTCCTCACTGCTTAAAGGAGGAAATGACAAGTAAGGGCGAGAAGCTTATTTGTCCTGCCTGTCAAAAGGAGTGGGAGCTTACCCCACTTGGTGAAATTAAAGCACTTAACGGTGAAACTGAGTTTAATTCTCCGCCAGAGTGGTTTGAGTGGGAAAGAAAAATGGTTAAGGACGAAATTGTAAATCAAGGCTATTTCTTTGAAAGTAGCGTTGACGTTTACTCCTTGCCTAACACGAATAAGTTTATTCCTTTAGGAAAGGCAACTCTTACACACAAGGAAAAGAGTGGCTTTACTATAAGCGGGCGATATAATAATGAGGACTTTATAATTTCCCGTCCTGTTGCAGGAATGTACGGAGTACATATTGAGTTTGATTATTGCTACATTCGTCCGGAGCCTTGTATTCAAATTTCCACATCAAATGACACCTTTGTTTGCTTCCCTGAAAAGAAAAATGTTGTTATGAAGCTTCTTTTTGCAACTGAGGAGCTTTACAAGATTGAGCAGGCAGAGCGCGCTGAGCGCAGAAGGGCACGTAAGGAAGCCAAAGAAATTAACGAGTAATAAAAAATGAGCATACATACAAGATTTAATTCTTGCATATATGCTCTTTTTGTTTTGCTATACTAAGGCAACTTCCTTTTCCTCTGCCTTAATTAATTTTTTTCTTATATGATTTACTAAATAGTAAACGCCATATACAGCCAAAACTGCTAAGAAAAATACTATTGGGTTTATAATCATTAAAATCCAACTTGGCATACCGTAGTTTTCCACTAAGCCTATGTAGAATGCGTCCTCCTCTAAGAAAAACCAGTTGTGACCATACAAAATGTTTCCGAATTTTGCCCACAGGGTTATTCCAACTAATGCAATTGCGCATTTCCAACAATTTTTAATTTTAAGCTCTGTAATTCCAAGCATAGCATTAAGCATGCCCCAGGCAAGAAGAGTGCCGTGGAAGAACATTGTTTGTACTGCCTGATAGCACCAAGGCTCACCACTGCCAATGCTTGCAGGGTATGCAAGATACATAAGGGGAGCAAGTATTGCTAAAACAGTTACAGGCTCAAGAATTTTCTTGCCCTTTTTACTATACTGTGTAAATGCAACAACAGGACAAAGTGCTGTACATAAATGGAATGGCAGCTTATCTAATTCAAGTCCACCACCACTTATTAAATTGCCTAAATCATCATAGGTTGCGTAAACAAATTCGTGTATAAAAAAGTCAGAAAGATAGGAAAGCACCAAAACATTTACAAGGACACGCATTGCTTTTTTCCTTGAGTAAATGTCCTTTTTTCTTAAATAAAAATAAAGACCTGTAATAATGCCACCGATTAGTAAAATATATACAATGTGTGGAATAGACAAGGGTGTTATTGTAATACCTGTATTAAAGTGAGATTTTGAGAATAATTTAAAAAACAACTCTCGCATATCAATTCTCCTTTCATAATTTGTTAATTTTTTAATAAGTAATTAACAATTACAAAGGAATTATATCACTTTATGTCGATAATGTCAACGCATATCAATATTCAGTTTAAATGTTTAACATTTAGTTTACATTTTTTGTGTGCTTTTGTATATAGAAGCTGCCTGTTCAATTTAGCTTGAACAGGCAGCTTTTAAGTTAATATTATTTTCCAAATATTTTTCTTATTATTCTCGCAAGCATTTTACCCTTAATGTGCTTATAATAAAATTTATAAACAAATTGTACAGACTTTGATGAGCGCTGTAAGGAAAGTTTTTTGTTCTTTGTTACAAAATATTTGCCACGCATTGAGGCAAATATGTCCTTCCACGTCATAGGTGGCGCCCATTCCGTTCTTTTACCAAAGGTGGTTGCTGAGTCTTTTAGCTGTGTAAAGCACTTTAGCCACATAGGGTCGTTTGGATGTCTATGGAAATAGCTTAAGCCAAAGTCAAAGCAAGCTCTATCACACCCATCCTCATCTAAAAGGTCAAGGCTTACATAGTCGGTAGCGAATTTTGGCAGGTATTCCTCCATAGCGACTTGGAGCTCCTTGTCGTTTTCGTTTTCCTCAATAACAGGCTCAACTACGCCATTTTCATTTTCAACAAATTCCTCAATGCTCTTATAGTGAAGATTTGCAAATATAGTTTCAACAAAAATAAGTGAGAAATTGTTGACTGTAAAGTTGTGGCGTATTATATGGTCGTGAGTTGGATAAATTGTTCTTGCATAATAGAAAATATTATCCTCTACCTTACCTCTTAGGTGCCAAATAATTCTGGCAAGACTTGTTTGAGTATAGCCTCTGCCCCAATACTCAACAAAGGCATATTTTTCATCAAAATTGATTTCTTGGGTTAAGTATTTTTCAATAATTACTCGCTTTTCCTTGGCATACTCTAAAAGATAAGATTTATATTTTTCACTTGACTTAAAGGTATCTCTCAGCATTGAGGCTGTTTTTTGGTCAATTGTCCATTGCTCCTTAAGATACATAAGCTCCGGGAACATTTCCTTAAATTGCTCCTCGGTTAAAGCGGCGGCTTTTAAAAGTCTTGAAAAGCTATCAATACCTGAAAAGTTACCGTATTCGCTCCAAAATTCATCGTCTATTTCGTCAACAAGCGCCGGTATTCTCCAAGCCTTTCTTGAGCCATAAATATATTTTGTTTTTATTGGGTATTGTCTTTTTTCAATAATTGCATCGGCAATTCGTTTTAGATGATAGCCATCACGGGAAACAAAATAAAGGCACTGTATTCCCTGCTTTATAGCGTGCTTAATAACCCAGTTTATATATGGCACAAAATAGAATGATGTGTATCTGTATGCAAAATTATCAATAACGTTTTTGTTGTCATTTCTAAAAACAGTAAGCAGCTTTGATATTTGATAGCCGTCATAGGTTTTTATAAATTCATTAAGAATTTGCTCGTATTTAAATACCTTCAAGGTAGGAATTGGTGCAATTTTAATTCCAAGGCTCTTTGGAATTGCCCCATCTGCCTTCGGATTATCACCGTGGTGAATCCATTCGCCATAGTTATATTCAAGTGCGTGATATACGTCAAGGAATAGCTTTTTAGTTGTTTTTTGGTGACCACATTCACTTGAAACGAAAATATCAACATTTTCAAAAACAGGGTCAGCCTTTACAAGAAGCCTTCTTATAAAGTCGCTTGGCAAATACATATCACTTATTAAAGCTACCCTCTCTCCGTTTTCTAATAGAGATTTTAGGTAGTCAATATTTTCCCTCATAGGAATTGAGCTTTTATATTCCCCTTCAAGCTCCCATTCCTTTAAAAGACCTATTTGCTCATCTGTTAAGTCGTAAACTGTCTTTATACGGTCAAATATCATATCAAATGATATTTCGCGCCAGTCAGAGCTTCTATAAATTTGGGACTTACTATAATACTCACGAGCATTGCTTTCAGCCCAAGGTCTTATTTTAAAGTAATTGTCTATTACGTAGCTTGGGAATTTTACGTCACTTTGCTTCATTTTGTGGCTAACGTAGTAAAATACACCATTTGGCGTTAATACACTGCGACTGATTAATGTATCAAAAATGTCAAAGCTGTATAGTTTTGGCAATTCTCTTTCAAGAGGCTTAAATTCCATAGCTGAATTTATTATGTGGTCCATAGAGCTATTTTCCTTGGCATAGCCCCAGAACAAATCGCTTATTCTTTCAAGCTCACAGCTTAAATCAACTGTTTCATAATTTGACAATGCACCAAGCAGCTCATCAAAGCTCTTACATACAGGTCCACAGGTATGCTCCATATAATCAAGAGCAAAATCGCGTACATTTTCCTTGTTGTCAATATCAAATATATACCTTATAAAATGCTTAACGCCTCTTGCAAGCATATCGTAAAATATTGAGGAATAGTCGATAATTGCTAAGTCAATCTTATCAAGGATTTCATACATATCATCCTTATTGTCCCAAAATACAAGGTAGGGACAATTTTTGTAAAGCTCCTTTAAATTAAGATACTGAAAATCATTCTGCATCTTTGGATGAAGCTTGAATATTAAAACCAAATTATTTTCCTTAAGACATTTTACAAGTCGCTCCATATCGCAAATTGCACTTGGAAAGAAATTAGTTGCACTGCTTTCGCGATAGGTTGGAGCATATACTGCTATTTTTGTGTCCTTTGGTAAATTTCTGCCCTTTAGTATATCGTGGTCAAAGGTTTTTACCTTATCCGGGGAAAAGCAATTTGGATATACTCCTCTTAATATTGAATGCTCCTCAAGACGACAGTTGTCTGAAAAGTGCTTTTCCATAAGCGGAGAGGTAACTAAGAAAAGCTCGTTATTTCTATACATTGTCATATTAACAATGTTTTTCTTAACAAGACCCTCGTTAAGTATTCCTGTTTTTACATTCTTTTCTATTAATTTACAGCCAACGCCATGCCATAAATTAAGAACTGTAATGCCCTCTAAATAGTCTTGAAACACCTCTTTCCTTTGGTTTACAACATAAACTCCTGCTCTTGAGCCTATTTTTCTTGCCTGCTCAGAGTTATATAGGTGTGCCTTGTAGCCAAGCTTTTTTATATAATTCAATGACTCCTCGGTATAACAAAGCCAATGCGCCTCTATATCAGGACGATTGTTTTGAATATACATAAAGAGCCATTTAGGATTTCCGTCAAAGCTTAAACCGGCATTAAATATCCAAAGCTTGTTATCTCTCATTGATATGCTCCTTTTTACACGTTAGTTGTTTTTTAAGATTGAAAGCGTTCTTTCAAGTCCTGTTTTTATATCGTATTTTGCCACCCAGCCTATTTTTTTAATTTTGCTTCCGTCAAGACGGGCAATTGTTGCTGTACTGTACCCTGCCCTCTCCGTTTCGTCCGGAAGCTCAAAAACCACCTTGGTGCCTGAATATTCAGAAATGATTTTTGCTAAATCCTTTAATCTGATATCGGATTTCTGGTCAGCAATATTATATGCCTCGCCACACTCACCATTTAATAGCACAGTTAAAAGTCCGCATACTGCATCTGACACGTAGGTATAGGAATAATACTGATTTCCCTCACTCTTTAAAACAATGTCCTCACCATTAATACCCTTTTTAATAAACTGTGATATTGCCTTAGAGTCCGACATAAGCATAGTAGGGCCATAGGACCTTGTAAGCCTTGCAATTACAACATCAAGTCCCTTTTGCTTTATATATGCTTGGCACATTGCCTCACCACATCTTTTGCTTTCGGGATAGCCTGCGCGCAAGGTGTTTGAGTTAATGTAACCACAGTAGCTCTCGTCAAAAAGGTCGATATCCCCTCGGTTTTCACCATATATTTCATTTGAGGATGCAAACAATACTCTTTTTGAGGAGCAATAGCTTGCAAATTCAAGTAAATTTGTTGTGCCAATAATATTTGTTGTTATTGTTCCGATTGGGTCGGTTGAATACTGTAATGGGTGGGTATTGCTTGCTAAATGAATAACATAATCTGCCCTTGGTGTTTTTTCCTTATCAAGAGGCAAATTTATGTCCTGCTCAATAAATTTAAAGGTGCTTTTGTCAAAATAGGATGAAAACTTTTCCTTTGCACGCTCCTTGCTTCTGCCTAATGCTATAACTTTGCAATTTAAGCCTTCATTTTCATTTTTGTACATAATAACATCAATTATCAAGCTGCCTATAAGTCCACCTGCGCCACTTATCATAACCGTTGAGTTTTTGAGCTTGTCCCAATTTAATTTACGAGTGGCTGTATATTCTATGTCCTCAAGATATAAGGGATTACTAATCATCTTTTACTCCTAATTAAGTCTATTTTGCTTTTCGGAAAGAAGGTACGCCTTGAACATTTCAAGGTCGTCCTTGTTTGTTAGCTTAATATTTTTATCTGAGCCTGCGGCAAAGTATAGTCTTTCGCCAAGCTCTACCATCATAGTGTTTGTATATGATGAGCCATAAATTCCTATTTCCTTTGCAAAAGCCTCGTGGTATGCCCAGTTTAGCTTGCCAAATTTATATGCCTGTGGAGTTGATACTCTGCGAAGAGTTTCACGCGGGATGTATTTTGTTGTGGAAATTTCATCATCTACTACGAAAATTTGCTCGTTATATGGCAAGGATGTAACTCCGTTTCCGTATTTTTCACAGGTTAGAATTACGTCTGTTAAAACAGCCTCGTCAACAAGTGGACGAATACCGTCGTGTATAATTACAACGTCGTCCTCCTTGCAAATGCTTTCAAGATTATATACGCCATTACGAATAGACTCCTGTCCTGTTTCGCCACCTGACACAATCCATTTTAGCTTTGTTATGCCATATTGCTTTGCGTATGCACGTACAACGTCGTGCCAGCCATCAATACATACAAGCTCAATAGCATCAATCATCGGATGCTTTTCAAAGCTTTCAAGAGTGTACATAAGTATTGGCTTATCAAATACATTTATAAATTGCTTAGGGATATCGTGTCCCATTCTCTTTCCACTACCGCCTGCTATTACAACTGCAATATTCATAATTCTTCTCCCTTTTCTGCGTTTTTAAAATATTCCTTATATGGTGTATTTGGGTCAAAGGTTACACCGTCGTGTGACCTACCGTTTTTTGCGCTTATATCATCGGGAATTCTCATATAATTCCCATATTGCTTAGTTAAAATTTTATCATAGCCTATGGGGGCGCACAAGGACAAGTTTTCAAAGCTTAGTCTAACTGTGTCGCTGTACCAAGACTTATTCCATTGAACGTTTTCACGCCATTCAAGAGTTAAATCTCCTACTATTTTTGTGTCCTTACAGGAGTATTTTGCCAAGGTTTTTTTGTTAAATTTATTAAAGTATTTTTCAAAAGGAACAAAGGCATAAAATACACGGGACAAAAGATATAAGATTTTCCTTTTAAAGCCAACACTTGAAAAGTCAACGTCATACTTGTAGGCTAAAAGCTTTTTTTGAAATGCTATTTTTCTTTTTAGCCTCTTTTTTTGACTTTCTTTAGCCGGTACGCCATCTAAAACGAAAATGTCAAGGAAAATCCCCTTGTTTATGTCCTTGTGTCTATCAAGGTCAATAAAGCCTGTTGTGTCACTTTTTCTTAGCTGTGCGTGGGTTCTGAAAAAATTCCTTTCACTTAGTGATGTTTGGAAAAAATATGGCTCACTAAACTCGTTTCTTGCAATTTCCCATAGCCTGTCATAGTCCTTGCGTGGCATAATTACATCCACATCATCGTCCCAAGGTATAAAGCCATTATGACGCACAGCACCTAAAAGTGTGCCACCGTCTAAAAAGTAGGTTATGTTATTTTTTGTGCATACCCTATCAAATTCCTTTAAAAGCTCAAGCTCGTGTGACCAAACCATTTTCATTTTTTCGGTTACGTAATACCCACATCTATATTCAGCTTCAAAAAAATTCTGTGATAATTCCTTTTGCTCCATTATACATTTTAAATTATGCCAAACAGCATAACTCTTATTTCCTTATTAAATTTGTTTGTTATAATTAGTGTTTCCGTCTTATGGGTGCATAAATATATAAATATATCATTTTAATTATAACATATACAGTTAATTATGTCAATAAACAAGGGGTATTTGTCGAATTTTACATCTTTACTTTGTCCGAAGCGGTGTGGCATAGTTGACATATTAAGCTTTTCGTTGTATAATTAATAAAAATCACTTGCATTTACATCTTTAATTTGAGAAAATTTTGTAATACAAGTAAAGAAAAACAGAAGGGAAAATTTTTATGCTAATAAGATATCTTATCACCCTGCTTGTTATGTCTATTATTACACTTGTGGTGTTTCTTTGTGACTGTGCAACCGCAAGAAATGGTAAAAAGAAGGCAAGACGTGTACGAATTCCTGAATATGTGCTATTGGTTCTTACCTCTTTAGGCGGTGCTGTTGGTGCTGTTATTGCAACGCTTTTAACAAGGCATAAAACAAGAAAGCTAAGCTTTAAGGTCGTAATTTACTGCGCACTTATTATTCAAGTGGCAACTGCTATTTTACTGTTTATATAAGGGGGACTAATATGAAAGAAAACAATCATCCTAAGCATCCTATAAGGAATTTGCTTTACACAATTTTTTGTATAATTTGCTCCCTTGCTATGTCTTGCCTTTGGTTAAATGTAAGAATTAACGGTCATTCGGTTGCAATACCATGTGCTATAATTATTGCTATTGCCGTTATAACAGCAATCGGTGCATTTTTTAAAAGTCGCAAATAGATAAAAAAGCCTTCTCTCACAGGAGAAGGCTTTTTTAATAAGGAGAATGGGAGGCTGACAGCCTCCAATTTTTTGATTTTAAACAAGGTATTATCTTTTGAATGTAAGCATATTCCAAGAGTGCTTTTTTAGGTTAATTGGTGATTTATCATCAATTGTACGATTTGTTAGCTTTACTCTTTCATTGTCCTTGTCGTTTGTTTCATTTAAATTATCTGAATATAATTCAAGGTGCTTGTCTAATTTATAGCCATCAAAGCCATTTATTTCAAGGCTTATGTCCTCATTTAGATTTCTGTTAACTGCAAAAACAACTATTTCGTCCTTTTCCTCGTTATAAATTGTAGAGGTATAAAGGTATGGAATGTCCCAGCCCTCCTTTGATTTATAGGAGCCAACCTCAACCTCTGTATTTAATGTTGCTCCATTACCGTACAGGGATGAGAGCATATACGGGTAGAAAATAGTTTGCTTCCAAGCTCCACCATTCTTTTCTGTCATTATTGGTGCAATTACGTTTATAAGCTGAGCAAGACAAGCAATTTTTACACGGTCACAGTTATTTTGTAGGGTAATAAGCATACAGCCAACTAAAAGTGCGTCCTCAAAGTTATACTTTTCCTCAAGCAAGGCAGGGGCAATTTGCCATTTTTCAATAGTTTTTTCCTCATCCTTGGTTCTGTACCAAACATTCCATTCATCAAAGGATAGATTAATTGTTTTATTACTGTTTTTCTTTTCCTTTATTTCGTCGCAGATTTTGGCAGTCGTTTTAATAAATCTGTCCATATCCTCGGCTCTTGCAAGAAAATCGGCTGTGTTTTGTGCTTTATTGCCATAATAGCAATGCATTGATAAATAGTCAACATAGTCATAGGTATGATTAAGCACTACTCTTTCCCACTCACCAAAGGTTGGCATATTAGGGTCGGAGCTGCCACAGGCTACTAATTCAATAGATGAGTCAACCCATTTTAAAACCTTAGCGGTTTCTGTGGCTACTCTGCCATATTCCTCAGCTGTTTTGTGGCATATTTGCCAATCTCCGTCCATTTCGTTGCCTAAGCACCATAGCTTAATATCAAAGGGCTTTTCAAAGCCGTTTTGGCGACGCAAATTAGCATAATATGTATCTGTTTTTCCATTACAGTATTCTATTAGGCTTCTTGCCTCATCCGGACCTCTTGTGCCTAAGTTTACTGCCATCATTATTTCTGAGCCAACACGACTTGCCCACTCCTGAAATTCGTCAATTCCTACTTGATTTGTTTCTAAAGAGAGCCAAGCCAGGTCTAATTTGCGTGGGCGTTTGCTTTTATCTCCTATACCGTCCTCCCAGTTATAGCCGGAAACAAAGTTGCCACCAGGATAACGTACAATTGGTACATTAAGAGCTTTTACAAGGTCAATAACATCTTTTCTAAAGCCCATTTCATCAGCGTCCTTGTGCTCGGGGTCATATATTCCCTCATATACAGCTCGTCCAAGATGCTCTATAAATGAGCCATAAATACGCCTGTCTATTTTATCTATTATATTATTTTTATCAATAGTGATTTTTGCCCTCATAATTTACTCCTCAAAAGCATTTATTGATTTGATTATAGCATATCAAAATAACATTTTCAATACAAAAAGCCCTCTCTTATAAAAGAAGGCTATTTGTTTATTTTGTGTAATCATCTTTCTTATTGCGACAAGCTCTTACACATTATGATTTTGGTCTTATGCCTGTAAAAAACTCGTTGCCAAGGATACCACCTAAGCCTACACTGTTAAAATCCTCATCAAAAGCCATTGAAATGTTAACGCCCATTCTTGCAAAATAGGTGTTATCTGTGCATCTTAATGTAATTGAAAACAGATTTACTTCACTTGTAATGTTCTCACCGCTTACCGATGTAAACACAAAGCTTATTTTGTTTCCCTGCTGTCTTGCAGCTAAGCCATCATCAAGGGCTGTAAATTCTTCAATTGTAAAATTATTAGGCACGCTTATGTCCCCTTGCATTCCTGCAAGGCATACATTACCCTTAATAGTAAAGGTGAGTGTACAAGTACCGTCCTTGCTTATCTTATTTGATATATCAAGCACATTTGATTGTGTGATTAATTGGTAAATAGGATAAACCTCAAGGCTTGAATTAATACAGGTTAAGTCTTGACTCCAGCCTATTAAATCATAGCCTCTTCTTTCAAGGCTTGGCGGAGTAACGCTTTTATTTTCATAGGCGGTAACGGTTTCAATCCATCTGCCATCATAGTCATAAAAGCTAACCTCATAGCTGACAAGGTCCTCATAAATTGGGTAAATATTTAACTCCTCTGTAATTATATCGGGTGTTTCACTCCAGCCCATAAATCTTTTTCCCTCAATTTGCGGAGCTTGTGGTATGTATTCAAGTCTTTCGCCCGTCATTATGCGCTCAGAGAAAATGATATTTCCGTTTATATCAAAGAAGCTAACTAAGACCATTTCCCCCTTGCCACCATCATCATTTTGATTAAACGGCACATAAATCGCTGTTATTGTTGTGTTTTCGGTGGCTGAAAAAATTTGCTTATCCCAGCCTTCAAAGGTCATGCCCGGTATCATCGGTGGGTTAGGGTATCTAACACTGTCACCCTTATTCACAACCGATGTGCCGATTTCCATGCCCGTGCTTGTTACAAAGGTTATTTGCACCTTATTATTCTCACTTGGTGGCTCGTTTCCACTATTATCCCCACAGGAGATAATAGCAGAAACAGCTACAAGGAGAGCCAATATTAAATATACAATTTTTGTTTTACGCATAAATCAACTCTCCTTTTCTTGAAATAATCACAAAATGCCTGTCCTCGTGGTAGCTTTTTGGCAAAATAGCCACACACGTGTCTGTTTTTTCTATAAAAGCAACCGACTCTGATGTTGGCTCATGAGCATCTAACGGGGTAATAATTGTGCTGTTTGACACATTATTTTCGCAAGACATAGCATTTGCTTGAGCCTTAATAAGCTGTCTTAACCTTAATACGTCCTTTGCATTTATGTGACTGCCCGGCTCATATACATCGGTTTTGAATACGTCTGCAAAATATTGCTCCCTTTCACTTAATTCAAACTCGCCCAAGGCGTATCTGTTAAGTAAATCAATATCTGCATTGTCAATCACTCCGTTTTGGTCAACATCGCCCAGCAAGCAAAGCTCTATTGGCTTAAAGTCGCTTGTTATATTTGTACCGACATCAAAAGCATCAAGATTGCCAAGGGGGGCATCGTTGCTTATCATTAATGCAACGCCAACAATTTTTGTATCCTGAGATAGTAAGTCAAGCAATTCTATTTTTACATAATCCTTTGTATTTTGTGTGCTTATATTAGCGCCATACAAATAGATTTGAACAACAGATGCATATTCACTATTTACAAATAGCTCTATTACTCCACCGTTGCCACTTAATTGCTTTGCGTACAAATCAACTATTACAATTTGACCCGGGGCACAATAGGCTTCGTTTGTATGGACATTATATAGTCCACCCTTTGTTGCCTTATAGGTTGCTGTAAAGGTTACATCTGAATTAATCATCATATTGTTAAAATAACCTGTAAAGCCTGTAAAGGTATATAAAAGCTCACCCTCGCTTGGTCTTGTCGGGTCATTTGGCTTTGGAATTATTTCACCATACATTAATTCACCACTTGCTATTACACTTCCATCCCAGTCAAGGAAGGTGTAGGTGTACATAATTGGCTTTTCCTCATACATAGCTGTAAATATCTTATTCTCAGTTAAAACCATACCCTCATAATAGCCCTCATAGCCTATAAAGGTGTAGGTATGAGTAAGGGTATTATTTCTTGATGGCTCGGTTGATGGTAAAACAATTACTGACCCTGCTGTACCGATGTATGAATAAAGTATTCTTCCATTCCAATCTGCAAATGCACAGGAATACTTTTTAGATGTATCTACATATTCAAGCTTAAATTCCACATCGCCTGTTATAATGTAGCCATCATAGTAGCCCTTCCATACACCATTATACTGACCCTGTGGATATTGTGGGTTAGTAGGTATGCTTGGAGCTACAACCACGCTTCCGTATTCAAGAGTGCCACTTAAAATAATATTACCGTTTATATCAATAAAGGAATATGTATATTTCATTTTGCCCTCATTAAATACAGCCTTAAAGGAAACATCACCTGTTAATATCATTCCCTCACTAAAGCCCTCATAATGGCTAAAGGTGTATGATATTTCACCATTGCTTTCCTTTGTTGGATTAATTGTGGGCATCATTATGATAGTGCCATAATCAGCGCTTACTCGCTTAAGCTCTGTTACTCCGTCGTCATGATAGAAAATGTAGGTGTACTTATTTATTACCTTATTGTATATAGCGGTAAAGGATACATCCTCTGTTACAACCATTCCTTCACTATAACCATCATAATGGCTAAAGGTGTATGTATATTGTACATCCTTTTCTCTTGATGGAGTAAATGATGGCAATACTATTTTTTCACCCTCAAATACTGATTCCTGCTTTAAAATGTTGCCATTATAATCATAGAAGGTATAGGTGTATTTTTTTGCGGTTGTTACTAAGGTTGGACCCTTGTCCTCCTTAGTTACCTTGTCTCTTACGTAAATTACATATTCATTATCAGAGCCAAGTCCGTTAAAGATACCACTATCGTTATAGTTAATTCCGTCTATACTGTATTCATAGCCCTGTTCTACCTCATATTTAATGTAATCAGAGCCCTTTTCTGTAATTTGTACATAGGAATAAACCTTTGCCTCTATAAGCTCTGAGCAGAATACACAGTATTTTCCGAAAATACCGTTTTGCTTGCCTTGAGCATACTTGACAACCCGCCAATTTCCTGCCACATGTGTACAAGAGCCTGATATACCTGCTGAGTTAGTTTGTACTCCGCCCTTATCCTGTGTACTGATATCACCACAGGTAATACATTCATAGTAAAAGGCACTGTCCCCGTTTTTACCAACAAATATATTTGGCATTAATTCTACAAGTTCCTTAATAAAATCGTATGATGATGTTTTTAGCTCGTATGAGTGAGAAGCAAGGTCAAGCTTGCCTTGGCTTACGTTATTACAGGTTTTACAGGTGTAATTTGCCAAGCCCTCCTTTATACAAGTTGATTTTTCTATTATATCAACGCTGTATTCGTGGCCACTCTTTCTTATTATCTCAACATCGCCTCTTTGACAATCAACACAATATCTTATTTTAGAGCCATTTTCTGTACAGCTTGCGTTATTTACAATATTCCATTCTCCATAGCTATGCTCTGCCTTTGGAACAAAGCTATGATGAATATTAATATCGTCACAATTTTCACAATGGTATATTGTGTAGCCCTTTAATGTACAGGTTGGTGGGACAATTGTGTTTGTTAGCATGTGTCCCTTGTGGCTTTCTGTTTGATTAAAATATGCTTCGTCACAAATTGTACAGGTATATAAGTAGCCTCCACCCTTTGTACAGGTTGGGCTTATATACACGCCATCTGTATATTCGTGGCCATTTCCCTTATGCATCATAAGGGCTGTAAAGGTCATATCTCCATTTACGGTTATGCCATCATAATAGCCATCCCACATAACAAAGTCGTAGCCCTTTACGGTTGGCATTTGCGGAGCATTAATTTTTTCTCCATAGGGAAGAGTGTAAATTGCTATCTTTTCCCCATTTTTATCAAGGAAGGAAATAGTATAGTGTCTTTCCTTCTGACCGAAAATTGCTTGTGCTTTCAGGTCCGTTGCCGATGTTACAGGGATACGGTCCTTAACTCCGTCACCATCCAAATCCCATCCTATTAAGCCATATATTGATGCTTCATCATAGATGTCATAAATATATGGTCTTACAATAAGCTCTGAATTTAATAGGTAGCTTCTCTTAACAAGAGCATCCTCATTATAGAATTGTGCGCATATCCATTCATTCTCGTAATAAGCCTGATTGCCATTATTCCAGCCGGGATAGTTTGCATCCCATCTTAAATCCTTTTCGGTCTTGCTTAAATAAATATTTAAGCCACTTGCCTTTTCAAAGAATTTAGGATTTACCAAAGGTACATCTGCGTCTAAAATTACGATGTTCTTAATTGAGCTTGGTATTATTTTATTGCTTCCAAAGAAATCACGAAGCACCTTTGTTTTTGGCATATTGACAAACACCAAGGTGTCCGTATAGGCGCTTACGTTCAGCTTAATGTTTTCATCGAACACAACAACCTGTGACAAACGAGCACCACTGATTACAGATACACATTTTAAGCCCTCGTAATATGGATAAACCTCACATTCATCAGTAACAGCGAGCAAATAATCGTTGACAATTAATGCCTCTGCCGTCCAGTTTTCCTTGTTTTCAAAGAACGCTGTATCTCTGAAAGCATCATGGTCAATCAGCTCTAAGCTATTGCCCAAGGTTACCTTATTTAAGGATGTACAACCGCTGAATGAATAAGCTCCTATTGTTTTTGTGCTGTTTGGAATGATAATTTCTTCAAGCCTTGGATTATCCGAGAAGCACTCTGACTCTAAGGCTATAACACCGTTTTCTAAGGTTACCTTACTTAAGCTCCTGCAACCCTTAAAGGCATATCCTCCTATTTCCTCAACTCCTGAGCAAATATATACCTCCTCAAGTCTTGGACAGTAAGCAAACGCACCATAGTCTATTCTTTTTACAGATGATGGAATTACAACCTCTATCAGCGAACCGTTTTGCTGGAATGCATTTGCTTTAATTTCGGTAATGGTGCTTGGTAGCTTTACTCTTGTAAAGCCCGCTAAGCCTGATAGCTCATAGACTTGATTATTAATAGTACTTGGTAATTCAATTGCATTTTCTGTGTCATCTCCGATATAGCCAACTAAGGTATATTTTGAGCCTGATAATGCAAAGCGTATTCCGTTTTCGGTATCAATATAGGAATAATCGCTAATTCCACTTGCGTATTGATATACTCCGTTTTTGTTTTTTATAGCCTTTGCGTTTTCTGCTACACGACCATTTTCTCTTGAGCCAATAGTTAAGCTTAAGCCACTGTTATTATTGATAAGATAAAGTGTGTTGCAGTTATCAAATGCATCATCATCAATTGTTGTAAGAGTGCTTGGAAGAGTTATCTCTGTTAAGCTTGCTCCATAAAAGGCGTTGCTTCCTATTTCTGTAACACCATTTGGAATTTCTGCTTTTACAAGATTTGAGCATCCTGTAAAGGCGTTTTCTGTAATGGTTGTTATAGTATTTGGAATTTCAACCCGTCTTAAATTATAGCAATACGCAAAGCAGTTATACGGAATTCTTGTTATTCCGTTTGGCAAGGAAGCCTCAACTAAGCTATCGCAGAACATAAATGCACCTGAATTAAGCTCTGTAACTGATGATGGAATAACAACGCTTTCAACACCTGAGCTATTAAATGCATAGTCATCAATTATAGTAAGGTCTTGTCCGAATTTAACGTTTCTCAGGCTTATGCAATTATCAAAGGCATACTCACCAATTTGTGTAGCACCCTCAAGGCTTATGTCCTTAAGAGATGTACAGCCACTAAATGCTCTGTCCTTAATTTTTCCACCTTCAAAGATAACGCTTTCAAGGGATGTACAGCCACTAAATGCATTTTCTCCTATTTCATCAACTGACTTTGGAATAATTACCCTTGTTATAGTCTTATTATTAGCAAATGCGCTTGCGTTAATTATGCTTGTACCGTCATCAATTGTAATAACACCACTTAAGGTAGGAACTGTGAATATTACACTCTTTACATTGGCAAGCTTACCGTAAATTATGCCATTCTTTGATGAAAAGCTTGTATTTTCCAAGCTTATTTCAATTTCCTTTAAGCTATCACAGTTCTTAAACGCTCTGCTGCTTATTCCTGTTGCTGATTTTCCAAGATATACATACCTAAGTGACTTACAATCAGTAAAATCAGGAACTGACTGAACACCGTTTGGAATAGTAACGCTTACAAGAGATGAGCATTGTGCAAAGCTTCCGCATTGCTTTAAGGTAGATGGCAGCTTAATTGATTTAAGCGACGTACATCCCGTAAAGTCACCAAGAACAGTTACTCCCTCAGGAATTATAATGCTTTCAAGAGATGTGCAATTTACAAATATACGTGATGACATTTGTGTAACTGTGCTTGGAATTGTTACTTCCTTAAGTGATGAGCACCCCTCAAAGGTAGCACTCAATTTTTCTACTTTTCCAAGCTTAACCATTTCAAGCTGCTTGCAAGCTGTAAAGACGCCACCACCTAAGCTTGTTACGTTGCCAAGGTCAATGGTTGTTATAGCGCACTCTCTAAATGCGTATTGTCCAACAGATGTAAGGCTTGAAGGCATATTAATGCTCTTTAAGCTGCTACATTGATAAAATGCTTCATCATCTATTTTAGTAACACCCTCTTTTAATTCAACGCTTTCAAGCAAGGTGTTTTTATAAAAGGCTTTTGCATTTATTTCCTTAAAGCTTGATGGAATAATTACATTTTTTATTCCATATACGCCATCTAAGATATATGATTTTCCATTTACATCTTCGGGCAAGGTTACTGTTTCTGAATTGCCAACATACTCTATTAGCCTGTATTCATCATTATTTACAATAAACTTAAAGCCATCACTTGTGGTGTAATATGTATATGGGCTTGATGGGTCCTTATAGGTTGCGTTTCCGTCTTTGTCGTAGATTGTATGAGCTTTCTTGGCTATTTCACCGTAATCATTTCCACCAATTGTAAGATTTAAGGAGCTGTTATTCCTTATAACATCTACATCTGTTGAGCCAAAGGCAGAGCCTAAAATGCTTTTAAGGGTGCTTGGCAGAGTAATTTCTCTTAATACATAGCAATCGTAGAAGGCAAATCTGTTTATATCAGTAACGCCCTCTCCGATAGTTACGTTAATAAGTCCTTTACAGCCTCTGAATACATACTCATCTATTACGGAAACAGAGCCCGGAATATGTATTCTTGTAAGACCGCTACAGCCAACGAAGGCATCTATACCGATTGAAGTTACGCCATTTGGTATATTAATCTCATTTAATGAGCAGCACTGCATAAAGGCGTAGCTTCCTATTTGTGTAAGTGTGCTTGGCAAAGGAGCTGTTTCTAAGGACTCGCAATAAGCAAAGGCATAGGCAGGCACTACCTTTATTCTGCCTAAGCTTTCAACACGCTTTAAGCTGCTACAACCGCTAAAGGCTTCATTACCCATTTGGGTAATACCGCTAAGTCCTGTTACCTCCTCTAAGCCTGTGCATTTATAAAAGGCTTTTTCACCTAAGCTTGTAATACCGCTATGTAGCTCTATTTTCTTAAGAGCGGTGCAATTTTCAAAGCAGTTTTTGTCAATTGCTGTTATGCCAAGTGGGATATTAACACTTTCAAGGCTTGTGCAATTCCTAAAGGAAATGCTATCATCAATGGTGTCAGGCAAGGTAACAGATACTACATAAGGACCGTTAAAGCTTACCCTTTGTAGCTTGTTACCTGTTAATACTACATTACCGACAACATTTCCACCATCAAATATATATGAATTAACATATACAGGGGACAAAAGCTCATATTTAGCCGGTGTAGCTATAGCGCCATATCCTAATGTAGTTACACTTGCAGGAATATTAAGTGTTTCAAGAGCACCAAAGCCGGTAATACCTAAATCAGGTATTACTGTTACAACATCGCTTATGTTCATAACCTTTAGGCTATTATTTCCTGTGCCAAATATGTATGAAAGGCTTGTTGATTCCGGGTAATATAGAGAGCTTCCTATAATTGGAGTTGTAAGCTCTACCATATTATTACAGGAATCAAAGGCTCCGTAGCCAATAGTTAATACCTCATAATTGTCATCTGGAATATATACTCTTTCAACAGATGAGCCACGGAAGGCATAGCTTCCTATTTCATTTACTGTTGTTGGTAAATTAAGCTCAGTTAAGCCCGTGTATGCAAAGGCATAGGAATAAATGCCCTTTATTTTTGAGTCACTGCTAATGGGGAGCTTTTTAATTGATGAGCAACCAAAGAATACATAATCGGATATTTCCAAAACCTCATTTGGTAAGGTTATATCGTAAAGACGCTCATCACCACAGAATGCGCCCTCATATATGCCACTTAATCGGCTACCCTCCTCAAAGAAAACTTTTTCAAGAGAGGTACAATATGCAAAGGCATAATAGTCAATTGAAACGACAGTTTTCGGAACGGTGATTTCCTTTAAATTCTCCATACCGAAGAAGGCACGATAGCCAAGAGTTAGTATATTGGAGTCCTTATTAAACTCTACTCCCTCTAAGCTTGAATATTCAAATGCGCCAAAGCCTATTTCCTCAACCTCTTTTGGCAAGGTAAGTGTGCCTTGTCTTGCTGAGGGGACACAAATAAGCTTTCTTCCGTCCTTTTCGTAAAGCAAGCCATCAATAGCTTTATAATATTCATGGTCACTATCTACCTTAAATTCCTTTAAGTTTGTAAGACCAACAAAGCAAAATTCGCCTATGTAGCCAACATTTTTAGGAATTGTAAGCTCACTTATGCCACTTAGATAAAAGGCGTTGGACATTAATTGAATATACTCGTTATTACCAAAATCAACGGTCTTTAATGCTTTAGTTTCTCTGAATGCATTATCATCTACTACCGAAACACTATTTGGCAAGGTAAGAGCTTCTATTTTAGTATTTGCAAAGGCAAGTGGCGGTATTTTTTCAATTCCTATTTCCTTATCAAAGGTAAGGGATTTTATACCACTATTTAAAAATACGCCTGTGCCTAAGGTTACAATTGATGACGGTAAGCTTACACTATTAAGGCTTTCTGTATATGCAAAGGCATATTGCTCTATTACTCTTAATTCGCTTCCTGTTTCAAAGGTTAATGATTTTATAGGCGTTTCCAAAAATGCGTTTTGACCTATAAAGGTAACACTCTTAGGAATTGTAATCTCCTTAAGCTTACTGCTTGCAAAGGCATATTTTTGTATGCTTGTCAGTGTGCTTGGTAATTTAACCGTTTCCACATTACTAAATTCAAATGCTTGTCCACCTATGGAAACAATATCGCCACCAAGGTTAAGCTTTTCCATATCTATTTCCTTGTTTTCACCTGTATAGGAAATTATGGAAATACCACCATCTACTAATGTAGCATATTTCCAGCCGTCCTTTTCTTCAACGGAAATAACGCCTAAGTGATAAGATATAACTCCTCTGTCCCATTCCTCCTGTAAGTATGGTGGGAAATTCTCACTCATAAAGTATAGCACCATACCATCTGTGCCTAAAAACGCATATGCGCCTAAGTATTCAAGACAGCTTGGCAAGGATAGGCTACTTAGTGATGAGCAACCGTAAAAGGCATATCTACCTATGTAGCTAACTGTTGATGGTAATGATAAATCGGTTAAGCTTTCGCAAAAACGGAAGGCAAAATTATCAACATTTGTTAATTGTGTATTTGACAAATCAACCCTTTGAATTTTTGACATTCCGTCAAGGGCGTGTGCCTGTAAGCTCTTTAATTGTGAGCCCTTTTCAAATATAATTTCGCAAAGTGAGGAAGCACCCTCAAACATATATGCAGAAATTGAATTTAGCTGACTATTTTCCTCAAATGTTACCTTATAAAGATTTTCGCAACCGTTAAATGCGCCCTGTCCTATGGTAGAAACAGTTGATGGAATTTTTATTTCTGTAATTCCTGACTTTAAAAATGCTTCATTACCTATTCTTACAAGACTGCCTTCATTTTCAAAAGCTATGCTTCTCATATTTGTATTATAAGAAAATGCGCCTCTTGAAATAGTTTTAACACTCTTAGGAATTGTAATTAATTGTAAATTCTCATTTTTTGCAAAGGAGGATGCGGAAATTTCCTCAAGCACATTATTTAAAATATATGACCTTGCGCCACAAGCATAAAAGGCAAGCTCACCTATAACTCTTAGCTGTTGTGGTATTTTTACACTATATAGCTTTTCTGCTCCTGCAAATGCATATGGAATTATATTATTTGTGCTTTCATTAATTACATATGATGTTGTTTTGCTTCCACAAGGATATGCAAAAAGCTGACTTAAATCCTTTGTGTAAAGGACACCGTTCATATCGCAATAGCTATTATTATTTTCGCTAACTCTTATGGCGTTGAGTAAATTACAATATGAAAATACACCTGCGCCCATTCCTTCTATGTTTTCGTGAATATAAATTTCACCCTCAAGGGCTGATTCAGAAAAGGCAAAGCTATCAATATATTCAAGGCTTAATGGAAAATTAATAGCCTTTAAGCCCGTTTTGGAAAATGCGTAGGCATTAATAGAATTAAGTGTGGAATTACTGTCAAAAGCAACCTCTTCAAGTGAATAGCACTTATAAAATGCTTTTGTGTCTATCAAATTTACAGATGAAGGAATTTCTATTTTTACAAGGTTTGTCATAGCAAAGGCTTCCATACCTATCATTCTTAAGTCAGAGCCACTATCAAAGCTGATTTCTGTAAGTCCGCTTTGTCCAAATGCAGCATAGCCTATGCTTGTAATATTGTTAGGAATGGTTATTTGTCTTAAGTATGAGCAGCCTGAAAATGCGCCTGAGCTAATAGAATTAATGCCCTTGCCGATATAAACCTCTGATAATGCTGGACACATAGAAAATGCGCCTGTGCCAAGGCTTGTTACTGTGTCCTTAATTACAAGGCTTTCTATTACTGAGCCCTTAAATGCATAGCTACCTATGGTTTCTACCCTTGCTAAGTCAACAAATTCAAGCAGGCTAAAAGCAAAGGCATACTCACCTATGCGTGTAACGGAGTTAGGTATTATGTAGTCACCACTCTTGCCCATAGGATATGCAATAAGCGTGGTTGCGTATCTGTTAAATAATACGCCATCCTTGGAAACAAAGCTTTCATTTCCGTTCATTACGTTGATTTGTGTTTGCATTAGGTTGCCAAGAAAGGCTGTTGCATCTACATATGTAACTGTGGATGGCAAATCAAAGGACTCAATTCTGCCACAGGATGCAAAGGCATATTGACCTATGGTTGATAGCTGACTGCTTGTGCTTAATTCGATGCTTAAAATTTTAAAGCAATCATAAAACGCCCTTTCGCCAATAGATGTAACTGTGTCGGGAATTTGTATATTTAATAATGAGCTACATCCCTCAAATGCGCTGTTTTTAATTGTTTTAAGCTGTGATGGAAGATTAATTTCTCTTATATTTGACTGTCTTAAAAATGCACCTGCACCTATGGAGCTAACTACTCTTCCCTCAATTTTTTCAGGAATGGTAATATATCTTCTATGTCCTGTATAGGATGTTATCTCAACTGTTCCATCGTCCAATATTTCATATGTGTATGGTATTCCGTCACTTTCATTAATCCATTTTGCATACAAGGTAAGGTCAGATGTAAATACATCCTCATAATAAGCATACTCCTCTGTACATTTATCATCATAATACCAGCCATCAAACAAGGAATATAGTCTTTCCGGTATAGGAAGCTCTTGCATTGTATGATTGCGAATAAAGGTAGCCTCTATATCGTCAAGCTCGTCGGTTAGCATTTCAAAGGTAATTGTTCCGCGCTCCTCAAGAATAAGGGCGCTTACATCCAATGCACCATATCCGAAATACCAGTCCTTACCTAAATCGCCTAAGTCCATACTTGAAACGGACAAAAGCTCATAAACCTCATCATAGCTTTGGTATTTGTTTTGTGATAAATATAATGATATTGCTCCTGCTACAAGAGGAGATGAAAAGGATGTTCCCTCAATTGTGCCATAGCCACCACCCATTTTTGTGGTGTAAACTGTACCTGGGGCAACTACATCCGTATTAATACCATAGTTAGAATACTCTGCAAGCTCCCAGCCATCTGCCTCTAATGCGCCAACACCTATTACATATTGGTCGGCAGCAGGGTAGTTTTCAGCAGAGCTACCGTTGTTACCTGCTGAGGCTACGCAAATAATATCGCTATCATATGCAAGGTATGTAGCGTCGCTAAACAGGTTGTATTTTGTACCAAAGGACATATTGATTACATCAACATCACACTCGATAGCATAATAAATACCGAAAACAAGGTCAGATGTACGAACAAATGTTCCGTTTTGGGCACACTCTGCCTTTATAACAACAATTTCCACCTCGGGGGCGATTCCTGTTATACCGTTTGCGTCCATATTTGCGCCAATAACACCCGCTACCTGCGTTCCGTGTCCTACTTGGTCCTCAATTAATGACCAATCATAGCCACCGTTTTCCCCTTGATAGTCCTTAACTATTTTGTCAAGGGTGGCATTATATGAATATTCGCTTATTTTGCCTACCAAGTCCGGATGGTCTGTGTCAACACCTGTATCAATTACAGCAACGCTCATTCCCTTACCCTTAGTTTTAGACCATATGGTCTGTAAATTCATATAGTTCAGGTATGATTGATTGCTATAAAGAGCATCCTTTACTTGATAAACGGGGGCAGATGGCTCTTTTTTTAAGCCTTCTTCATCGTTTTCTTCCTCGTTTATTCTTGCCTCGTAGTCAGGGGTTAGGCTTTTTAGCTCTTTTATGTTGTTTTCATCCTTGAATATGTCAATAATACTGCGCTCATCCTCAAGAGTTAGGGTGGCAAATTTACCATTTTCCGTAATTCTTAGCTTTGCACCAAGCTTTTTTGCAAGTCTTTGCGCCTCGCCAAAGCTTGTATTATTAAGGACAATGCTTTTTTCATCATAAGTGCCCTGCTTTTCAATAAGCTCTTCTATCTTTTCATCACGATAGTTATTAAGCTCCCTTTCGTAAAGCAAAACGCCTATAACTGTTGCTGTGATTATTAGTAGCACAGCTAAGGCTATTATGACTATTTTCTTCCAATTATTCTTTATTTTTTCCATATTGCCTCCTTGCATTTAAACAACATAGTAAATCACTATAATTTAATTATAACTCTATAAAGTAATTATACAATTATTGATTTGCTTTGTCAACAAGCGAGCATAAAAAAGCTACCCACTAAATTAGTGGGTAGCTTAATGATTTTATCAGTTAAGTGCTGATACGATATTGTTGTATGTATCGTAACAATATTTTTCGCCCTCTGACGGTGTGCCTAACTGCATGTATGAGTAGGTTGTTCCTTCATCATCTGTTTCAGCAACATAGCCACCGATTGCAAGAGATGTCGATTTTTGGTCTTCTGTTTCAAAGCCCATAATCTTTATGTCAAATACCTTAAAATCAGTTTGCTTAATTTCGGCTATAATAACCTTGTCACTTAAGCTTTCATCGGAAAGGTCACTGTTGCCCAGGCTTGCTTGTGTGCCTACAAATACACCATACTTAATTGTGTTTCCTGTTGCACTTGTGTAGGCATTGATAGCTTCTTGATTTACCTTAAAGCCAAGAACAATTCCGTTTGTTCCTGTTTGAGAAGCTGAGAAGCCTGTGCATGTAAAGAGTGCCGGTGCTGTCTCTGTTGTTTTATGTGTGCAGCCCTCGTTTACACAGCCGACAATTATTTGACCATCCTTTGCAAAGCTTTCGTAATTGATTGCTGTTTCTATGTTATGAGTAGCATTTTCAGGAATTACGAATTCATTACATACAAGACATTTTGAAGTACAGGATGATAATTCTTTCAAATTCAAGTGATTGTTATAAAACTCGCAATAGGTATTAATAGGCATTGAATACTTTGCATTGTTTTCACTCTTATTGTTGCCTGCTTGCCATATTGTTTCGTATGATGCAATTTGCTCCTCTGTATAGCCGGATTTATCATTAACTAAAAGAACGAACTTTAAAGCATTTCCTTTTTTGTTCCAAGTAAGACGTGGGTCGGTCTTGTCCTGCGGCTGCATAATAGTATTCATATATACTGTTACGTCTTTTCCGTTAAGTCCTTGCATTGCGCTGCCTTTGATAATGCCCGATGCATTTTCGTAGAATACTACCTTACCACCCTCATTCATAGTAGATGGGAAGAAGTTTCCTGACAGCTCATTGTTTTCACCATAAAAGTGAAGCTCCTTTATTGATGTGCATCCGTTTAAAAATCCACCCTTGTTTTGTGGCTCATAGGCTCTTTTATAAAAGCTTAGCTTTTCAAGTCCTGACCAGCCTGCTAAGTTTCCCTTGCTACCCGCACCGTCAGCAAGAACAGGAATGTGAAGCTCAAGCTCCTTGATTTGAGCGTGTAAGCTATTAGCCTTTGTTTCCTTATCGCCTATTGCGTACACGGATAATGTATCTCCCCAGCCTGTTGAAAGTCTGACAAAGCTATATTCTGCCATTTTGTAAACGACACCCTTTGAATTTGTAAATTCAATTTCAGGAACTACAATTTTAGTTATGCTTGTATCATGAAGATAAATATACTCTAATCTACAGTTACCACCTGTTTCAAATGGATTACGAAATTCAAGCTCGTACGCTATGTCTGTTGCTTCTGCACTTACCTGCTCACCGTTTGCATTAATGTAAGCAATTTCAGCAGAAACAGAGATTGCAAGGACACATACAAGTGCCATTACAATGAATGTGAATAGAAAAAGCTTCTTTTTCATTTTGTTACCTCTTTTAAAATTTTTTTTACTTTTCCATTATAGCACGGCATGGCAAAAAATACAAGTGCTTTTTTAATATAGCGACTTTTTTGCATAGCACATCGTTTTTTACAAAAAGCTACCCACCGAATTAGTGGGTAGCTTAATGATTTTATCAGTTAAGTGCTGATACAATATTGTTGTATGTATCGTAGCAATATCTTTCGCCCTCTGACGGTGTGCCTAACTGCATGTATGAGTAGGTTGTTCCTTCATCATCTGTTTCAGCAACATAAGCACCAATTACAAACATTGTGTTCATTTGCTCGTCAGTTGTAAAGCCTAATATCTTAATTTCAAATACTGCAAATTCAGTTTTTGCAATTTCAGCCTTAATAACCTTTTCGCTCAAATTCTCGTCAGAAAGGTCATTATTACCAAGGCTTGCTTGTGAGCCGGCAAATACACCATACTTAATTGTGTTGCCTGTTGCCTCTGTATAAGCATCAATAGCCTCCTGATTTACCTTAAAGCCAAGAACAATTCCGTTTGTTCCTGTTTGGGAAGCTGAGAAGCCGTTGCATGTAAAGAGTGCCGGTGCTGTCTCTGTTGTTTTATGTGTACAGCCCTCGTTTACGCAGCCGGTAATTTTTTCGCCATCCTTTGCAAAGCTTACATATGTAATTGTTGTAGATATGCTATGCTCAGGATTTTTCTCCGGTTGGTTTACAGAATTACAACGAGTGCAATTAATTACGCAAGGGTTGTTGTCCTCCTCGTGTACTCCATCATAATAATGGTCACAGTGGTTTTCGCAAACAATTTTACTTACCCAGCCACTTGCCTTCTTTTGAACATCTGCTACAAAATCATCATCCATAGAGCCTGTGAAGATTATTTTAGTAATACCGGAGTTTCCAAGTGAATACTGTGAGTAAATAGATGTACAGCCCTTTGGTACAACAATAGTGATTTGAGAGCCTTGTGTATCCTTCAAAAAGTCGTGTGGAACCTGCTCTACAAGCTCAGGAATACGAACATATGTTAGCTTTGTACAACCTTGGAAGCAGCCCTGACCAAGTGATGTTATAGTACTTGGAAGGTCAACTTCTGTAAACTGCGCTCCGTTAAAGGCATACTGACCTATGCTTGTTAGATTATCAGGGAAGTTAAATTCAGTAATTGGGCAGCCGGAAAAGGCATTGCCATCTATGATTGTTATATTTTCAGCGTAGTTTGTAACGCTTGTAAGCTTGTAACATCCATCAAAGGCGTAGCCTTTAATAGCTGTAACGTTGCTTGGAATAACAATAGATGTCAAGGATTTGCAATTCTTACAAAAGTCATTTGGAATAGTTGCAACTGCTTCGTTTATTACAATTCCGTCAAGCTTTTCGCAGTCTTGGAAAGCCTTGTTTGAAAAGGATGTAATATTTTCTGTGTTTACATACTCAAGATTCTTTAAGTATGAAAAGCTATTTCCTATGCTTGTAATACCGGGAGAAAGAGTTACTCTTTTAAGTGATGTACAGCCGGAGAAGAAGTTTGCACCCATAGATGTTACGCTACTTGGGAATGTAAACTCCACTAAGGATGTGCAAGCCTTAAACATTTCCCTGGGAAGTGATGTCAAATTCTCATTTTCATAAAAAATTACAGTTGTAAGATTTGGACAAGTGTGGAACAAAAACTCGGGATAAGATGTTTGCTTTGGTGGCATTGTAATCTTTTCAATACCACATTTATTACCCATTGGTCTCATATCTGTCATTTCAGAGGTTGGTGAAAAATACACCTCCTTAAGATTTACTTTTCCACTAAAGCCCTCGATGTACTTTAAATCGTCAGGAACCTCAATTCTTATAATACTGTCAATAGTGTAAGCATTTTCTTCTGTTAAGCCAAGAGCTGTATTGATATACTCAAAGGTACATTTAGCCTCGCCTCGCCAGTTCCAGTTGCCTGCACCTGTTTTGAAATAGATGTAGGAAGATGGGAAGGTTCTGAATAAACCGTCACTACCCTTTAAAACAACTCTCGATGTTGTATCTGTCAAGTCAACAGGAATACCATCAAGCGTTTCCGCTATACCAAACTCGTCAGTTGTAGAGCCGGCTGCACTTACGCTGAGTACAAAAAGACAAGCTAAAATAGCCATCATAACAGCTACTAATAAAAGTTTCTTTTTCATCTTTTTCTCCTTGAATAATAGTATTGCAATTTTTAGTATTGCAATTTTGCAGGTTAATTATAACATATTATGTAGCAGTTGTCAAGATTAAAGTATTTAAGCTTACCTTTGCTTTTTTGCATTCTTGCTTTTTTGCATTCTTTCATTTTATCCACACGTCCCAAGGGTTTTTGCCTTGGGACGTGCTTACAAAATATTACTTTTTCTTGTTTCTTTTGTCGGTTGCCTCGATATTTTCCTTCCAATTTTCGCGAATTGCTCCCGATTTTCTGTACATTGTTACGGTTTCTGCCATTTCGCAAAACAGTACGTCTGTTCCTGTGGGAACATCATAATTAGCTGCTCTTTCCTTACGAATGCCAATTCTTTCGGCTGTTTCAACAGCATCTATGTTGGCTGCTGCAAAAAGGAATTCCCAGCCATATTTTTCCTCTTGGCGTTTAATCATTGCTTTGATTTTATCGCTACTGTAATTGCGACTTGCATTTTCCATTCCGTCAGTTGTTATTATGAATATTGTATGCTCCGGCACATCCTCATTTCTTGCGTACTTATGGATGTTGCCTATGTGGTGTATTGCTCCGCCTATGGCATCAAGCAGGGCTGTCATTCCACCTGTTACATAGTCATTTTTTGTAAGAGGCTTTATTTCATCTAAGCTTACTCTATCGTGTATAACCTCTGATGTGTTTGAAAACATAACTGTGGAAACAAGCACCTGTCCATCCTCACCCTTTTGCTTTTCTATCATTGAGTTAAAGCCACCTATTGTGTCATTCTCCATTCCTGCCATTGAGCCACTTTTGTCTAAAATGAATACAAGCTCCGTTACACCGTTCTTAATTTTTTCTGTCATCTTCTTTTCTCCTTTAAAATAAAATGTGATTGCTCGGTTTTTCAACCTTACAATCACATTATACATTTTGCTTTTTATCTTTTGGTAAATCGCTAATTTACCATCAAACTCCCAAGCCTACTTGGTCAAATTTGAATAGTGTTTCATTAATTTCAAATATGTTATAATTTTCGTTCAGTATAAAATATTCGATTATTATATCAAATTTATTGCTTTTTGATAGGGTAAAGCCAACAGTTTTTAAAAGTCTTTCCGTTTCCTCAATAGTTAATTCAAGAGAAATAGCAAAAGCAATTACTGTATTTTTACTTGGCTTGTAGTCCTTGTCATTCATTATTTTGTACCAGGTTTGCTTACTTACATTTGCCTTTTTATAGCATTCAACATCTGTCATTTTCTTAAGGTCTATAAGCTTTAAAAGAGTTACTGCAAAGCTTTCATCCATTGACGATAGCATTTCCTCTAAGGATGTGCAGGGAAGCATTGTTTTGCACTCGGCTATAAAATCGTCATTTGCCAAGCCTTCTTCTGTTACGTCAAATAATTCTATTTTCTTTTCGTATCTTGATGCTCTTCTGCAAAATTGAGCATTGCTTCTTACATAGTCTGAATGCTCATCCACATAAGCATCGTCAATTAACTGCTTAATGTCGGAAAAAATCTTTTCCGTTATGGTAAATGATTTTTTATCGTACACAACTAAGTACACAGTCATTTCGTTTTCAAAAAGGAAATCCTGTATAACACCTGTTGCAATTTTCAAGGCTTTGTCCTGTGGGAAGCCATAAAGCCCTGTTGATATAAGCGGCATAGCTACACTTTGGCACTGATTTTTAATGGCAAGTGTTAAGCTTTCTTGGTAGCAAGATTTTAAAAGAGCGACACAGTATTCACTATTTTCACAATTCCACTGTGGACCTACGGTATGTATTACATATTTACAGGGTAGCTTAAATGCAGGGGTAATTACTGCTTTTCCGGCGTTGCATCCACCTATCGCCTTACAGTATTCAAGTAGCTCCTTGCCTGCACCTTTATGAATTGCTAAGTCAACTCCCCCACTCGGCACTAAGTCACAATTTGAAGGATTGACTATGGCATCACATTCAATTTTTGTTATATCTTGCCTTATTATTTGTAATGGCATAATTATCTCCTATAATGAATATTTTTGTTAAAATTGATTTTCCATCCAACGAATATGCTCGCCAAGCCAAGTAATAAATTTGTCCTTGCGCTCCGATAATGTTTTAAAGGATGAGCCAAAACGGAAATTATCGTATTGCAAAAGACTTGTGTGGCTCTCCTCATTTATTTTATCAAATTCTTTTTCGATATTTTCATAAAGAGTGTCCTTTAATTTCCAGAAAAGCTCGCTATATCTTTTTTGGAAGGACTCCTTTTCTATTAGGTGTTGATAGTAAAATGGTGCTGTGTCCCATTTTAAACGAATGGTGGAAAGTCCATATACATTTCCCATATATGAGTCAAAATCCCAGTTTGGACCCATTTCCAGTTTGGTATTATCTGTTGAGTCCTCCTTGCACAGGAATATATTACAGCCACCACCGTCGCTTATGCACAAAAAGTCAGACACAAGTAACCATTTTACAAAGGAATCAAGGTCTATGTAGTCAAGGTATGAGTCATCATCTCTCATTAGCGCTTCTTCAAATTCGGTTAAGTAATTTTTTAGATAAATAAGCTCCTTCGAATCCGCATTTATATCGTCAGAGTCCGGATATTTAAAGGTAAAGTGCATTGGTGTGTTTTGTGTTAGCGGAGTAGAAAATGAAAGGGTCTCATTCCACCAATAAGCATCGCACTCAAACACATAACCATCCTTTTCTACATTAACTCGACTTTGTTCATTACCCTCTTTATTGCCTTCCTTAACAGATTCAGACAATACATAAAGTCCTCTGTATTCTCCGTTTACATATAAGCTGACGTAACAATAATCAGGCGACCATTCCGTGCCTACTGCATCCGCAATTGCATCACCAAAAATACGGAAGCCCTCGTTACCATAGTTAAGAAGTAGCCAGTCCTTATCCTTATAGCATTCCTTTTCTTCACGGTCAATAAGGGGGAATAGCAAATCTGCCTTTTTATTTAATTTGATTTTGTATGGATATCTTGAATCAGTTGCATACCGTGCGCTTGTGTTACCACGAATTTTCATTTTTGCACCTGAAAAATTCGGTCTTTCATTATCAAGGCTTGAGCTATATACAACCTCGTTTTGCTCATTATAAAGAGTAATTACACATTGCTCATATTCTGCATTTGTAATACCTGCGCCCCAGCATCCTTCAGGGGATTGTACAAAATCGCAATCGGGCCATATATAGTTTTCAGTTGTTATTTCAACTCTTGGAAACGGCACATCCTTTGGTGATTTCATATAACAGCCTTTTACATCAACCATCTGTCCCTTACCGTAATAGCCGATGGCACGCATTGATACTGTGTATTGCTTATGCTCCTCCATTAGAAAAAGCTCCTTTGACCCTTTGGATGCGTCTATATATTCAATGCGACTTCTTCCGTCAAAATAGCTTAACTCCACATAACGTATTGGGTCTTGTGGGTTTTCCTTCCAAGTAACTGTCATTATTCCATCATCGGAAATTCCGTAGCCGTAGCCATCAAATATTTCCTTTTGTACGATTGGTAATTGCTTGGTGCTGATGCTAACTGTCAGGTTTGATGATACACCGTATATACAGTATATGTCGTCGCCTTCGTTTTCAATGGAAGAATAGCTTCCTCTTACCTCTACCTTATCTATGCAATTGTCCTTAAGTGGCTTTAAGGTTAACCATATATTTCCTGTGCCATCATTTTTTGGCTCTCCACCGGGAGTGCTTGCTGAATAGTAAATGGACTGTAGTTCACTATCAACCTCTATGCTTGACGTATAGGGATTAGCCACTACATTTTCATTTTCAATTATAGTAGCTACAAAGTATTCCTCGTTTTCCTTGTCGGGTATAGGGTCATTGCCTTCTTCGTTATCATTTTTGCTTGACCCTGTGTCGCTACTTTTTATGGTATCGTTGCTTGCTTCTGTGTCCTGCCCTTCTTCGGCATTACTACTTGATGCTGTATTGTCCCTGCTATCGGAGCAAGCGAAAAGGCACAGGCAAAGGACTAAAAAAGCCAACATTAATACAGATAAATTTTTAATATTCATCCTGTTAAGCTCCTTTCAAATTGCAAATTTTATTTGTGCTGTTTAAGCTCCTTGTCTGCAAGGGTGCAGAATTTTTTAATAAGGTCTGTTTCGTGGGGGTCATAGGGGCGAAGGCTCGGGCGATAAAGGTCATGAAACCATTTTGTAAAATCAATTTCTGCGTGCTTGTCCTCATTATACCAATTCCAATGTGCCTCATATGGCTCATAGGTCTGGTATTTTCCTGCCACAAAGCCCCAGTTATAGCAACCGATATTTTCAAGATAGAAAAGCGGAAAGTTTTCAAAAATTGTGTTGCCTGTGCATCTTGCAAGCCACTCGGTATTTATAAGGGGACGTCCGAATTTTTTAAGGTATTTAATAACTCTTACATGCTCCTCATATTTACCATAGTTATGGTAGGTAATTATATCAGAGTTTTCAATGCAGAATATGTCCTCGGGCATTGTAAACTCGCAATTTTTATCACAGCACCAAGCACCTGCTGTTATTGGCTGTGAAGGGTTTGCTTTTCTTACAGTCTCAAACATTTTTTTAAGAATTGGCAATGTAATTCCACTTCTTCTGCTATTGCCGGGCTCATTAAACACGTCCCACATTAAAATGCGCTCATCGTCCTTATAAAGAGTTACAATTTCCTCTACCATTTTAAAGTAGTCCCTTGCACTTTCTTCATCATCAAGATAAAAATGAGGAGCAGGACCATTATGCGCACCGTGTTGAGAGTGCTTTCTGCCACCGTGATAGCCCCAATCATAGCTCTGCTCACCTATGTATGGCATTTTCCAAAGCTCTGTTTTCGGTGGCATACAGTCGTTTGCCAAAACAATCATACAGGAAATTCCGTATTTGTGGCAAAGGGCGATATATCTTTCAAATCGTTCAAGAAAGCTATCGTGTTCTTCCTTCCATACCACGTATTCAAGAATTAGCCTAACAGAGTTATAGCCTAATTCCTGCATTACCTTTAATTCCTCTTCGGTGGTTTTTATTCTTTCCTCGAAATGTAAGCCTTGCCATTGGTCAACTCTGTTAACACAGTCAGCGCTCATATAGTTGCAGCCTCTTATCCAAGGGCGAGAGTTATACCATTCCCAAGCTTTTTCCTTACTCCATCTATTACTCATTTATTGCTCCTTTTATTCATTTTATTGACACAGGGTGGCAAATTTTATTCACATTCTTCCTTAATGAATTGCAAAACGCCTGCTGACCAGCCGTGGCAAAGGCTATGCCTAAAGCCACGGTAGCAGTATGCGCCAAAGTCCCCGTGAATGTCCTTTTGACCCTTTTTAGGCAGCTTATCTATTCTTGATGAGCCATTTGCCCACTCAATGTTAAAATCCTCCCAAAAGGTGGTAGCGCCCTTTTCAAGCATTTTTCCATAGTATTCCTTCATAATTTCAATAGCTTTTTCCTTATCAAAGGAAGCTATTGCCTTTAAAATATAGTAGCTCATAAAGGTTGACATGCCACTTGCTCCATTCTTTACAAGCAAGTCCTTGTCCTCATTATCAAGACCTGTGGCAAAATACTTAAGTCCTGCTACCTGCTTGCTTTTTTGTACCTTAATTGGCTTTTTCAAAAGTCTGTTTAAGGCTTCCTTGGCGTATGAGGTATCCTTATTAAATAAGGACAAAATATCAATTGCTTTTTTCATTGCAATTATATTAATTGCTCTTACTCCACCCTCCTCATCAGGCTGTGAGCTTGTTGGCCAATCCACAAACAAAAAGGAATACTTTAATTCTCCATTTTCGCTGACATGCTCAGACATTAATTTAACTAATTCCTCTAAATAATCAATTTGCTTGGTTAAATAATCATAGCACCCTGTTTTTTCATAGTAATCAGCTAAAATTATTATCCACCACATTGAGTACATTGGCATATTGTTCATCCAATTTGGCAGAGGTGTTTGGTCCTTTACAAAGTCAAGGGAGCGTTCAAGCACTAAGCTTTTACCGTAAAGGGTGGTTAGCGCAAGCATTTCCGGATGGCTATCTCCCACCCAAACAAGACGGTCACGCTTAACCCCGTCCCATAAATAGTCCTGTCCCGCACACAAATCTATTGTGCGCTTAGCACAGGTATAAATGTTTTTTATAATTCTGTCATTACCATTATATTTATACAGTATTTTGCCTCTGAAAATATGGTTAATGGCAACAACGGATTTAATTTGCGCATCATCAAAAAAGTCTATACGCACAAAGCGAAAGCCTGTGTTACCAAAGGTCATATCGGAATAGTTTTGCAGTTCCACACAAAAATCACGCAAGGCGTGGTCATTTGTTGCGTTTTTTTCGTCCCCTATCTGGGAATAGCATTCGCTTAGGCTTTCACCAAAGCGTATTCTTACACGCACCCTTTGTCCTAAATAGGTAAGAATACGTATTCCACCATTCATTTCCTTGCCATAGTCTAAAACTATGTAGCCGTCCTTGGAAATTGTGGCTGTTTCTCTTTCGCAAAGTCCTATTTGCATTGGTTGCTTTTTAAGTAGATTATTTGTGCCTGTGGCTAAATTGATTTCTTTAATTTTTTTAGGAAAAATATATTCTTTCATTTATTCGTACATTTCAAGGGTTGTCCTTAAATGCTCCTTGATTTTTTCAATTGTTGACGGTGGGGATAATACCTTTAGCTTTTTATCAAAGGCACAGCACCAGCTAATAAAGGTTGGGCTTTGTTGCACCTCAACTACACATTTGATTTTCTCGTTTCCTGTTTCATACATTTTAACACTATTGCCAAATCTATCAAACACAACATCAATTATGCTCTTTTCTATTTCAAACTCCACCCTTTTAACGTCGCCACCATACATATTAAATTGCTGACGCTTATATTTTGCAATATCAATATTTGGATTTGGTGAAATATCCTCGTCTAAAACCTTAACCTTGTCCATTCTGTCAATACGATAATTGGCAAGCTGTCCATCGTGCTTATCATCATAGCAGGTTAAGTAATATTGACCGTTATCAATAGCTGTTGTAACGGGGTTAACTATGTATTCCCTTATTTTATCGGGGTTTTCCTTGTCAAGCTTGTAAACTCTTTCTCTTTTTACGTTATGCTCGGAGTAAATAAATGATATTTTTTTCTTTTTCTTAATTCCTTGAACAATTGTATCAATAGAATAATAAATTGCTTCGTTAACTCCCTTAACGGTTGAAAACTTGGTAATATTGCTCTTTAGCAAATTTCCACGCTTGCTTCCTGCAAGAACGGAGATTTTATTAAGAAGCTCCTCGGTTTTCTTTTCCGTAATAAAGGCAGACGCTTGTACAGCATCCATTAAAATTCTTATCTCGGGCTGATTAAAGGACCTGTCCTCAACAAAATATTTGTTGCTCCTTTGCCTGTCCTTTAAAACCTCAAAGCCGTGTTGATTTAATATTTCAATATCGGTATAGAGTATTTTTCTATCAACCTCTATGCCCTCCTCCTTTAGCCTTGCTATAAGCTCATTTGTGGAAATCGGATGCTCCTCATCGGTTTCGCTTTTCAAAATTTCCCACATTTTTAACAGCTTAATCTTTCTTGTGGTTTCAATATTCATAAAAAAGCACCTCCCTTTTTTATTAGTTTATCATATCAAGATGAAAAAATCAAGCAAATTGTACTAATATAAGGACATTTGATAAATTACCTTGCTTTTTCTTGCCTTGTTTGCTTATACACAGCTTTAACTGTACTGATTTTAGGACACATTACCGTTGACAAGATACGACAAAAATGCTAAAATCCAAGTGTAAGAAAACCACAAGGAGATATTATGAAAATGAAAAATTTTGAATGCTTTGGCTTTGAAAGAAAAATAGGTAAAACACCAAGTGGTGGAAAATATTGCGACATATACTACTACTGTGGATGTAATGAAGCTTGCGAAAAAAGAGATGCTACACATTGCATTATATTTGAAAAGAAGAAAAATGGTAAATTGATAAACACAATTTATTGTAGCTTGTAATAGCACGGTGTTGTTTTGATATAATGTTTTTTTCCTTTCTTTTTAGGGGACTGTGTAGCCTTTTAATCACAGCCCCCTATTTTTTTACAAATTTCAACTTAAATTGTTAATATTCTTCCTTTTAATATGATATAATAATTTATACTAAAGAAAGAGGTTAAATTATGGGCAAAAACGACTTTGATAATTTTGATTGGCTAAGTAGAATTTTTCGTGACAACGAAAAGCGTACCATAAAGGAAAAGAATGATGGCCCCACTATAATTGAAGATAATGAGAACCTGACTCTTGATGATGCGCAAATCGAAGAAATAACCTCTTGGGACCTACCAACGGATTTTGAAAATTCCTTTGCCCTTGACCCACGTGCAAACGGCGTTTATACGGAGAGCATAAGTGACGGTCTTATTTTATCCCTTTGTAATGTTGGTTGTGTAGATATTGAATATATTTCTATGATAACAGGACAGGATTTAAAAACTGTAATTACTACTCTTAAGGGCTCTATTTATCAAAACCCGGACAGGTGGGAGGAGTGCTTTTACAAGGGCTGGGAAACTGCTGAGGAGTATCTTTCGGGCAATCTTGTAAGAAAGTACAAATCTGCCAGTCGTGCAAACGATAAATATAAGGGCTATTTTCAAGCAAATCTTGATGCATTACAGGAGGTTATGCCGCCAAGCATTGCAACTGAAGACATTTATGCTCCCTTAGGTGCGCCTTGGATTCCTGCCGATGTAATAGATAAGTTTATAGACCATCTTTTAGGCCCCGTTATTCCTATGCTAAGTGCCTCTGCATACAGGACAAGACACTCCGAGGAGCTTGCCCTTTGGGAAATTCCGGGCAAAAACAGATACTCAGGCACACGATATTCAACCCTTTGCTACTCAACCTATGGTACTACAAGGTTAGATGCTTTGACTATTATTGAAAAGACACTTAACCAAAAAACGATAGCTGTTTACGACGAGGAAAAGACAGGGGAAACAAGAGCAAACGGAAAGCCGAAAACCGTGCGTGTGCTTAACGAAAAAGAAACGGTTTTAGCCCTTGATAAGCAAGAAAAAATCCTTGAGGATTTTAACAAGTGGCTATGGAGCGACCCTGTAAGAAGAGTGCGCCTTGAGGAAATTTATGAGGAAAGATATTCCTCAAACAAGGTGCGTCGTTATGATGGCTCATTTTTAACATTTCCGGGACTTAATCCAAAAATCGAGCTTTTTCCTTATCAAAAGAATGCGGTTGCACGCATTTTATTTACCCCAAATACCCTTCTTGCCCACGACGTTGGCTCAGGTAAAACCTTTGTTATGATTAGCGCAGGTATGGAGCTTAAGCGTATGGGAATTGCAAAAAAGAATATTTACGTTGTACCAAACAACTTAGTAGGTCAATGGCGAGATACCTTTTTATATATGTATAAGGATGCAAAGCTCTTAATTGTTGAGCCAAAGGTATTTAATCCTCAAAAAAAGTGGGAAACTCTTGCTAAAATCCGTGACGAGGAATATGACGGAATAATTATGGCTTATAGCTGCTTTGAAAATATTCCTATGTCAAAGAATTTCCAAATTGACAAGCTTGAAAAGGAAATAAAGGTTATTGAGAAAAACTCCCAAACGCTTTACTCTAATAGCCTATCTCCGCAAAGACGAAAGCTTGAAAATGAGCTTAACACTAAAATTTTAACAAGAATAAATCCCGAGGAGGTTTGCTTTGACAAGCTTGGCATTAACACAATTTTCTTAGACGAGGCACACAACTACAAAAACGTGCCTGTGGACACCAAAATTGACCGTGTTCTCGGCATTAGCTTTGGCTCGGGCAGTGCAAAATGTCAGGATATGCTTGACAAGGTAATGTGCGTACAGGAGCAAAACAACGGCCGTGGCGCTGTTTTTGCAACAGGTACACCTATTACTAACTCCTTAACCGACGCATTTGTTATGCAAACATATTTACAAGGCGGAGAATTAAAGCTTTTAGGCCTTGCCTCCTTTGATGGCTGGATTGGAATGTTTGCCGAAAGGCATACAGACTTTGAGGTTGATATTGACACATCAAAGTTCAGGTTGGCAACTCGCTTCTCTAAATTCCATAATCTACCGGAGCTTACTGCTCTTTTCGCCTCTATTGCAGATTTTCATACCGTATCTAAAAAGGACATCGATTTACCTGACTTTTGCGGCTACACGGACAATTTGATTCCACCGGATGCTTCCTTTGTAAAGTATTTACAAAAGATTTCGGAGCGCGCTGACCTTGTGCGACACCACAAGGTGCCAAGAAACAAGGACAATTTGCTGCTTATCACCACTGACGGACGCAAGGCAGCTCTTGACGTTAGATTGGTTGATGATACAGTTATAAATCTTAATAGCTGTAAGGTTTTATCCTGTGCTAAGAACGTATTTGACATTTACAATAATTACCCCGATAAAACTCAGCTTGTATTCTCCGATTACGGTACGCCTAAGGAAACCTTTAATGTTTATACCGAGCTTAAAAGACTTCTTGTTAGCTATGGAATACCACAGGGTGAGATTGAATTTGTTCACTTTGCCACAACGGACAAAAAAAGAGATTTGCTCTTTGACAAGGTAAGAAAGGGCAAGATTAGAGTATTAATAGGCTCAACCTTAAAGCTTGGTCTTGGTGTTAACGTTCAAGATATGCTTGTGGCAATACACCATTTAGACGTGCCTTGGCGACCGGCCGATATGGTACAGCGTGAGGGTCGTATTTTAAGACAGGGTAACACAAACGACGAGGTGTTTATACACAGATACATAACTAAGGGTAGCTTTGATGCTTACTCTTGGCAATTACTTGAAACAAAGCAACGCTTTATTTCCTCTCTGCTTGCAGGTAATGTAACTGACAGGCAAGGCTCTGACGTTTACGACACAGCCCTTAACTATGCTGAAATTAAGGCGCTTGCCATAGGCAACCCTGCTATTAAGGAGCGAGTTGAGGTTTCTAACGAATTAAACAAGCTTATTATTTTAAGACGTGAGCTTAATATACACAGAGAAGGCTTGCATCAGGAGTTAAACAAGCTTCCTTCAAGAATTGAACGTCAAAAGCAAAATATTGCAAACGCTTTAGGGGACAGTGAGCTATATAAGGACTCCAAAAGAGAGCTTACCCCCGTTGAGCGTAAGGATTTACGTACAGAGCTTGAAAATGCGCTTATAGATAATTCCTTAAAGACAAGTGAAACAGAGCTTTTTGAATATCAAGGCTTTAAAATCGTTTTGCCATCGGGTATGAGCTACAATAAGCCATTTATATGGCTTTTAGGCAGTGGAAAATACTACATTGAATTAGGTGATTCTCCCTTAGGCTATCTTGTAAGAATTGACAATTTCTTAGAGGATTTTGAAAATTACATAAAGAAGCAGGAGGACAAGCTTGACAAGCTTGAAATGGTTCAAGTATCAATTGAGCAGGAGCTTAATGAGGATGATGAGTACAGCGAAAGAATTGAGGCTCTTACCAAAAGGCTTGAGCAATTAGACAAAAATTTAGGAGTAAACAAAAAATGAGCTTAAATGTATCTTTAATTCCTACACTTAGTGTAGATAAGGCAGTTGATATACTTTCCTCTACCTATATTTCAGCCATAGAAACAGGCACACCCTTTAAGAGTGTGCCATCTGTGATGCTTTGGGGTCCTCCCGGTGTAGGTAAATCACAGGCTATTAGACAAATTGCAAGTAAAATTGAGTGTGCAACAGGCAAGGAATGTAGAGTAACAGACGTTCGCCTTTTGCTATTTAACCCAATTGATTTAAGAGGAATACCGACAGCTAATGCTGATAAAACCTTGGCAATTTGGCTAAAGCCACAAATTTTTAATATGAGTGAGGACCAAAGAATTGTAAATATTCTCTTTCTTGATGAAATTTCTGCCTGTCCTCAATCAGTACAGGCAGCAGCCTACCAAATTACTCTTGACAGAATTATTGGTGAGCATAAGCTACCCGATAACTGTATAGTAGTTGCGGCAGGTAACAGAGTAACGGACAAAAGCGTTGCCTTTAAAATGCCAAGAGCCTTGGCAAACAGACTTTGCCATATGGAAATTGAGCCAAACTTTGACTCTTGGAAGCGTTGGGCAGTTTATAGTGGAGTTTCTCCTAAGGTTGTGGGCTTTCTTTCCTTTAGACACGACTTTTTAATTGAGAACGAAAGCACAGCAGAATCTCTTGCCTTTCCAACCCCACGTACTTGGGAAATGGTAAGCCGTCTTCTTAATATGTCAAATCAGGACAATGAAAAAATGTATTCAATGATAGCAGGCTGTGTTGGCACAGGAGTGGCAAGTGAATTTAGCTCCTGGTGTAGAATTTTTAACACTCTGCCAACTATGGAATCTATTTTTGAGGGCAGAACAACAACCGTTCCTCAAAAGGTAGATGCGCTTTATGCTCTTGTTTCCTCAATGGCATCATACGCAAGGGAGCATAAAAACGAAACGGACAAAATCGAAAACTCACTAAGATACGCACTTTTGTTGCCACCTGACTTTTGTGTTGTGCTAATTAAAAGCTACATAGCAATTGAAGAGGGCTATCGTGAAAGACTGCTTAAGCTTTCAGCCTTTACAAAGCTTTTATCTCAACGTGGACGATACTTAAACGGAATATAAAAAAGCTCCCCCCAATTTGGGGGAAGCTTATATTATTAATCTAAGTTAGGCTCAAAGCAAGGCATTAATTCAAGCTTGAAAAGGTTCATTTTATGCTTACGGTCAATAAGCTCCTTTTTAGCAGGGTCGTCAATTTCACCTGTGCGAATGTAACGGTCAAGCTCTGCATAGGTAAAGCCTAAGTTGTCCTCGTCTGTTTTGCCGCAAAGACCGTCTATTGGAATTTTATCAACTAAGTCACGTGGTACATTGATTAAGTAACCGATTTGCTTTATTTCTTGAACTGTTAGTCTTGATAGTGGGCTAAAATCTCCAACGGAGTCACCGTATCTTGTGGAATAGCCTACCCAGTCCTCAGACAAGTTACAGGTATTTACTACTCTACCGTTACAGCTTTGAGAAACCGCATAAAGAGTTGACATTCTCAAGCGTGGCGCAAGGTTAACCATAGTTTGCTCGGAAATTGGCAAATTATCAGGGAAGCTTTTTAAAATACCGTCATAGCAGTCCTTGATGTTAACAACATAGTGCTTAATGCCTAAGTGCTTTACTATTTTATAGGAGCAATCAATATCCTGTTGAATACCATTTGGCATTAAAACTCCTATTACTCGGTCAGCGCCAAGTGCCTCAACGCACAAGGCTGCTGCAATTGAGCTATCCTTACCACCGGAAATTCCAATTACCGCATTACAGCCCGGACCATTTTTTTCAAAGAAATCCCTTATCCATTGGACACAATCATCTTTTACCCTTTGAGCATTAAACATTTTGTTTTTCTCCTTTAATTTTAATTGTCAAGGGACATTTTCCCTTAACATTATTATACACCAAAGTTTAATTTTGTCAATAACAGATACGGAGGTTTTTATGGCTTATGATAAAGAATTTTTAGAGCTATGCTCTAAAAGAATATTAAAGGCAAGAATGAGCTTGCTTGGAAATCACGGCTTTTACGGACTGCTTTTAAGCCATATGATTTTTGCTCTTGATGAAAAATGCGAAACTGCCGCAACAGACGGAGAGCGCATTTATTTTGGTCCTGCCTTTATGCAGGATTTAAGCGATAGTGAGCTTGTGTTTGTTTTAATGCACGAGGTTATGCACGTTGCTCTTCTCCATTGCCTTCGTACAGAGGACAGGGACAACCTTGTTTTTAATATAGCAACCGATATAGTTGTAAACTCAAACATTATGCACTCCTTAGGTGACGACCCTAAAAAAATCACCTTACAAAAGTATGGTGAGGCTATGCACCAAGCCCCAAACGGAAAAGAGGGCTACAATTACACCGCCGAGGAGGTTTACGAAATGCTTGAAAAGAAGCTAAAGCAATCAGGCATCGGTAAATCCGGCAAAAATCAATACGGAGGCAATGGTAGCTCAGGTGACGCTGATGGTGACGGTCAGGACGATAACAATTTACAAAGTGGGAAAAATGACAAAAATAAAGGAAAGATAAGTAACGGTAAGGGCAAGGGTCAAGGCAATGGCCTAAGCCAAGGACAAGGAAAAGCTCCTGTTAGTGGTGGAAATGGTGCGTTTATGGACGACCACTCCAAGTGGGGCTCTCTTTCAGAGGAAAAGCTAAATGAGCTAAGAGACGCTTGGCTTAAGCGACTTGATGATGTATCAAAAATTGTATCGATTACCGACCCATCCAACACCTGTGGTAGTGTTCCCTTGTGTGCTGAGCGACTTTTAAAGGATATTAAAAAATCCCAAACCGATTGGCGAAGAGTTTTAGACGAATTTGTGCAAGAGGAAATTTGCGACTATTCCTTTTCTCCGCCTGACAGACGCTTTAGCGAAACCGATTTCTTTTTGCCCGATTATAACGAAAAGGACGCAACCGAGGTTAAAAACATTTTATTTATGGTTGACACCTCAGGCTCTATTTCCGATGATATGATTGAACTTGCCTATGCAGAAATACGTGGAGCAATTGACCAATTTGGTGGAAAATTAGAGGGTTGGCTTGGATTTTTTGACACGGTTGTAGTAGAGCCAAAGCCATTTTCCGATATTAGTGAGCTTAATGTAATCAGACCATATGGTGGCGGCGGCACTAATTTTGATGTTATTTTTGAATATGTAAATGAAAAAATGGTGGGAACTCCACCTTCTTGTATTGTAATTTTAACTGACGGCTATTGCTCATTCCCCGGTGAAGAAAAAGCAAATGAAATTCCTGTTTTGTGGATTATAAATAATGACGAGGTAACTCCACCTTGGGGCAAGGTGACAAGAATTGACCCCGATATAGAAAAGAGGTAATATGAAAATTTTGTTTTTAGGCACGGGTGCTGCTGATTTTCCCGAGGACCCACAAGGTGTAGTGGGCTTTAGAAGGACTGCCTCTGCCCTTATAAATGATGATTTACTAATTGACCCGGGCCCTTGGGTGCTTGATGCAATTAAGGAGTTTAATGTAGATATAAGTAAAATCAAATACATTATTAATACTCATAACCATTCCGACCATTTTTGTGAAAGCACTTTAAGCTATTTATGCACACAGGGTGCGGAATTTATTAAGACCGAGGACGAGGGCACAATAAGCTTTGGAGAGTATGAAATTGAAATTTTAAAGGGCAATCATACAATTTCCGTTAGCCATTTTATTATAAAAAATAATGGCTCTTGCCTGTTTTACGGTCTTGACGGAGCTTGGCTACAATATAAGGAAATTGAATCTATTTGGAAAAACAAGCCCGACCTTGGTGTTTTTGATGCTACCCTTGGCTTTATTTCACAGGACTATCGCCTATTTGAGCATAATAACTTGAATATGGTAATTGAAATGAAGAAAAGCATTGGCAAGGACATTAAAAAATATGTTATTAGCCATATGGCATATACATTGCACACCGACCATAGTACCTTGTCAAAGGAAATGGAAAAGCACGATATAATTACTGCCTACGACGGAATGATAATAGAATTTTAATAAAAAAAGCCTGCCCTGTGTAAATAAAACACACAAGACAGGCTATTTTTCTTTAGTTTACCTCAGCGCTTTTTTCAATTTTTCTGTTACGGAAATACAAGCCTAAATCGATTGATACCATAGTTAAGTTTACACAGTAAAGCACAAACTTAAGTATAGCAAGCCAGCCTGTAAAGTCCTGTATTACAATTTTGCCAATAATAATCGCTACATAGCCGGTTATAATTGCCATTGTAAAATATGGGCTTTTTCCTTTTGTTGACCTTGAGGTTGCGCTTTTGTATATGGAAAGAGGCCAAGAAACCCCAAAGCATATAACCATAATTGTTTCGCATATAGTTGCTATTAATTCAGGTGACATAATATTCTCTCCTATCTTTTTTCGCTTGTTAGTATATCATTTTTTATTCTTTATGTCAATAATTACCTAAATAAAAGGGTTAAAATTTGAAAAAAATATAGAAAAGCAAAAAATAATAATATTATGAAAAATAACTCTTGACAACTAACCCAAAATGTGCTAAAATACATAAGCATATTGGGATATAGCCAAGCGGTAAGGCACCAGACTTTGACTCTGGCATT
>JAGATW010000095.1 GCA_017621085.1 Clostridia bacterium | reverse complement strand
TTGTTCTATTGGTGGGACTATGCAAATTTAAATGGTTCTGATATTACAATCACCTTTAATCACAAATACGCATCAGCCGAAGGCACCTTAGACGTTGTCGGCGGTGGCGGAGCATACGTCTTTTTCAATGTTCTTTTATGGTTCGGCATAGAAGCACTAATCGCACTTATATTAGCTGCTTATATAATCAGAATACTTACAAAGCCACGCTTTAATTCAAAGGCGATACTTTATATCGGTACATTTTCAAGAAAAATCGTCAACGAAAGGACCGAAAATGTACTTATAGTTAATTCATTTATTGAATTGAGAGGATATAACAAATTTAAGTATTTGTGGCATCCGATTGCCCCACTTACTGCTCCTTTGGTGGGTGGTATATATGCATGTATTGGCGGTAAAAAGGTTGGCTGTAAGTCACCTTATTTCAAGGCTTCAATAGCTCCTAAATCATCATTTGCAGGCACATTAACTTGCAAAGCACTTCATAAGAATTATTCAAGAAACGGATTAATTATTAACAATGTTGAAATGCCGGAGGGCGAGGTAAAGAAAAAGAAGGGTCGCGCAATCGGTAGTAGCGAAACTAATTTTTACTTTGTTCCAAGAGCAGAAGAAAATGTTAATGGCAAAAAGATTGTTAAAAAAGCAGATGTTTTCTGCTATGTTATAGAAAAAAAACGTAAATAATTTTTAAGGAGGATTAAAAAATAATGCAAGGACTATTTTGTACTGCTCTTATTTTCAAGCCGTGGTTTTTTATTCCGGCTGCTATAGTAGCACTGTTGCTTGGTGCTTACACAGTAAGGCTTGTAACTAAGCCACGCTTTCATTCAAAGGCTGTCCTTTATATCGGCAGGTTTACAAAAAAGGCTAATGACGGAATGCTTATAATTGATTCATGCATTGAATTGAAAAAATATAACAAATTCAAGTATTTGTTAAATCCATTTGCCTCACTTACTGCTCCTTTAATGGATGGTGTGGAATGTATTGAAGGTAAAAAGATTGTCTGCAAGTCACCTTATTTCAAGGCTTCAATAGCTCCTAAATCATTATATGCAGGCGCATTAACTTGTAAAGAGCTTTTCACTTCCCACTCAAAGGACGGATTGATTATTAATGATGTTGAAATGCCAACGGGTGGTATAAAAGAAAACAAGGCTCGCGCAATCGGTAGTAGCGAAACTAATTTTTACTTTATACCCGGCAAAACAACTAAGCAAGGCGATAAAGAGCTTGTTGAACGTGCAGACGTTTTCTGCTACGTTATAGAGAAATAAAATAAATAATAATTTTTGGAGGAAAATAAAAATGTCACAATGCTTATTATTAGGATTAGGTGGAACAGGTAGCCGTATTATTAACTACGTTGCTGCTGACCTAAAAAAGAGAAACATCGAAATCAATAACGGAAAGATTAGCTGCGCTGTTATTGATACAAACAAAAGCGACCAAAAGAACATCGAGGAAACCGGTGTAGGTATTCCTGTTGTTGCTACAAGTAAGGACAGAAGCATAGGTGCGTACTTAAAAAGATATGCAAAGGATGGTGTTAATGATTGGATGCCATCATCTATACAGCTTAATAATGTAGGTATGCTTGATGGTGCTTCACAGATGAGACCAAAATCACGTCTTGCTTTCTTTGACACATCAAGAGACGCTTACGCAATGAAGGAGCTTGTAGGTGCAATAGATAAGCTATTTGAGGACCGTGAGGGCGGTGAGGTAAGAATAATGATTGTATCATCCTTAGCAGGTGGTACAGGCTCAGGTATGTTTATTCAAACTGCTTTATGGGTAAGAAAGTACTTCCAAGAAAGAAATTGCCCTGTAACAATCAGAGGTATTTTGGTGCTTCCTGACGTATTTATCAGAACGGTTTCTCAAATTGGTAAAGACGAAAGAGAATGTAAAATTCTACGTGCCAATGCATATGGCGCTATTCGTGAGTTGAATGCTATTTCTAAGCTAAAGACTAAAGAGGATGCTCCTAAGCCGGCAAGCCCTATTAAGCTTGATGATTTGTTTGATAGTACCAAGGATCCGGACGGAGATCCTGTGTTCGATTATGCATTCTTTATGGATGATATCAATTATGGTGGCTCTGCTCTTAACAGCATTGTAGATTATGAAAAGACAGTTGCACGTCTTGTATATATGCAGCTCTTTGCTCCTATTGAAGAGGATATGAACTCTGAAGAAGATAACCTATTTAGAGTTTTCCAGGAATCACCGGAACCATTGTATGGTGCTTGTGGTACTGCAAAGGCAGCATATCCTGTTGACTCCATTTTGGAATATTGCTCATTGAGAGCCGCTAAAGAGGCTTTAGCTGTTGGTTGGAGAAAAATCGACCAAAAGATTCAGCGTACATTGGAATTAGAAAAAGCTGAAGAAGAGGACGGAAGCGAGAGAACAAATCCATATATGGAGTATATTAGATTGTTTGATGAGCTTTCACAAAATAATGGTGGCGAGGATAAGCTTCTTTATAAGATTAGAGATGATATAAAGGATGTAACTATTGAATTCGATGGTAGCGAAAAGGGTAAGACTGAAAAGGTCGACAAAATAGAAAACTTTAAGACTGCCTTTGAGGCAAAAATTGCATCTCTTATTGAAACAAAGGATATAGGTGGATTATCTCAAATCAAAATTAACGAAGATAAGGATAAGTGGATAGCAGACGATTCTAAAAAGACAGTAGCACAAATGAAGGACTTTGTTGAAACAAAGAGAGAAGAGGTAGAAAACTTTGTTGCCTCTGTTGGTGCAAACGGTAAGCGTCTTGCAAACGCCTTGGCAAACAGTATATTCCCTGTAGATATGGGTGAGATTGACAGAAAGGATACAACCTCTATCATAGGAATGTTCACAAAGACTGATGAAAATGGTAAATCATACTTTATTCATCCGTTAGCTGTAAGATATTTACTCTACAAGCTTAAGTTCTATTTCGATGAAAAGAGAAAAGCAGGTGCTGAACTTGATGGCATTCGCAAGGTGCTTGTAAAGAACCCGGCAACTCAAAAATATGATGCAGAGATAGATGCGTTTGATAAGGATAGTACAGCAGATGAAGAGGATGCTATAACCTATCTTGATAAAAGAGCATTCCTTGAGACTGAGACAAGACTTGTTAGAAAGCACAAGGACATCTATTTTGATTTCAATGAAGAGCAGGCTAAGAACTGCGCAATCTACGCTGAAAAATTCTTGACAAGCCATATAGCAACAACTCTTTCTGAAAGAACAAGCGATCTTATTAAAATCATTGAGAACTTCTTTGATAGCCTTGACGATATTAATTCTGATATCGAGACTCAAATTTCTGATAACGTTAATGCTACCGAGGATAAGGGACAAAAGATATTCTATGTTTGCTCATCTAAGGAAGAAAAGGCAAGCTTATACGAATCTCTTAACCTTAGAACAGACAACAACAATACAGATATAAACAAGATAATTGTTGACTCACTTTATGCTAAGCTTTGTGTAAAGCAAAATCCGGAAGCAGCTTACAACAAGCCATACGCAAGCATGAATGTTGTTGAAATCTTCAAAAATGAGGTTATTAAGACATATAGCAATATAATTGAATCCGATTATGGCGATAAGGTTCATTTAGACCTTTATGCTGCTGTTTGTAAGAGCTCCGACTTTGAATACAAGAAAAAGAACGGTATGGTTGAAGATGATCCAAATGCGAAGAAGCTACGTTACGATAGAGCAATGAAAGAAATTCTTGACAAGTTGACAAGAGGTAGCTCTCCATTCTTGCGTTATAGGGATGAACCAAACGAGGATGCAAACGGTGATGAGGATTGGGCAAACAAAAAGCATATGACATTCTGGGGCTTCCATCCTGACCTTGCAAAGGCTTGTAAGCTTGGTCAAATGCTCGGTATAAACGAGGAGTCTCAGCAAAACGTTGCATACGACAAGAGTGAGCTTGATTGCTACAGCGCGGTTTATGGTATTAAAGCCGGTGACGTTGAAAAGTTCAATGAAAAGTATATAGACAATCAGGACAACTACTATCGCAGCTATAAGATGGTTGTTGACAAAATGACAACTGCTGTAGCTAATGGTAAACCTGAAGCATTAGTACAAACACCACATCTTGATAAGACATGGCACACAATTCTTCCATACATAACATCAGATATGCAAAGCAATTCTCAAAGTGAGTTTTATCGCTTATTCTGGTTTGCAGTTGCATATGGCAAGATTACCGTTGATAAGAAGGGTAATTATATGTTTGAAAGAACAAAGCAAAAGTCAACCGGTGGCACATACCCAGAATTTGAATACCTTAAGTGCAATGGTAAGAATATTGCAAGACCTGAGGTTGATAAGCTAATTGACACCTTAAAGAAAGACGCTTCATTCTTAAAGGATGCCAAGGCGTGCGAGGCAGAGTTCGACGATGAGTGCGATAGCATCATCAACTACGAGGATACAAAATTCTTACGTGGTAAGCCTTCTGCTGATACATATACTAATGAGGACGGAGAACAGGTTAAGGGCAGAAGAGGCGGTGTTGCTTCCATTACTGATACTAATGCTCTTACCATGATTGTAAGATATACTAACAGTGGCAGAAGCGACAGTGGAGTAACTAATGACCTTGTTGACACTCTCTTCGGTCTTTGCAAGGAAATGGTTGAAGCTAAATACAGAGACAACAGTGGCGATAAGGAAGAAAAGATTATTGAGGTTGTATATAACAAGTTCTGCAAGAGCATTTATGACGCTTGTCAAATGAGTAACAAGGACATCGAAGCAATCACTTCTTGGAGAGATGCTTGGACTAATGACAAGAAATAATTTATTGTTCGCAAGGGGCGAAAACGCCCCTTGCAACAAGAAAATTGATGAAAGGAGGTAATTTATGCATACCTTTTTTATAAATACGTCCGGTAAAAAGCTGGAAAATTATGAAGGCTTTTTTACAGTACAGCATGAGACAAGACAGCTTGTTTCTCTTGAATGTCCTATTTCTAAATGGGAAAACAAGGACGAAGGTTATGAGGCTTGTGCGAAAAAAATGGCTGAGCTAATCGATAGCTATAAGGATATGACAAACACATTTAACCTTATTTTATATGTCGATTTGCTTCCATATAGCGAATATACATCAATTCCTATGGACGATCACGAGAGACGATATGCGTGCTTAAGAGCACTTCGTACTATGATAAAGCATTATATAAGGGCAACTCTTGTTGATAGGCTGGATGCTGATGGACGTGTTCCTCAGGAAATATTAATTATTTTTGAGGAAAACAAATTGCCTTTAGATGATGATGCAAACACAGATGATTGTGATGAGCTTACACGCTCATACGTTAAAACCTTTTTAGGCTTTGATGATGATGCATCAGAGGTTGAAGCGTTATTGAACGAAATAAAGGAACAAGAACGCTTACCGGATGTCTTTTGCGATAGATTAGAGCAGGTAATTAAGGCTAAGCTTGTTAATGAGACTGAAAAGCTCTTCCAAAAAACTATTGGTAAGAGCATATTATCAACATATCTTAGCTATGTGGAGATATTATTAAAGGAAATTGAAGCCAATAAGCCAATTGATGCTTCTCTTGAAGAGTTATATGACTTGATGATATCCTGCAAGGATGATGTTGTAAACATTGTTTCATTCGAAACAGACAGGCGTGCCGATATTGAAAATAAGCAGTCAAGAGCAAGACGCTATTTGAGACTTTGCTTTTATCTGTTCTCATGTATTGATGAAGAAACTATATACGAAGGAAAGGCTGACAAGAGTGGCTATGGCAAAAAGGTTAAGCGTTTCCGTGATGTAAACTGGAAAGCAGTTACCAAGCAGCTTCATATAAGAAGTATGGTATATAATCACAAATACAATGATCTTGATAAGCAAGGAGACGTTGTTACATTAAAGCTTGCCCCTAAGCTATATGCCCTTGACAATGAAAGGTTTGGTCTTGATGAGTTCGGAAACGCCAAAAACACCTATGTATTTAAGAAAGTAATTGACGACCAAGGTGAAAATGGAGAGCAAAACGGCGTATTCGAGCCTCAAGTAAGAAGAGAGATTGTTTTAGACGAAACGGTACCTCGTGAAAAGATTTTGGGTGAGTATAAATCATTTGATTATACCTGCGAGGAAGCAAAGACGCTATCAGCCGAGGTTGATATAAATGACCTTAAGCCACAGGATGACTCAGATGAGGATGATTCAAAGAAAGCTTCTAAAAAGAAAGGCAAATCTGATGAGGAAAGCTGGCTTAAGAAGGAGTTAGACAAGAAGGCGATATCGTTTACTCAGCTTCATAGTAAATATATGAACAGATTAAGTGTTCACGTAAAGGGTGTTTTATCCGGATACGCAGGTCGTTCACCGGAGCATAAGCCGGCTATCTTATCTAAGAGAGCTGTCAGCGTCGATGATACATTCCTTCATAAGGAGAAGGATTATAGATATGCTAAGCTTAACGGAAGTGAAAACGATAAAACCGAAAAGAGAGATTTATACGTTGTAAAAGAAATATCAGATCACGCCTATGACACAACAATGTTGAGCTATATGTCATTTTGCGCAGGTCGCTCTGTTGGTGTAACTGATATCAAGAAGCAAAGCTCGTGGCTTGGAGAGAAAACCGAACAAATTGATACAAGCATAAATAAAATTAAGCAGGTTGCAATTGGTATGCTTATTGCTATATTAATTTTATACATACCATTTTTCCTTGTTCAGTTTGAGGCAATATTAAGCAATACAATGACAATGACTATTGCAATTATGTCTATTGCCATACCCATAGTACTTTTATATGTAGTGTTTGGATTTATGATCGCTAAGCAAAAGAAAAGATACTATGAGGTTTGGGAAGAATTCAAGAAAAAATCCGATGAGGCTTTGAAAAGCAACAAAGACTCAGCTGAAAAGTATGACGAGCTATTGTCTATTTATATTCCATCTCTTCGTTGTGTATATGAGCATAAGCTTGACTTGGATTTCTATGCGGATTGCTGTAGGCTTGCTGAAGCTAAGCTATTACACCACGCAAAGAAATTGGAAATGCTAAAGGGCACTATTGAGGATATAATAGATAAGCTTGAAATGGATGTTGATGAAAACGAAGAAAATATATTTGGTGATTTGAACATTAAGCTTGATTACCATTTAGCATTCTGTTCAAGTGAAAACAACAGACGCTTCTATTCTATACTCAGCAGTGATTTTCTTGATGCCATATATTTGAAAGGAGGCAAGAAGTAATTTATGGGATTTTTATTAAATTTACTGTTTATTCTTGCCACACTTCTATTGATGGCTGCCCCTATTGGAATCGAATATTTATCATTTAAAAAGGATAAGGAGAAAAAAATATCCTTTGCTCGCTTTAGAATAG
>JAGATW010000094.1 GCA_017621085.1 Clostridia bacterium | reverse complement strand
TTACCGTTACGAACAACCTTTGCTGTTACGGAAGCACCGGAAACATATGGAGCGCCAGCTGTGAAGCCATTGTCATTTGATACAGCAAGAACCTGATCAAATACAACCTCAGCACCTTCTTCAACTCCAAGCTTTTCAACGAAGATAACGTCTCCTTCGTTTACTTTGTACTGCTTTCCGCCTGTTTGAATAATTGCGAACACGAAAAGCACCTCTCTTTCACCAAAAACTCGCTAAGCCGGGTAGCTAAAATGCTTTCTCAAACCACGGCATTATGCGGCGATACAGATTATATCATAAGAGTTGGCGCTTGTCAATACCTTTTTCAAAAAATATGTATTATTATATTGCGTGTTTTTTTTATAATGCTATTGACAATCACTATTTGTTGTATTATACTATTAACATATTTTCTATAGGAGGCGATTTTTTGAAAAATCAAACCAAAAGGCTTACCACCTCTGCTGTTTTTGCAGCAATAATTTGCGTTGTGACAACATTTGTTGCCGTTCCGGCTCCTGCCATTGGCAATATCAACTTAGGAGATATATTTATTCTTTGCGCTGCCTGGATTTTAGGTCCTTGGGGTGCTGCCGCTGCAGGAATTGGCGCTTGTCTTGCTGATTTACTTTCAGGCTTTGCTATTTATGCACCAGCCACCTTTGTAATTAAGGCTCTTATGGCTCTTGCTTGCTACTACCTGTTCGTTTTTCTTAATAAATTTATTAAGCATCAAATTTTTTCAAGGCTATTATCTGCTTTAGTAGCTGAGGCTGTTATGGTAACAGGCTATTTCATTTACGAAAGTATTTTATACGGATTTTCTGCTGCTATTGCAAGTGTTCCATTTAACCTTATCCAAGGCTCAGTTTGCTTAGTTATAGGTACACTTTGCAGCATATTACTTTACAAGAGCCACGTAGTAAGAAGCTTTTGCGAGGAGCTTAACTAAAGCAAAACACCGATATGATAAATTCTTAATTTTGATATACATCAAAAGCAAGGTCCTTTGAATTGGACCTTGCTTTTTCGTATTGTTTGTTATGCTCGTACAAGCTTTACTTAAGATTTACATCAAAATTGAATGCAATCTCCTTTTCGTTCAAGGTATACTCTGGGAGTATATCAGGACCGCAGGATGAAGAGCCTACGCCTGATACCTTGTAGTCAATTCTTACGTGAGTTGCATAGCTTTCACCAAACTCATCAGTATGGTTTGCCTTTTGTGTCTGCTCTATTGAATAGTTAGATACATTGAATTCAAAATTCTTTGATGTAAATTCGATTTTGTCCTCAATATTGAGCAATTTTGTCTTTGTATGGTTGCCGTGCTCCTGTGGACGTACATAATTTACATATTCCATATCAGATGAGCTTTCAAACATACCCTGTCTTACATGGTGACACATATCGCAGTAGTTTTCGTCAGGACCCATACCGTAGTATGTAAATGCTTTGTTTTCCTTCTTAAGTGTAAATTCAAAGCCCAAGCGTGGAAGCCATACAGCATCCTTTCTTATATTACCTGTCAAAGCATAAGAGATTGTACCGTTTGCATAAACCGTTGTTTTAAGCTTAAATCTAAAGTAAGGTGCAATAGATATACCACCAATGCTTCCCTCAGCGATGATTGTGTTCTTATTAACGGTTACGTTATAAATCTTTGTGGATGTAAAATCAATGTTTTCACCCTTCCAGGTTGTTTGCTTAGCCCAATACTCTGCCATTCTCTTGTCGTTATCTGTCAAAGCACGGAATGATGAAAGCTTAATGCCCTCATAAAGAAGCTCTTCTCCATTTACAACAAGGCTGTCAAAGTTACCAATTTGCTTATTATAGCGATATAAGAAGCCCTCGCCAGAAGCATAAACGAAATTAGTGTCGTTTACAATGCTTGCAGGAGTTAAATCCTTCTTTTGTGCTACAACCTTGCAGTCAAGCACCTGTGAAAGCAAGCCTAAGGATTTGCCCTGTGGGTCAAAAAGCTCAACATCAATGCTTGCGCCAAGCTTACATTCTCTTGGAATCTTGTCAAGCTTAACAAATGCAGATTTTTTAGGTGCAAGCTTAATCTTGAATTCCTTTTCCTCAACCGTTTCCTCGTCAACTCTTACGGAGTATTTAAAGGTATAATTCTCAATGTTGGTAAAGTCATAATGGTTGGTTACCTTAATTCTGCCTGCCTTATATTCAAAACGGAATGGGGCATAAGCAGCCTTAGTTTCATATGAGCCAGCCTTAAAGGATCTATCTGCAAATACAAGACCGTCGCAGCAGAAGTTGCCGTCGTGAGTTTGCTCACCTGGGAAATCTCCGCCGTATTTTTGCACGCCGTCTACCACTACAACATGGTCAGCCCATTCCCAAATACAACCACCTATGTAGTTATCATACTTATACATCAAATCTACATACTGCCAAACATCTCCAGGGCCATTACCCATTGCGTGTGAAAATTCGCAGAAATAAACAGGCTTTTTGCGGTCGTTAACTGTTAACTCCTTAATAGTACGCTCAATACTTGGATACATACAGGAGTATAGGTCAGTTTTGTCAATTCCCTCTTGACGCCAGCAAGCACTTTCAAAGTGTACAAGTCTTTCACCGTCATGCTCACGTATGTAGTTAATCATTGGGTCGTTGCAAAGTCTATGATAACCAGCCTCGTTACCCAAGGACCAAATTATAATTGATGAATGGTTCTTATCTCTTTCATATGTACGAGCCATTCTTTCCTCGTGCTCCTTAATCCAATCTGGATGTGAGCAGGGCCATTCGTTTTCCTTAACGTCATAGTCGTAAGCAGCATTAGGATAGCGACGAATAAAGCCATGAGCTTCATTATCACATTCAAGAACTACATAAAAGCCCATTTCATCGCACATATCAACAAACTTTGGATGTGGTGGGTAGTGAGATGTTCTTACGCAGTTGATATTTAGCTCCTGCATAAGCTCAAGGTCACGTCTCATATCCTCATCAGACATGCAGTAGCCCTTGCCTATCATTGTATCGTGGTGGTTGATGCCCTTAAGCTTTACAGGCTTGTCATTTATAAGCAATTCGTACTTATCGGAAACCTTAATTGAACGAACACCAATTCTTTGCTCGATAATTTCCTCTCCACGTGTCAAAACAACGGTGTAAAGATATGGGTCCTCAGCAGTCCACAAATGAGGCTTTTTAACGTAGAATTCGCACTTTGTTCCATTTTTCTCACCTATTAGATTCTCGCCGTCATAAAGCTTGATGTTTGCACGTCTGTCTGCCTTGACAACTATCTTTTTATTGTCAATGCTTCTTATATCCACATCCTTAATATGATTTTTCTCACGTGAAAGCATATAGATATCACGGAAAATTCCGTTAAAACGGAACATATCTTGGTCTTCAACGTATGTGCTGCAGCACCATTTGTAAACATATACGCGAATTGTGTTAGTACCCTTATTTACATATTTGGAAATTTTAAATTCAGCCTGCAAATGGCTGCCCTGTGTAAAGCCGACATATTTGCCGTTTATGTAAAGCACTGCGCAGGACGCAACGCCCTCAAATACGATGTAGCTTTCCTTTTCATTATCATTTACAGTAAATTCTCTTTCGTATACGCCCATTGGATTAACATTTGGAACATATGGCATATCGCAAGGGAATGGGAAATTAATGTTTGTGTAGTTTGGGTCCTCATAGCCCTTTAGCTGCCAGCAGGATGGAACTTCAATTTTGTCCCACTTTTCAGGCTCAGTTGCTAAATCGCTATTTGGGAAATAAGCAAAATTCCACTCACCGTTCAAGGACTGGTATTCAGCGCTGCCCTTTGGAATATAGTAGGCTCTTTGCTTTTCTCTGTTTTCGGATGTTTTTAAGGGATTTTCATAAAATCTCATTATTTTTTACCTCTCAATAGAAATACGAATTAATCGCTGTTTCAATTTTATCATACCTATAAAATTAAGTCAATAAAATTGTTTACTTTTTGTAATTTTTATGGTAAAATGCTTTTAGATAATTTGTTTTAGGAGAAATTATGAATAAAACCGCACTTATAACAGGTGGAAGCAGAGGAATTGGTGCTTTCGCTGTAAAGGAATATTCAAGGCTTGGATATAATGTAGCATTTACTTATTTCAATTCAATTGAAAAGGCAAAGGAATTAGAAAGTTCAACAGGAGCATTCGGAATTTACTGTGATGTTTCAAAAAGCGATAGCGTTAACAACGCTATAAAGCTTGCAAATGAAAAATTCGGACAAATAGACATTCTTATTAACAATGCAGGTATTGATGAATTTGCGCTCTTTACGGAAATTAGCGACGAAATGTGGCACAGGATGATTGACACAAATTTATCAAGCGCATTTTACGCTTCAAGGGCTGTGCTTCCTCAAATGATTTCTCGCAAAAGTGGAATAATAATTAACGTTTCATCAATGTGGGGACAGGTTGGTGCATCCTGTGAAACACACTATTCTGTTTCTAAAGCCGGTATGATTGGTCTTACAAAAGCTCTTGCAAAAGAGGTTGGTCCATCCGGAATTAGAGTAAATTGCATTTGCCCGGGAGTAATTGATACAGAAATGAATGCACATCTATCGAGTGAGGATAAGAAGCAGCTAATTAACGACACTCCCCTTGGTAAAATTGGAAAATGTGAGGATGTTGTTAATACCTTGATTTTCTTAAGCGAGGACAACTCCTCTTTTATTACCGGTCAAATATTCGGTGTCAATGGTGGCTATATAATTTAAAAAATCGTGCTGAAATTCAGCACGATTTTTTTAGCCTTTTATTCGGTTTTTGTATAGATTAGCACCCAGTCACTGCTTTCACAGCCTTCGGCATATGCTTGAACATAGATTTCATCACCTACATCAAGGCTTAATTTCTCAAAATATAAGATAGGTCTGTTTGTTGATTGAACCTCACCGTTTACTCCTATTTTGTAATAATAGCCTTGAGTATACATATCACCATTCCATCTTATCATAGTGCTGGAAATCTTTATATTTTCGGGATTGGAAATCTTAACACTAAAGGTAACGCTATTTGAGTATGCGCTTGACCTAATTTCATCATTTCCCGACATGGCTCTTACACGATAAGTAGCACCTGCCTCAGGAGCATATATAACATTTGTATATTCCTCTCTTGTATAGGTTTCTCCTCTTACTGTAACCTCTATCAAATAACGGTCAGCACCCGGTATAGCCTCCCACTCAATGGTTGCCTCCTTGCCTTCTCCTGTTATTGCAATATTAGGTGTTAAGAGCATCTCTCTTGTATCATCGCAAACATATTCTGCCCACTCACTCTCAACATAGCTTTCACTCATAGCCGCATCTGTTGGTACTGCCTTAACTCTTATAATATCGCCATATTTAAGAACGAATGAATAGTTACCACTTTTTTTAGGCACGGTAATAGCTAAGCCATCATTAATAATATATACGAAGTGAGAAACCTCTCCCCTTTCTGCATACCAGTTAGCAGTACCGTTCCAGCTATCGTACTCTATATTAGGCTTATCAATTTTCATACCCTCATATACCTTCGGCTCGCTCCATTCACTATCACCTCTGTATATGTCGCTTGTAGCACCCTCGTTAAATACTGTACGGGCGCGTATGCTCCAATCCTTGGAAAGTCGTGCCTCCTGCCAGTCATCATGGTTACCTGTATAAACTACTGTGCCCTGTGCATTTGTAACCTCTATTTCAAAGTGATAGCCCCAGAAATAATCAACCTCTGCGCTTATATTTCCAATATAGCCATAATCATCAATCTCTACGGTTGGGGTTGGGAGCTTACCGGAGATTTTTAAGCTTTGATAATGATATATATTAGTTTCATATCGACCTTCCTCGTAAGAGTCGTAACGATACTTAATACCTATCACATATTCGCCTGTTGGATATTTACCGTCCTCAATTTCCATTTCAAAGGACTCAACATAGCCGAATGGATAGAAATAGTAGAAGTCCTCAAACATCATTATTCTACGATAGGACTCTTGCCAGTTAACATCAGGTGTTTTGCCTGTATCCTCAAGATAGCTTTCTATTACTGTCTTAAAGCCAATATAGATTTCATCCTCAACAGTACCACCCTGCCATGTCATAAAGTGAGAAATTCCACTTTCACAGTCACCAATAACACGCTGAATGGTGCTATTTAGCGCGCCTGAAATAAGAGCCTCAAGCTGAGCATCAACGCCGTCAATGCCATCTATTATGTCATAATAGAATTCATCGCCCATAAATGCCTCAAGCATTCTATTCTTTAAGTCATACTCGTAATCCTCAGGGTAATCATAAGCCAAAAGCTCACGCAAAATTTGACGTTCTCTTTCATTAGCTATATTCTTTTCTCTCTTACCACCACCTTGAATAATTGAGCCATTTCCGCCAATTATTACATCACCGTTGCCTGCTTCACTATTTCCACCTGTATAGTCATCCTCAAATCCAAAATCAACATTAAGTAAAATCTCAAAGATTGCTCTCCAGCCAAATTCCTTGATTATTTGCTCCTCACTTGGCAATATAGCCTCGCCCTTCATAGCGCATATATATGCGTCTATCCAAGCGTCCTCGTCTACTTGTTGCCAATTTACTTCTTTTGATGTATAAAGAGTGTCAACAAGTTCACCTGAGGTTGTATATAGTCCAATTTCATAGGAAACAACAAGTATATTATTTTCCTCGTAGTTCACCTTGAAATATGGGTTAACCTTAATATTCATTCCGTCTATTGCACAGTCAAATTCCATAAAGTTAGACTCGCTGTTTATTGGAACAACATTACGAATTGAGCCACTACCGAGCTCTGTTTCTTTAAAGCCACTTCCGTCCTTCATATCAACGTCAGCATATATCTTATATTGTGAATCCTCTGAGAAGAAGCTAAAGTAATCACGGAAAATAAGATGTGCAAGTCCTGCGCCGCCATACGAGCCAAAGAATTCCTCGGTATCAAGATAGAAGGTGCGTGAAACTGTATCAAAGTATTCTTCCCAGGCTGCTCTGTCTGTGCCGAAATCACCTAATTCTCCTTCGTTCATAATATCCTTTGCCATTCTTAAGAATGTAAGGCTCTCGTGGTCTATTTTGTTTGCCAAGCCCCAGTTTCCATTTGCTATTGCCTCATCAAATTCCGCCTGTGTTCTATCAAAGAGTGTAGGGTCATCACAAAGCTTTAAGATAAATTCCTTATATTCAAGCTGCCAAATGTCGCCTCTGTATATATCAATTCGTATATTCTTGGCAATAGCTTGACGCAAGAAGCCGTTTTCAATTAAATTAAAGGTGAAAAGTGCAGAGTTTACAAAGGAATATTTGCCCTGCAAATCCATCTCAGGCTTATCCATTCTGCCTGTGGTAACTTCTCTTTCCACATAATGCTCACTGTAATCCGTGTCGGAATAGTAAATTCTTACCGTATATGTGGTTTCAGCCAAAAGGTCCTGAATCTCCTGACTGTAGCTAAAGTTATCGTTTGTATATACAAGCTCTTCACCCTTGTATAGCTCAAGTCTATCGTAGGTTGCGGTATTTGAGGTTAAATATAGACTTACACTTATGGAAAGACCACTATCCGCCTCCTCTCCCATTTCAGGAAAGCCCCACTTAGAATAGTAGCCTGCCTCAACCTCAAAGTAATCAATAGCACTAAGAGTTGTAAACTGTTCCTGTTTAATGGTGTGCAATTTTACACCTTCTCCATCGTGAAGGTCACCATAGATGTATACTTCAACAAGATATGGAGTTTCCTCAGCTAATCCTGATACCTCAACAGTATTGCTACCAACATTTAAGCCCTTATTAAACACTAAATTGCTTCCGTCATATACAGAAACGCCTAACCAAGAGCCACTTTGCTCAACTATATTACCAATGTCTGTTATATCAAAGGTTGTCTTATATTCGTTTGTTGTAAGCTCCTCCGGGTCAAGAGTAGATACCTGCACCTGCTCATCACTATATGGTAAGCCAATGGTAACGGTGTCATTATCATTCATAAACTCATCAGTGCCGTCTTCATTTATAAATGAGCCGGAAATATATTCAATATTAGTAACGGTGTAGCTCTTTTCAACATATGTGTTATTTGGGATTTTAACCCTTGCATAAACACAGTTATAAACCACTCCACCATCCTCAATAAAGAAGGAGCTGAAATCACCACTAACCTGATACTTAACACCGTTTAGCATTAGTGAAAGAATTGTATATTGCTCGGGATTATTTAACCATATTTGAACATATACTGTTTCTCCGGCTTTGCTATACGCATCATAAGAGGAGCTTTCAGGGTATTCTTGTCCTAAATAGTTGTCCTGATTTTGGAAATGATTGTTTAATAGCTCGCTTAATGATAGGTTGCCCCTTGCGCGTAGCTTTCTTGGTAAAATAATGCTTGGTACTCCGTCAGCCTCGTTTGGTGCATCATTTGACGCAATAATACCAAGGTATTTTGGCTCTTCGCCTGAAGGTGCTGGTGTATTGGTATATGTTTTTGAGGTGCTATAATCACTATCAAGATATCTTACGCCATCTCCAACAGCTTTAACTGTAATGCTTTGTCCTTCGCTTAGCTGGATAGATAGTGTGCTTGTGCTTTGCGCTGCACCACCATTGATTTTATATACATATCCACTAGCACCGCTAACTGTTTGCCAGCTTGCAAGTCCGTTTTTAGAAATTGAAACTACCGGTGTGCTTAATTTCACAGGCACTGGTGGATTATCACTCTGTGTATATGCAGCACTAATACTCCAATCACTATCTGTATAATTTGTACCATCACCAATAGCCTTAACTGTTATGCTTTGACCATTTGAAAGCTGAACAGAATTCGCATTTATTACGATTTCGTTTCCATTATCAATTTTGTAAGCATAGCTTGCAGCATTACCAATTAATTGCCAGCTTGCTAAGCCGGATTGAGATACTGAAACAATAGGTGTATTTAGCTTTGTGGCGCCCTGCTCCTCGCTATTGTTTGTGTATGTAACACTATTACTCCATTCACTTGTTGAGTAAGTAGTGCCATTTCCAATTGCACGGATTTTCATTGTTTGACCATTTGTCAAAACCTTGCTGGTAACAGTATTTTCAACATAGGAAAGATTTCCATCAAGGCTAATTTCAAACCTATCTGCCTTTGGGTCAGCATTCCAAATAACTGTATTACCTGCAAGTGCAATTGTAGGGGTTGATAGCTTTTCTACCTGTGGCTTTGAAGGAGAATTTGGCGTATTTCCTCCCGTGTCATCACAGCCAACAAATGCTATGCACATTGCAAATGAAAGCAAAATAAGCAAAATTGTTAAAAAAACTCTTTTCATATCGTCCTCCCAAATTAAATAAAATGCAAAAAAGCCATTCTTCTGCTAAGCAGTAAAATGGCTTTTATTTTGCTATTAAGTCGCGCCAAAAAATTACAGAGTTGCCTCTGCTCGTATGTTCGTTTGTAAGGAATATTGCATTTTTCATTGCTTTTGCCCTCCAAATTTAACTTACAATTAAATTATACCACATTACATTTAAGTTGTCAACATAAGATTGTTCACTAAATCAACATGTAGTTGTTAAAAAAGAAGTCCACCCAAGCAAAATTGCTTGGGTGGACTAGGTTTATTTAATTAAGTATTCATTAAAGACCACGCTTAACGTACTTTGTGTGAAGAATTTCGTGAGCCTTGTGGCTTGCCGGTTCACCAAAGAATTCGTCATAAAGCTTCTTAACTGCAGAGTTTTCGTGTGACTTTCTAATGTCAAGATTCTTGTCTGCTGTGTAAAGAACGCTTGCACGGAGAGCCTTTAAGTCTACGTTGTTACGAACAACAGCAGGCTGTGTTGGCTGACCACCACCGTTTACACATCCACCAGGACAAGCCATGATTTCGATAAAGTCAATCTTTTCACCATTCTTAACAGAATTGAGAAGCTCCTTAGCATTAGCTGTACCACTTGCAACAGCAACCTTAATTTCCTTGCCACCAAGTGTGTATGTAGCTCTCTTAATGCCCTCAGTTCCTCTTACCTCGTTAACTTCAACAAGGTCCTTATTTTCAAGAACAGCAGCAGCTGTACGGAGAGCAGCCTCCATAACACCACCTGTTGCACCGAAGATAGCACCTGCGCCAGAACCGATATCAAATGGCTCGTCAAACTTTTCATCCTTTAAGGACTTAAAGTCGATACCAGCCTGTTGAATCATTCTTGCAAGCTCTCTTGTTGTAATAGCAACGTCAACATCAGCAACGCCAGCAGCATTTTGGAAGTTTCTCTTAACCTCAAACTTCTTAGCTGTACATGGAATTGCAGACACAAATACGATATCCTTAGGGTCAAGACCTACCTTTTGCGCATAGTATGTCTTATAAAGTGCACCAAACATTTGTTGTGGTGACTTACAGGATGAAAGATTGTCTGTAAATTCCGGGAAGTAGTGCTCACAGTACTTAACCCATCCCGGTGAGCAGGATGTGATAAGTGGGAGATTCTTGCCCTCCTTAAATCTACCTAAGAACTCAGTAGCCTCTTCCATAATTGTAAGGTCAGCTGTTAAGTTCATATCATATACACCATCAAAGCCAAGAGCCTTCATAGCTGCAACCATCTTACCCTCAACGTCAGTACCGGGCTCGTAGCCGAAGCACTCACCGATTGTTGCACGGATAGATGGAGCTGCACAAATTGCAACGTGCTTTGTTGGGTCAGAAATAGCATCAAATACCTTTGCTGTTTCGTCCTTTTCGTAAATAGCACCAACAGGACAAGCAACGATACATTGACCACAACCGATACAGGATGTTTCGCCAAGCTTCATTTCAAAAGCAGATGCGATATGTGTATCAAAGCCACGGTCATTAGCACCGATTACGCCGATTTTTTGCATATTCTTACAAGCAGCTACGCAACGACGACAAAGGATACACTTTTCGTTATCTCTAATAACAGATGCTGTTGAAGCATCAAGTGGATACTCATTGTTATTACCTGTGAAATGGTCTTCATCTACACCATACTCAAGGCAAAGCTTTTGAAGCTCGCAGCTTGTTGAACGGATACATGTAAGACATTTCTTTTTATGTGCAGAAAGTACAAGCTCAAGGTTTGTCTTTCTAGCCTTTCTAATTGCCGGAGTATTAGTCATAATCTCCATACCCTCGTTTACAGGGTATACGCAAGCTGCACAAAGGCCTCTTGCGCCCTTTACCTCAACAAGGCAAAGACGGCATGCGCCGATTTCGTTAATATCCTTGAGATAGCAAAGTGTCGGGATATCAATGCCGGCATAGCGACAAGCTTCAAGAACAGTCATGCCCTTTTCAACTGCATAGTCTCTGCCGTTAATTTTAATGTTTACAGTTTCCATTATTTCTCTTTCTCCTTTCACTTATTTTTTCTCAATTGCCTTGGGTCTGCAGTTACTCATACATACGCCGCACTTCACGCACTTAGTTGCATCAATGGTAAAGGATGCGAGCTTGTGGCCGGGAGCGATGTAATCGGTTCTTTCAATAGCGTTAACAGGACAGTTCTTTGCACAGAGACCACAGCCGATACACTTATCCTTGTCGATAGTGAAGCTGAGAAGGCTCTTACATACGCCTGCAGGACACTTCTTGTCCACAACGTGAGCAATGTACTCATCGCGGAAGTACTGAAGTGTAGAAAGAACAGGGTTAGGAGCAGTCTGTCCGAGACCGCAGAGAGAACCTGCCTTGATGTACTGTGCAAGCTCTTCAAGTCTGTCGATATCTTCAAGTTCGCCCTTACCTGCGATAATCTTGTCAAGGATTTCAAGCATACGCTTGGTACC
>JAGATW010000093.1 GCA_017621085.1 Clostridia bacterium | reverse complement strand
GTACTTCTTTGCGTTGTCCCAAGCACCACCGGAGTTTGCCATAAATACAGCAAGCATAATGGCAGAAACAAGACCACCAATTAAAAGTCCACCAAGACCTGCTGCGCCAAGAATAAGGCCTGCAGCTATTGGAGATACAAGAACTATAATGCCGGGAACAATCATTTCACGCAAGGAAGCCTGTGTGGAAATATCAATACATCTGTTGTAGTCAGGTGTCATTTTGCCCTCAAGTATTTCAGGGTGTGATTCGTATTGAGCACGAACCTCGTCAACCATTTTGTTAGCAGCACGACCAACAGAGCCAATTGTTAAAGCACTAAATAGGTAAGGTAGCATAGCACCGATAAGCATACCGATAAGCACCTTAGGGTCAGCTAAGGAGATTTGAACCTTTGCTGCCTCAATGAATGAAATAATAAATGCAAGAGATGTCAAGGTAGCCGAGCCAATACAGAAGCCCTTACCAATTGCCGCTGTTGTGTTACCAACTGCGTCAAGCTTGTCAGTAACCTTACGTACCTCGTGTGGAAGCTCTGCCATTTCAGCAATACCACCTGCATTGTCTGCGATTGGGCCATAGCCGTCAACAGAAACAGTAATACCAACAGTAGAAAGCATACCAACTGCTGCTAAAGCAATACCGTAGCTACCACCAAAGAAGAAGGCAATAGCAATAACCGCAGCTAAGCAAGCAATTGTAAGCCAAGTGGATTTCATACCAACGCCAATACCGGAAATAATATTTGTACCGTGACCTGTTGTAGATTCCTTAGCTATGCGCTTAACAGATGCGTATTCATCAGAGGTGTAAAGCTCAGCAATAAAGCCAACGCCAACACCTGCTAAAAGACCTGCAATTACGCAAACCATTAGCTTCCAGTCCTTAACATAAAGGACAGATAAAACAACTGATGTAACAATAACTAAGCCTGTTGCAATATATGTAGCAATATTAAGCGCCTTGTGTGGGTCAGCCCATTTTCTTGCGCGAACAACAATAACAGAAATAATAGCTGCTATTGCACCAATTGCGCAAAGCAATATTGGGAACAAAAGGTGCTTAAAGGAAAGACCTGTGAAAAGTGCCATTGTAAGAGCAGAAATAATTGAGCCAACATAGGACTCAGTTAAGTCAGAGCCCATTCCCGCAACGTCACCAACATTGTCGCCAACGTTATCGGCAATAGTAGCAGGGTTACGTGGGTCGTCCTCAGGAATACCTGCCTCAAGCTTACCAACAAGGTCAGCACCAACGTCAGCAGCCTTAGTATAAATACCGCCACCAACACGGGCAAACAAGGCAATCATGGAGCAACCAAGGCTATAGCCTGTTAAAATTTGAATTGGTGAGTGAATATCACCTGTGATTAAGTACGCAACAAGAGTAATAGCGCTAAGACCTAAAAGACCAAAGCCAACAACTGACAAGCCAAGAACAGCACCACCGCTAAATGCCATACGAAGCGCACCTGACATACCCTCATCACGAGCCTTAAGAGCAGTGCGTGAGTTTGCCTTAGTAGCAATAAACATACCAATCCAGCCTGCAGCTGCAGAAAACAGCGCACCTATGCCAAAGCAGATAGCAGCCTTCCAGCCGATGCCCTCAGCGCCCTTAAGCGTTGGAATAAAGCCAAGGACTGTAAGGATTACACCCATTACAAGTACAAAAGGAATTATAAGCTTATACTCACGAATAAGGAATGTCATAGCACCATCGTGAATATGCTTGCTTATGTCCTCAACCTTCTTATCGTTAACAGCAGCCCTCGAAACTCTACGGAAAAGCACAAAAACATAACCAAGAGTTATAATTGCTGCAAAAATAACGAGAATAAGGGGAAGATAAATTTCCATTTCCATAAAATTATTCTCCTTTATTTGATTTTTATGTATGCAAATTCATACGTTATTATTTTATCATATTTAATAAAAAATTACAAGTAGTATATAACATCTTACATATAAAAAAGCTCACCAACAGGTGAGCCCTTTATTAATTTGCAGAATCAAATTTAACAGTCTTTGCCCAATCTATAAAGCTTTGTATAAGAGTGCCATAGGCTTCTTCTTTACAAGCAAACTGTACAAGCCAAAAGGCATCATTGCCCTTGTACATATATGAAATGTATGAGTAAACCTGATTTTCTTGCTCATTTAAAAAGTCGTATTCAAAGGAAACAAGGTCATTACCCTTTGAAATTTCGCTTGGTGACTTTGAAGAATTGGCTTTGCGAACAAGCTCGGCATATTCATCAATTGACATGTCTTCAGCCCCTTCAAAAAGAGAAAATGACTCTTTAAGAACAAACACAGCAACGTTCTTTGAATCGTAGCATGCAGTATAGCCCTCAATATTAGCTTCTTTAAACTCGCTTGTAAGAGTAATGGTCATTCCGTCAGAGGAAAAATCCTTTGCAGTTACAGGAATATTACAAGCAACAAAAGAGAACAAAAGCAGTGCGGTAAGTAAAAATGATACGATTTTTTTCATAAGTGATAATTCCTTTCGCTTTTTATTTAATTATAATTTATTTTGCATGCTTTGTCAATGTTATCTTGTGAAAGCATTGAATTATATCTTTTTGTGTGGTATAATTTCATTGACAAAATTATAAATGGTATTATAGGTGGTATTATTATGGAAAAATATGCTTGGAAGGGAAAAATTGTAGAAGGAGCACTTGATGAATATATCAAGCGCCACGATGCTATTTGGGACGAGATGAAGGAGGTTTTGTCCCGGGCGGGAATTGTAAATTACACCATTTGGAACGTAGGAAATGAGCTTTTTGGCTACTATGAATGTGAAAAGGGCATTGAATATGCTACAAGGGTGCAAAGGGAAAGTCCTGTTGTTGACAAATGGAATGAATATATGAAGGACATTTTAATTATGGAAATGGACCCGAAAACAGGGGCACAGCCACAATTAAAAAAGGTGTTTTCCTTTAAATAATTATTCTTGACAGCCTTGTTGACAATCAAGTGAAAATTTGATATAATATTTGACAGTAAAAGAAAAATATCATAAGGAGAATTTACATATGGCATATTGCAAAAAATGTGGTGCGCAAATTGATGGAGATGCAACCTATTGCCCATCCTGTGGCGCAAACCAAGGCGAAAGCTTTACCGGAATGACCTTTAATAATGATGTTGGCTTAGACAGAGCCTCAGGAAAAATTAATATAGGTCAAATGATATGGGCTATTATAAATCTTGTTTCATGTTGCCAAATTCTTGGCATAGTTTCAATTATTATGGTAGTTTTAGCAAAGGATGCGCCAAGCGCACAGGAAGAGACTAAAAAGGTTCGTTGTGCTATGATTTGTAACATTATAGGAACAGTTGGTGGTATTATAGTTACAGTTTTATCAGCTGTTTATTCTGCCGTAATATTAGAATACCTTGGCTCATCAGGAGTAGTATTTTCGTAAAAAATTAAGGGGCTCTTAAAAAGAGCCCTTTATTGATAGGAGTATTATGAAAAGCTTAAATAAAAATATATTTTTACGGGTGCTGGTAGGAATTGGCATACCGGCTATAATGGTATCAACTGCCTTGTTCTTTGCGTACATTAAAAATTCCCCACCCTGTATATTTTATCAATTGACAGGGCTTTACTGTCCGGGCTGCGGAGCAGGCAGATGCTTTCTTGCATTGATGCGATTTGAATTTTATCAAGCATTTCGCTATCAGCCGCTTTTGTTTATTACCTTGCCCATCATAGCCTATTACTTATTAAAGGTATATATTAAATTTGTATTTGGTAAGGACATTTTACCCTTTCCGGAAATAAGGAGTAAATTTGTAGCTGTAAGCATACCCACAATAATTATAGCCTATTGGATTTTACGCAATATTCCGATATTCCCGTTTACTCTTTTAGCTCCAACGGTCGTTTAGTAAAGCTACTTATACTTTGCAGCCATTGACATTAATACATTATAATGGTATAATAAAATTGTAAATACAAAAGCGAAGGAGATGTTAAAATGAAAAATAAGTTTTTTAAAATTCTTCTCTTGGTACTTGCAATTGCTTGTATAGTGGCACTTGTAAGCTGTGATGCGCTTTCATCCGATGATTATGTAACTCGTGAAGAGCTATTTAATACACAAGCAGAGATGGAAATGATTAATGAACATTTAATGGAAGAATTGTATATGTCTCTTAATGAGATTGAAGCGCTGAAGGAGAAAAGCCTTCAAATTGAGACTGAATTACAGAAAATGAAAGTGCTTTGTGAAGGGCTTGAGACTGAAAATAAAAGTCTTAAAAAAGAGCTTTTGAGCAAAATAGATTTGATTTTGGGAAAATATAAAGAGGCAGACGATATTTTGCTTGGCGACGGAGAATATTCCTTAAAGTCCTTTAAGAGTCTTGCCGATGATGTGTTGCAAAATTATATTAATCCACAGGACAAGGATGATTTTGAAGAACTTGTAGATGACCTTATATTAAAATTAGCAAGAGCCACATGCAAGGAAGACATAGTTAAGGTTTTTGATGAGTTTAAATTCTATACTGACAAGCTGATTTCTTTAGCTGATAGCTGTCGTAGCACACTGAATTTGGCAGAAGCGATTAAATCAGATAAAAGCATTACGTTTTATGAAATAGAGGAGCTTAGTAAATCATTAAAAGAGCTTGAGGCAGAGTTAGATATGCTCGGCGACGATGCTCAATACATAATAGTGCCGTTTGAAAATGAAGAGGGCGTAACGGAGCTTGTTGAGCCACAAATGATAATTATGGAAAATTCTGCATTTATAATAGATTATATGGACATTATGGAGAGGGTGGTTGCTGACGTAGTAGAGCAAATTGACAGAGTTATGGATCTTGATATACGCGACCCAAATGCTCTTGAACAAGCAGAGTATGTATGGGAGCTTTTTGAAACAACGTATATGGAAAGCTTTTTCGGCATTGAAAGAGGAGCGGATATAGAAGTATACCGTGAGTGTATTGAAAAAACCGAGAAAACAAAAAGATTTGATAGTGAAAATCCCGATGAATATTATAATCTTTTAACACTTGTATCTTTTGAAAAATTGGTAAGTAAAATTTCCACAGGGCAACTGATTTAAAAGCTAAATTAAAAGTCCTCCCATCACGGGAGGACTTATTCTATTATAGATTTTTAAATGCCTTTAACCACTCACGCTTAATAAATTCGTGACCCTTAGCTGTTGGATGTACACCATCCCCAAGCCAATATTCGTTTGGAGCTGATTTTGCAAGCTTATCAAAGCCTGCTTGAAGCTCAATAAACGGAAGATTGTACTTTTCGGCAATTTTTCTTGCCATCATAGCGCGCTTTGGCACCTCGGTGGAGAAGTAGTCCCAATTGGTTTCAGTAGAACAGCCCTTTAAAACAAATGGCTCTAAAATCATAATTTTAATGTTAGGAAGTGCTTCCTTAACTTCTTCAATGAGCATAGAGTAGATTTTAAAGAACTTGTCATTATCCACACCGTTTGGATTGTCCCCTGTTTCGTGCCATACATCATTAACACCAATTAAAATGCTCATAACATCAGGCTTTAGGTTGATAAGGTCGGACTTGATTCTTGCATAAAGGTCAACTATTCTGTTGCCGCTAATGCCCTTGTTGAAAAACTCATACTTGCCCGGCTCATCAAAGCCTAAGGATGCTTCAACAAGACGAGGATAGCCTGCGCCTAATTTTGAATTGTCATTCCAGCTTCTGTCAGCATCGGTAATTGAGTCGCCTTGAAATAAAATTCTCATAAGTTAATCTCCTTGTTAATTATACTAACTAAATATTACCACAAATATAAGATATAGTCAATATTATTTCTATTGCAAAATGAGAAAATTAGTGTTATACTATGCTATATAATAAAAAGTAAAGAGGTACACATATGATTACAGTAAAGCCCTTTAAGGCTCTAAGACCAACTAAGGAAAAGGCAAGTCTTTGCGCTGCATTGCCATATGACGTAATGTCAAGTCTTGAGGCAAGAGAAATGGTAAAGGATAATCCGTATTCATTCTTGCACGTTGACAGAGCAGAAATAGATTTACCAAAGGAAACTAACATATACGACGAGTGCGTTTATGCAAAAGCAAGACAAAATTTACTTGACCTTGAAGAAAAGGGAATTTACATAAACGATAATGAAAGAAAATACTATTTCTATCGTCAAATTATGAATGGCCGTGGTCAAACAGGTATTGTTGGCTGTGCCTTAATTGATGATTACATTGAGGGCAGAATTAAAAAGCATGAGTTTACAAGAGAGGACAAGGAGATTGACAGAATTAAGCACGTTGATACCTGCTCAGCTCACACAGGACCTATCTTTTTGACCTATAAGAGCAGCTCTTGTCTTGATGAAATTATTGAAAAAGCAACACAGGGTGAGCCAATTTATGATTTTGTAGCTGAGGACGGAGTACGTCATACCGTTTGGACAAGCGTGGATGGACAAATGGACGCACAAATAGAAAACGAATTTAAAAAGCTTGATGCTTTATATATTGCAGACGGTCACCATAGATGCGCTTCTGCTGTAAAGGTAGGCATTAAGAGAAGAAACGAAAATAAAAATCACACAGGCAACGAGGAATACAACTATTTTCTTTCCGTTATATTCCCATCATCCTCACTTGCAATTCTTGATTACAACAGACTTTTAAAGGATTTAAACGGCTACACAAAGGACCAGCTTTTATCTTTAATTCAAGAAAAGGTGGGGGACGTATCCGATTTTGAGGGCGAAGGACCGTTTAAGCCACAAGAAAAGCACACGGTTGGTATATACCTTGAGGGCAAGTGGTACAAGGTTAAATTCCACCAAAGCATATGTGAGGCGCAAAAGGCAGTTGACCGTCTTGATTGTGCTATTTTGCAAAAATATCTTTTAAGCGATATTTTAGGCATAGATGACCCAAGAAGTGATAAGAGAATAGATTTTGCAGGTGGCATTCGTGGACTTTCCTATCTTGAAGAAAGATGCGCACAGGATATGGTAATGGCAATTTCTATGTACCCAACCTCACTTGATGATTTAATGGCTGTTGCCGATAACGGTGATGTTATGCCACCTAAATCAACCTGGTTTGAGCCAAAATTAAGAAGCGGCTTGCTAATTCACAAAATATAAAGCAATAAAGCACGGACAAATAAATTGTCCGTGTTTTTTCACATAATGTTTTCAATATGCTCATTGACATAAGCATATAATAATGATAAAATAAGACCATAGAAAGCTATTAAGGAGCGTCAAATGGAAGAAAAGGACAAAAAAGTGGCGAATGAAAATGATATACAAAATGTAAAAAACGAGTCTAATGCGGCAAGAAGATTAAGACTGTTAGGCGTTGAAAATGATGATAAAATACATGATGAGGATGCTACGATAAAAAAAGGCAACTTTTTTCAAAACCTATGGTATCAGCATAAGTGGGCAATTATAATAGGTGCTATTTTATTGGTAACTCTTATTATATTCTGCGTAAGCATAGCAACACAGCCAAAATATGATATGTATATTTCCTACACAGGACCATTATATGTGGACTATGAAACCAAAAATGCCATAGACTATGCTTTTATGGAAATGTCTAAGGATTATAACGGTGACGGAGAGGAGCTTTTAAATTTTGCCTCAATAACCTATCAGAACGAGGAGCAACGAAAGCAAAGTGCTGAAGAAATGAAGGACCTTTATGGTGGTGTTTTACAGGACCACGAGAACAGTAAAGCCCTTGATTCAATCAGGTCACAAATGCTCTCCGGTGTTGTTGCTCTATACCTTATGGATGAAAAAATTTATGAGGAATACTCATCAAAAATGATGAATGTAAGCCAGCTTTTGGGAAAAGACCTTGACAAAAGCATAATGGCAGGGGAAAACGGTGTTTACTTTAAGAAAACAGATTTTTATCTCCATATGAGTGGAACGGAAAAGGGCAAGGCTCTTAAAAATCTCCCCGACGATACTGTGCTTTGCCTAATGCCAAAGCTTGTTTCAATGGACAAGGAATTGCACGAAAGCTCAAAGGACTTGTATATAAAAATATTAAGCTTTGAAATCGAAAAATAGATTTTTTTGTGTTTTTTTGAAAAAATACTTGACAAAAACAATATAATGTGATACTATAATTTAGGTTTTTTCCAATGTGCCAAAAAAGTCAATAGATAAATTCAAGTTTTTGTGCATTGTTACAAAATATTAAATTCTTTTAAAAAAATTGAAATTTGATTTGACAAATGGGAAACCTTGTGATATAATTGTAATATAAGAATTAATGTTCTATGGTATAACTATGTTTATGGGAGGAATTCTAAGTTGAAGACTAAGTATATTAGACCTGAATACGAAAATAACAATCAGCTTGAAGATATTATATTATTGTCTAAGATAGAAACTGATGAAGTAAACCAAACCATTACTGGTATCATTGATATTGAGGATTTGATTGGTTAATAGTTAAAAGCACCGTATATACGGTGCTTTTTTTGTTGACTTTTTTGCATTGCTATGTTAAAATGCAATAAGTAAGATTAAAGGATTATAATAATGGAAGTAATAAAGAACAAAACCTATGATAATGAAAGAGCTCTTTATGAAAGCTGTGACCTTGCCTTAGAGGACTGCTCCTTCACAGGTGAGGCAGACGGTGAAAGTGCATTAAAGGAAAGCAAAAGCATAAGCACAAGCAGATGCTTTTTTAATTTGCGCTATCCCTTTTGGCACGATGATGGTGCTTTGATTGATAATTGTGAAATGACAGTAAATTGCAGAGCTGCTCTTTGGTATTCCAAAAATGTTAAAATTAATAACACCAAGCTTCACGGAATAAAGGCATTAAGAGAGTGCGAAGGGGTAAGTATAGATGGCTGTTATGTTATATCAAGTGAATTTGGTTGGAATAACAAGGAAGTTAAAATAAGCAATTCCACAATTCAAAGCGAATATTTTATGATGAATTCTAAGGAATTGCACCTTGATAACATCAAAATGGAAGGCAAGTATTCCTTCCAATACATAGAAAATGCCACAATTGAAAACAGTGAGCTAAACACAAAGGACGCTTTTTGGCACGCAAAAAATGTACTTGTTAAAAACTGTATAATCAAGGGTGAATATCTTGGCTGGTATTGTGAAAACGTTACCTTTGAAAATTGTATTATCACAGGCACACAGCCACTTTGCTACTGCAAGGGCTTAAAGCTTATAAATTGCCAAATGCACGAGTGCGACCTATCCTTTGAAAAAAGCGATGTTATAGCTGAAATTACAACACCTGTAATAAGCATTAAAAATGTACTAAGTGGCAAAATTACCGTACCCGGTGTAGATAAAATCATAAAGGATAAGGACGCATATAAGGGTCTGATTGAGGTTAAAGGAAGATGAAAGGGAATATAATTAAGCTTGTTGCTTTTGTGTGCTTAATTGCGCTTACCTTAGCACTTGCAACATCCTGTACTGAAAGAGAAAAAATTAATTCAGCACTTGAAAATACAAGCAGCCTTGAGTATTTAGATTGTGATTTGTATTGGCGAGTTAACATTAAGGATGGCATATATCGTGATGAGTATAAGGTACAGGAAAAGATTATAATTGATAAGGAAAATATCAATGTAACCACATGGCACTACGGAGAAAACGACAAAAGCACGACCTACACAGACGGGAAAAATGTTTATTTAAGTAATGGTGAGGTAGTTACAAAAGAGGAATACGAAAGCAAAAGTGTAAGCCTTGATAGTAGCGTAAGAGGATTATTGACAACTCATCCAAAACAGTTTTTCGAGCTTGCACGTGTGGACAATATTAATGGAAAGCTAAAATTAAGCGTGTCCCTTGACTCCGTTCCCTTCCGTGCCGTGCTTGATACCTTTTTGTCAGGTATGGAAAACCGACTTGATATGATGAAGGAGGATGGCTATACTGTTGAATATGAAGATACCTTGCTTGAAATTTTTGTGTTAGATGGCTATGTAACACAAGTAAATGTAAGCTATACTGTGGAAAAGAAAATTGACAAAACATCAAAGGAAGCAAGTGTAACACTCAGCCTTAACATAAACGAACCGAGTAAAATATCTAAGTGAAAGCATTACAAGGGTTCTTGAATCTTGTAGAGAAAGCAAAGAAGTGCTTTTGTAAGAAATAAATATAATTTTTTGTAAAATATTACAAATTTCTTACAAAAGCTAATTCTTTTATGATATAATATTTGACTGTAAAGTTTAAAAATGTCTTGAAGGGGAAAATTATGGATTTGTTTGAAAACGTAATGCTTCTTTTCCAAGATGGTGGTTGGAAAATGCTGGTTATGTGGATAATCGGCGGAATTTTAATTTTTTTAGCTATCAAAAAGGAAATGGAGCCAACACTACTTTTGCCAATGGGCTTTGGTGCTATTTTGGTAAACCTACCGGAGTCCGGTGCTAAAGAGGTAATTGACCATCTATTTGAAATTGGTATTGATTCACACGAGCTGTTCCCATTAATCTTGTTTATTGGTATTGGTGCTATGATTGACTTTGAGCCGTTGCTCACCAATCCAAAGCTTATGATTTTTGGTGCTGCCGCTCAATTTGGTATATTCTTTACACTTAGTATGGCTTCCTTGTTTGGCTTTGAGCTTAAGGATGCTGCCTCAATCGCTATTATCGGTGCTGCAGACGGTCCTACATCAATTTTCGTTGCAAACACACTTGGCTCTAACTATACAGCGGCAATTATGGTGGCAGCCTATTCGTATATGGCTCTTGTGCCACTTGTACAGCCGCCTATTATTAAGCTTTGCACAACTAAAAAAGAGCGTCTTATTAAGATGCAATACACAGGCAAAAAGGTATCTAAGCTTACAAAAATACTCTTCCCAATTATCGTAACAGTTATTGTAGGTCTTGTAGCGCCTGACGCAGTTGCTCTTATCGGCTTCTTAATGTTTGGTAACCTTATTCGTGAGTGTGGCGTTCTTAACTCTCTTTCCGAAACTGCACAAAAGGTTTTGGCAAACTTAATTACAATTTTCTTAGGTATTACAATTGCATCAAGAATGACTGCAAATGAATTTTTAAGATTTGAAACTCTTTTGATTATGGGTCTTGGCTTAATTGCCTTTATCGTTGATACATTTGGTGGTATTATGATAGCTAAGCTAATGAACATCTTCCTACCAAAGAACAAAAAGATAAACCCAATGATTGGCGCTGCCGGTATTTCTGCATTCCCAATGTCAGCACGTGTTGTACATAAGCTTGGTCTTGAGGAGGACAACTCCAACTTCTTGCTTATGCACTCAATCGGCGTTAACGTATCAGGTCAGATTGCATCTGTTATTGCAGGTGGTCTTATCTTGTCATTCTTTGCATAAGGAGGTATTGATTTATGAAAAAGCTTTTAATTGTACTTTCCTTAATACTAATGCTAACACTTATGTTCTCAGTAACAGTATTTGCGCAGGCTGAAAATGCACAAAATTCAGACCAAGCCTATGAGGCTGAGGGCTCGGACACAGAGGTAAATGATGAAATGCCACCTATGAAAATAAGAATAGATGGTAAAGCGTTTGTACACTCTCTTGGCTTAATGGGTAAGGGAATGGTTGGCATTTTCGTTGTAACTCTTGTAATTGTTGGCGTAGTTGCAATACTCAACTGGCACGGCAAAACCTTAGAGGACAGAAAAAACAAATAACTAAAATCACAAGTTGAAAAATGAGCAGACCGATTAAGGTCTGCTCATTTGCTTTGTTTGATATTATTTATAGTTATCTACCTCAGCTTTAGTAGGAATTGACTTTTGCGCTCCTGCCCTTGTACAAGCAATTGATGCAGCCATCGAGCCAAATTCCATAGCCTTTGTAAGCTCCACTCCTTGGGAAAGCATAGCGCAAAGTCCACCACAAGCTGTGTCCCCTGCAGCAGTTGTATCGACAGGAGTAATTTTGATGCAAGGATAGACTTTTGCACCACCCTGTGTCGCTATTTCAAAACCACGAGAGCCAAGAGTTGTAATAATAGTTTTAATTCCTTTGGCAAAAAGTGCTTCCTTTCCACCAAGAATTTCAATTTCAGTTTCGTTAGGAGTTATTATATCTACGTAGCTTGCATATTTAAGTATATCGGTATTGGCAGGGGCAGGGTTTAAAACTGTAAACAGTCCCTTTTCCTTTGCCTTCATTAAGCCATAGCCGATTGCATCAATTGGATTTTCAAGTTGAGTTAAATATATGTCGCCCTGTGTGGCTATTTCAAGGACACTATCAATATCGCTCTTGCTTAAATGACCGTTTGCACCACTATCAATTATAATGCGATTTTCACCGTTTGTAACCACAATTACAGCCACTCCTGAGGGGGTATTGTCAACCTTCCTTATAAAATCGGTATTAACACCCACGTTTTTAAGGTTGTCTATAAGCTCACCGCCAAAGGTGTCATTACCAACGCAACCACACATATAGGCATCTCCCCCAAGCTTTGCACAAGCACAGGCTTGGTTAGCGCCCTTTCCACCGGAGTTTATCATAAAGCCACTGCCCATTAATGTTTCGCCACCAACGGGCGCATATGGCGCATTTATAACTAAATCAGTATTTAAGCTTCCTACAATTATTACCTTTTTCATAAAGCACCTCGAAATTACTTTTATAGCATTAGTATATAATAAATTTTAAAATAATTCAAGCGATACTTGACAATTACCTTTAAAAATAGTATAATTCCCATTATTGATAGAAAGGGAGATGATAAAAGTGAAGGAGCTAAATAGCTTTTCCAAGGGAATTAAGGATGGCTTACCCATATGCTTTGGATATTTATCAGTTGCCTTTGCCTTTGGCATATCTGCTGTTAATGCCGGGCTTGATATATGGCAAGCAGTTCTTATTTCAATGGCAAATGTAACCTCAGCAGGACAGCTTGCAGGCGTGCCTATAATTGTTGGTGGTGGCACTCTTATTGAGCTTGCAGCAACTCAGCTTATAATTAACCTAAGATATTCCTTAATGTCAATTTCCCTGTCCCAAAAGCTTGGTAAAAGCGTACGCTTTGTTGATAAGCTGCTTGTTTCCTTTGTTAATACAGATGAGGTGTTTGCAGTGTCCTCGTCAAAAGAAACCGATGTTGGCAGAAAATATATGTACGGTATAACCTTAACACCGTTTATCGGTTGGAGCTTAGGCACACTTTTAGGTGCTTTGGCAGGAAATATATTGCCACAAATTGTAATATCCGCCCTTGGTATTGCCATTTATGCTATGTTTGTAGCTATTGTTGTACCACAAGCAAAAAAGGAAAAGCCTGTGCTTTTATGCTCGCTTTTTGCCATAGCCCTTAGCTGTATTTTCAACTATGTACCCGTTTTAAAGGAGCATATTTCAAATGGCTTTATTATAATTATTTGTACTGTCATAGCAGGTACGGTATTTGCACTGATAGCTCCGATAAAGCAGGAAAACGAGGAAAAGGAGATAGAAAATGGTTGATTGGATTACATTCTTCAAATATCTTCTTGTAATGGCAGGGGTTACCTATCTTGTAAGAATGGTGCCAATGGTCTTGGTAAGAGGAAAAATTAAGAATAACTTTATTCGCTCCTTCCTTTACTATGTGCCATATGCGGTTTTGTCAGTTATGACAATACCTGCCATATTTTATTCTACATCCTACATTATATCAGCAGTAATAGGATTGGCTGTTGCCCTTGTCCTTTCCTACTTTAACCGTGGGCTTTTAACGGTTGCGGTTTTTGCCAGTGCCACCGTTCTTGTTGTAGAGCTAATCTTAAAATTTGTCTAAAAACCGATGCTTTGGCATCGGTTTTTAGTAATATAAAAAAGGTACTTGAAATCATTGTTGACAGATGATATAATGATATTATAGATATAATAGGCAAGAGAAATTTTATGCTTTTGCTAAAAATCTTAAACTATTCATAAGGAGAAAATTATGAAAAAAAGAATTTTTTTAATGCTGGCAATTATGGCAATGCTTGTATGTCTATTTGCAATTTCAGTAAGCGCTGAAACAGTATTAAAGCCACAAACAAGCAACGAATACGGAGAGCTTTCCTTTTTTGATGAAAGCATCACAGTTGGTAGAATCAACCCGGCAAACGGCTTTACACCATATATCGATGCAGAGGGTACAACCTATGCAAGAGTGGTAGTGGGTGATGGTACAACCTTCTATACCTTCCCAACATCATATGTTATTTCAAATGGTGCGATTTATGGTAAAAACGGAAAAAGCATATATTGCATGGATATGGCAAGCTTGAACGATGCTATGAAAACAGCAACAGGAACAAATCCGGGCTGGAACCAAACAAACATTTATCGTCTTGAAATAGCATATAATACCACACATTTTAATGGTGGCTCTTCTCAGTTCTTCCAAAGCTATGAAAATATGATAGAGCTTCGTTTGCAACCAAATTCTTCAACATGGGATGCAAACAAGCAAATGCTGGCATTCTGGCATTGCTACAACCTTGAAATAATTCACAATCTTGATACCTTCACATTTAGAGACGGTACATTAGGTGGTGCATTCCAGGAATGTAGAAAGCTAACAAATCTGACAATTGGTGAATCCCCTGAGGTTAAAACGACACAAAATAGTACATTTTATGGTTGCACAGCTCTTGAAAGCGTGAATTTCAAGGAAGCATTTCCTAATTTAACAACTATCGGTGCAAACGTGTTTACCGGATGTGCTAATCTTAAGCATATCTCCATTCCATCAAGTGTTACAACCTTTACTTCAACAGCGTTCCAAAATTGCACAGGCGTTGTTTTTGTAGATTTTAACGATAACCAAAACGTGTTTAATGCTGATACATGGGGACTCTTCCAAGGTTGTACAAGCTTACTTGCGGTATCTCTTCCGGATAACTTTAAGTATATTCCAAATAGAATGTTTGCAGGCTGTACCTCACTAAAGGCAGTGTACCTACCAAAGAATCTTGAAAGAATGGATACTAACAACTGGGGCGAAGACCCATTTAACGGTTGTACAAATCTATACTTTGTGCAAGAGCCATTTGAGGTAGTTGATGAAAACGGTAACTTCTACACAGCAGAAAGCTTTGTTCAACCAACAAAGCCAAATGTATATTATATGCCTGAATCACTTTCACAGCTTTGCACAAATAAAGCAGGTGGAAAATGCTTTACTGGCTCATATAACCTTAACCCTGTGATAGTTTTCGGAACAAATATGGTGAAAACAACGGTTGGTGACGGTATTTTCTTTGAGTGTGGTAGCAATGGAACATTGGGTAGCGGAGTAACAGCAGTATTCCTTGGTGATATGGAGCAGATTTGTATAAATACCAATGGTAACAGACCAAAGGGCGTTAAATATGTATTTGCAAATGCAAACGATAAGAGCTTGGCTGATGTAAATATTATTAACAACACAACAAATAACTACAGCCTAAATGATAATACAGAGGGCTTCTACTTCTGCTATGGCAACTGCTATTACCTATTAAACAATGTTAAATATAACGGAACATACAGTGACGATGTTTTAACTAAGGTTGAGAAAGCTGTTCATTTTGCTGAAGAAAAGAATTCAATAATTACCCCTGCAGATTGTATAAACAATGAAAAATCAATAAATTATTGCTTCTGTGGAGCTGAAATGGGCTCAAGTGAAAAAGAAAACTCTGCACTTGGCCACGACCACACAATTTATGTTGGTTTAGTTTACCAAAGCTATTTGGAAGAAGGCGTGTATAGCTACAAGTGTACAAGATGTGATGACTTAAGTGGTGATGAAAAAGCACCGGCACTCTTTGCTTGCAAGGGCTACTCTGCTTCTAAGACAGGAGATGGTATCTCCCTCGGCTTTGACATTAACAAGGACGCGATTGCAAATTATACAGAAAAAACCGGAAATACCATTAAGTATGGCATATTTGCAGGTATAGAAGACTTCCTTGGCACAAATGACATTTTCGCTGAAGATATAAGCGAAAAGGTTATTACAGCTGAAATTGCAAGAACAGATTTTGCAGGCTTTGATGTTAAGCTTGTAGGCTTTACAACTGATACACAAAAGAGCACAGCTCTTGCAATGGGTGCATATGTAGCTGTAACTGATGGTGAAAAAACAACATACTCATACATGCAGTTAGGCACACCGGATGAGGGGGCTAAATATTTCTTTGCTTCCTTCAATGATTTAATAGCATTAGCTGAATGATAAATATAAAAACCACATAGGAAAAGGCGCGATGCTCGTTAAGGGCATTGCGCCTTTTGGCTAGCCACTGCCAACCCTAATTGAACCCGTCTGTAACCCATGCCACACTGGGCTCGAACCAATGTGGTTTTATGTGGTAAATATTTCGCCTATCTTCAAAAACTCACTTGCCAATATGCCTATATAGTCTGCGTTCGTTTTTTTGCTATGCAAAATATTTTCTCACCTAAAACTGCTTCG
>JAGATW010000092.1 GCA_017621085.1 Clostridia bacterium | reverse complement strand
GCCCTCAAAACCTAAGAAAACATCTCGCTCATTTAATTTTGAATGTGCGAAGCAGTTTTAGGTGAGAAAATATTTTGCATAGCAAAAAAACGAACGCAGACTATATAGGCATATTGGCAAGTGAGATTTTGAAGATAGGCGAAATATTTACCACATAAAACCACATTGGTTAGAGCCCAGTGTGGCATTGATAAAAGAGCAGAGAAGCGTGTAAATTCTTTCCATTTTTATTATTTGTTTATGCTCCCCCCCTTTATTCAAGTATATTTTGTTTTACTATTTTTTGCAAAAACTATCATTTTACTATTGATTTTAGTGAATTTGCGTGTTATACTTTTATTAAGAGTATCTTACCAAACAAGAGCCATTGGCTTTAATGAGAGCTTCAAAAGCGTTATACATTTCATCGTTGGCTTTTTTATAACCAAGCGTTATCTTTGATATTTTGGCAAACACCCCCTTGCCTTTAAAAAGCCAGTAAAATCAAGGGTTTTGCTTTACAAAAATTTGGTAGGTAGAGAAAACATAGCAAAAACAAATATAAATAGGGAGGAATTTTGTATTTATGGCAAAGAAAACAGGCGGAATTGATTTTTTATTTGCAGATAATTATATTGAAAATGTAGCGGCTAACGCTACTGTTGATGGCCCACAAACCTTAAGAATATCAGAAATTGAGCCTAAGGCTGACCAGCCAAGAAGATATTTTGACGAGGCGGCTCTTGCCGAGCTTGCAGATTCTATTAGTAAGCACGGTCTTTTACAGCCTATTATCGTAAGAGAAAGCTCCGGTGGCTTTTATCAGATTATAGCAGGTGAAAGGCGTTGGAGAGCATCTAAAATGGCAGGTCTTTTAGAGGTTCCTGTAATTATTATGCAGGCAGATGCCTTAAAGGCTGCTGAAATCGCTATTATTGAGAACATTCAACGTGAGGATTTAAACCCTTACGAAGAAGCATCTGCTTACCATTCATTAATGACACAATATGATTTAACACAAGAGCAAGTAGCAGAAAAGGTTGCAAAGAGCAGAAGTGCTGTTGCTAACGCAATGCGTTTGCTTGAATTACCTGAGGAAGTTCTTGAAATGTTGAAAACAGGTGATATTTCCGCAGGTCATGCACGTGCTTTGCTTGGTTTAAAGGACAAGGAGTCTATTGTTGACACCGCTAAAAAGATTTTAACTCACTCACTTTCTGTAAGAGATACAGAGGCTTTAGTTAAAAAGCTTAACAAGCTATACGAGGCTAACCTTAAAAAAGCTAATGCTGAGCCTGTTAACGTTGACAGTATGGTTAACTATGCCAAGGATTTAGAGAACAAAATCATGGCTATTATTGGCAGACGTGTTAAGATTTTAGATAGCGGTAAGAGCAAATTTATTCAAATTGAGTACATAGACAATGAGGATTTGGATGAATTTATTAAGAAGATTTGTTCCATAAAGGAAGACTAATATGCATTATTTAGCTCTTTCTTTTAACTCGCCTGAGCTTATTGTTTGGTCTGTTTGTATCGGTTTTATTATAGGAATTATTGCTACATTTCTTGTTAAAAAGGTTTTAGGCAGATTTATTTCCTTAATTCTTGATACTGATGCGAAGGACGAGGATAGCGCCGTTTCCCTTAGCGACTTGGGTCAAGATGGCAATAAATTTTTAAAGCTATGTCTTAAAATTATTGGCATTAACGGAGTTGTTACCCTTGTCTGTGATGATACAGAGAGCCAAGGCAAGAAAAAAGCCTTGAACCTTGAAAAAGCAAGGTTTTACATTGAGGGCTGCAAGACCGAAAAGGCGAAAGCTATGGTTAAGGGTAGCTTAAAATGGTATTTTTTACCATTATTTTCCATTTTATTGGTAATTATTGCCATAGTGGTAATTAAGCTATTGCCCGTGCTTACAAGCTTTTAATATAATTATAATGGTTGACAAGTCAACAAATATTAAACGCACACGGTAACGTGTGCGTTTTTGTGTTAGCAGATGCTTTCAATAATCATAGCCACCAGTGCAACCGGTGGTATGCACACTCCTAGAAGGGGTCATTACAGGCTTAACCTAGTGGAGAGGCACTGAACTTCTATCATAGCATTACACGCACTGCATTCCGTATAACGGACAACTCATTTCGGCTCCTTCTGACGAGGGAGCTGTTTTCGTTTGCGAAAACTGAGGGAGAGATTTTTGGTCAGCTCCTTCCGTCTGCCTACGCAAACCCCCAAAACTCAAAGTTATTCGTTTTGGGGAACCCCTATGGCATCCACCTCTCTCTGATGGAGGCTCATTATCCGCCTTCTTTCATCTCACCAATTTTCTATCACCTTGCTGTTTGCATATTTTTCTGCTCACCGGCAAACCTCTTTTGAACCCCACGACTATCGTGGGGTTTTCTATATACAAAAAAAACGCAGAGCCGAAGCTCTGCGTTTTTAGTGGTTAAGGAAGAGTAATCTCTTCGCCTGCTACACCATCTTCGGTAATTTTACCACTGGAAGCGAGAATAATGTCTTCTGTCTCAATAGCTTCTTTTTCATACTTTGGCTTTGCATAAATCATCGGTATATCTCCTTTCTAATTCATTCTTATTTTACGTATGCACAAACTGCCTTTGAATAGTTAGACAATGCTCTAACAAAGTTGCCAAAAGTGCTAACCTTGTCTTGATTTGATAAAATATATGTATTTACTGAGTAATTTAAGCTCTTTCCTACTTCTACGCCGTCCAATACAAAGCTTGCATTTACTATTTCATCATAGTAGATTGGCCAAATATTTGTAAATGTTACCTCATATCTTTCCTTTTCGTTATCGTAATTTAATGATGTTACATCAATATACTTAGCTTCGTCTAAATATTCGAGCTTAATTTGAAGCTTGCTTACATCAACATTACTACCAACCGTGAAATAGAACTTCATACTAATTGTGTCTTTCGCATATAGGTTTACTGCTGTCCAGGATAATCCATCGTATGCCTCGCCCACCATTGAAAGCTTGTTATTCTCTTCTGCTGTTAGTTTAGTAAATTCTTGTGTTGCATTAGATAGATTTACGCCGCTTGTTACTAATTCTTCATCAGAGATTGTAGGTTCAACATAAACCTGTGCTGCTGCACCATATACCAACAAATCTGTTACTACTGTCTTGAACTTGCTGGATGATGATGCAGAATTAATTACTGATACGCAATAATCCTTAACACTGTACTCCAATGTCTTTGAAACGATCTCTCCATTTACATTTGCGCAAACGGTTGCCTCTATTGTTTCACCCATGTAAATAGGAAGAATTCCTGCGAAAGTATAAATATGTCTATTCACACCATTCTTGATATCATCTGAATGAACATCTGTTGTTATTTCTTCTCCCATAAACTTAAATACAATATATGTATTTTCGTAATTTGTAGGAATATTTACGAAGAACTTCAATGCTATGCTTTCAGAAAGATTAATATTTGCCGCTGAGAACTTAAATCCTGCATCTATTCCAAGTGCCGGTATCTCTGTTGTTGGAACCAATATTTCTCCGCACTCGGAGCATTTAATTCCTGCTGTGTGACCTGCATTTGATGGTGTTGGCAATACTGCCGGGATTTCTACTTTAGTGTGAGTATGCTCAACTGATTCTGTGTAGGAATCGCCACAGTTATCACAAGTATATGTAACAGAGCCGTCCTCTGCAGGCTCGCCTGCTACGTAGTTGTGGGCGCCGTTTGCTTTAACGCTCATAGGGTTAGTTACTTTTGTAAGCGCTTCGTCTGTCCAAGCTGCACCACAAACGGAGCAATACCAGTATTCGATGTTACCGTCCCAAGTTTTACAGTCAGTACCTGCTTTTGCTTCAACGTGTACAATGTTATGTGTAGCATCCGGATTTGTTACTTCGTTACAAACCATACATACCTTATCGCAAGGAGAGAAGTAGCTATGCTCACCGTTTACTTTAACGCTCATAATGTTAGTTACTTCTGTAAGCTCTTCGTCTGTCCAAGCTGCACCACAATAGGAGCAGTACCAGTATTCGATATTACCGTCCCAAGTTTTACAGTCAGTACCTGCTTTTGCTTCAACGTGTACGATGTTATGTGTAGCATCCGGATTTGTTACTTCGTTACAAACCATACATACCTTATCGCATGGAGAGAAGTAGCTATGCTCACCGTTTACTTTAACGCTCATAAGGTTAATCATTTGTGTATTTGCTTCATCTGCCCAAGCTACACCACAATCGGAGCAGTACCAGTATTCGATATTACCGTCCCAAGATTGACAGTCAGTACCCGCTTTTGCTTCAACGTGTACGATGTTATGTGTAGCATCCGGATTGGTTATTTCATAGCAAACCATACATACCTTATCGCAAGGATAGAAGTAGCTATGTCCGAGAGCTTCGCCCTCTGTTGCGCCACACGCAGTACATGTCTTTGGAGCTGTGCATGTTGCATCTGTCCATGTATGAGCAGTTTCAACTACGTAATAATTGCTACTGTTCTTATATGTGCAATAATCGTCAGCTACGTATTGGGAAACATCCTGTGTGAATTTACCGCCTACGATAGAAAGAGTACCATTAACTGTTACTGTACGACCGTTAAAGTTAAATGTTAAGCCTGTGAAATCCCAAACTACTTCACCGTCAAGAACGATGTCAGCAGCGAGAACTATCTGGTAACCAGATTCTGTTGCTGCTGCAATTGCCTCTTCAAGTGTTGCATAGTAAACATAGTTTACTGCATAATTACCTCTTACGAAGCCGCAGTTGTTACATACGCCGTCAACGCCATATGTAACCTTATCAGCCAATACGCCATCATCATATTTATGGTCAGCGATTGTGTATGTGCCGTCATTGTTAGCTACGCAAGCATTAGCATCAACAAATGCCACTGGGTTGTAGCCAACGTATGTACCTGCTTCAACAACAGCATTGCCACCATTTGCAACGATTGCGTTTTCACCAATCAATGTACCGTCACCTGTGATGGTAAGAACACCGCCCTCAGCAACAACGAATGCGCCGTTAAGAGCTGTTACTGTGTAACCTGGAGCAGTCATTTCTGTAAATGTCTTGTCGCCGGTTGTAGGAATCTTAAATGTACCGCCACCAAAGCTGAATTCAACTACCTTGTTGATTTCGATAGGAGCGTTAAGTGTAAGATCACCAATAAGTGTGAATGTTGTTACTTCCTCTTTGGAAGCGAGAACAGCTGCCATAGCGTCCTCAAGTGTGCCGTAAAGCACGCCGTTTACAAGAGCAACTGCTGTTGTAAGGGACTCAAAGCCTGTATAACCCTTAAAGTTATCTGGAATGTAGTAAACACTACCACTTGAAGAAATTGCTGTTTCTTCATCAAAGTTAAATTTAAGTGTATTAGCTGTAGCATTACCGATGCGAACTGCAAGTGTTTCACTGGAAACAACACAGTTTACAAGGTTGATGTTGCACTGGAGCTTACCGATATTCATACCGATGTTTGTACCGTCGAATACGCAGTTAGTCATAGTGCCAATCTCTTTTGCCATAATTGTGATAGCCTGACCTCTTGAGTAAACCTTTACGTTTTCAAGATTGCCAATAACGCTGTTTTCGTTAGAGAACTCAAGACCATGGTTGAAAAGACCAATGTTATCGATATAATTGCCGTTTGCATCTCTCTTACTGTCGATTGTTACGTTCTTCATCTTGCCTATATATGAACCATAAGTAGCATTATTACTAAGCAAGATTGCTGTGGCATTCCTAGCAAATTCTGAGCCTATTATAACATTAAAGTCTTCAATAAAATCAACATAATAGATGTTAAGAGCTTGATGGCTTCCTTCTTTATAGAAAGTACCATTTACAATACCTGCAGCGCCTCTCACTGTTGCTCCAGCATAGTTAGTTGTTTTGCTAATCGTGAAACCGCCAAGGTCAAATATTGTATTTTTATTGTTAATATACCCGCCGGATGATGCGATATCTTTAGTCAGTCTAATTACTTTGTAATTTGTATTTGCTGCACCGGTGAAGTCATTCCAACTTGAACTGTAGTAAATTGTGTAACCAAGGTTAGATGAGACGTTTGTTGAATTTTCATCTAACTTTGCCTCTGTCTTACATACTGGGCAACCGTGGATGTATGTCTCGCCGTCAGCTGCCAAGAAGTTCCAGTGATATGAGTGAGTTTCTTGCTCTTTTGTTGCTGAACACTTTGAGCAAGTGTACAAAGCAACGCCGTGCTTTTCCAATGTAGCTTCAGCTATTGTTTCTGTAAACGAATAGCTATGCTCACATTCTGTTTCCTCTGCAAAAATTGACAAAGACATAACGAGTGTCAATGCAACCAATGCAAGAGCAAACAACAAAATTCTTTTTGCGTTTTTCATTTGTTTTTTCTCCTTTTCATTTTATTTTTTGTTTTTGTAATTCTCACAATTATAAGCAAAAATCTAACCCCTGTTGCGAATATAGGTGCAGAATATATTCGCAATTCCAATGTTAGCCTATTATTATGAAGCTTACAATCACATTTTACCATATATTTTTACTTTTTCAAGTAAAATACATGATTAATCATATTTAATTTGAAGTTTATGTGATTATCTTTTACTTAAAACAAAAAATAGCGACACGTGTCGCCATTTTTTTATTTAATTAGCTCTAAAATTTGTTCCTTGCTTCTATAGCCGATAGCCTTGTTTGAAATTGTACCGTTTTTCATAACAACCAGGGTTGGAATGCTTTGAACGCCAAATTCAATTGCAAGAGGTGTTTGGTCGTCAACATCAACCTTTACAACCAAAATATCAGGATTTTCCTCGGCAATTTCGTGTACGATAGGCGCTACCATTTTACAGGGTCCACACCATTCTGCGTAAAAGTCAATTAAAACTGTTTTTTCACTTGTCTTGATTTTTGTTTCAAAATCGTTTTTAGTTATCTTTTCTACCATAATTATTCCTCGCTTTTGTATTTATAGTATAGTAGGCAATGGCAATAGCCCTCAAAATCGGGGTCTGCTATTTGCTCTCTAAACTCCTTGCATATGCACTTTATGTCCTCTGATTTTCCCATACGGCAAGGGCAATAGCCACCCTTTGCCTTTAAGCCCTCTTTTACAGTTTTAACAATTTCGGGATTTTCATTTAATACAATTTTAGGCTTCATATTAACACCTCAATAGTTTTCTTAACTGTATTATATCACAAAGTGTTACCATTATCAAGTAAGAATATAAACCAAAAAAATAAAAAAAGATATTGACAGACGAGAAAAAATATGATATTATACTTATGCTTGATTTTGTGGAAGCCACATCAAAGCACAAAAAATGCATAATTGCGTTGTGAACAGGAATAGCAAGGCTAACGCCTTGTGTCACGACAAGTCTCTTGTGTGCGAGCACCCAGATGACTTTTGTCGGACATGCGAAGCGAATTCGAAAGCAAGCTTTCGAGCCGTTTCGATAATAGCCTGCATATCATAATGCAAAGAGTGCATTATGATATGCAGGAATATCGAAGCGGTCATAACGAGGCGGTCTTGAAAACTTCCTTCGTCTGTTTATGTAATTTCTTGAAAACCCTTGATTTTATTGGGTTTTTCGCATCATCGGATGCACTTTGCGAGAAG
>JAGATW010000091.1 GCA_017621085.1 Clostridia bacterium | reverse complement strand
TACCACCATTATAACACAAATCGGCAGAGAAAACAAGAGTGATATTCCGACTTCGTCGGAGTAATATTATTGCTACCGCAATAGTGATATTGAAGCCTTACGGCTTCAGTGGTATTTTATTCGCCTTCCAAAACTTGCGTAGCAAATATCACTCGGCATAAGCCGAATATCACTGCGAAGCAATATCACTCGCCAAAGGCGAATAAAACTGCCCAACTTCCTTATGGGAAGTTGGGCAAAACGAGAGCTTTTTGTAATTATTTGAAGAACTTAACTGCGGATTTGAACATTTTGATGTCATATTCGCCGTAAACATTCTTGTAAAGACCGTTGTCAATACGCTCAGAGTGACCCATTTTACCGAATACACGACCGTCAGGTGATGTAATACCCTCAATTGCAAGGGTTGAACCATTTGGATTGTATTGAATATCGTAGGTTGCCTCACCGTTTGCGTCAACATATTGTGTTGCTATCTGACCGTTTTCAATAAGCATCTTAATTGTTTCATCATTTGCCAAGAACTTACCTTCACCGTGAGAAATAGGAACATTGATAATGTCGCCTACATTACATTCATAGAGCCAAGGTGACATATTAGATGCTACTCTTGTTCTTACTATCTTAGACTGGTGTCTTGAGATATTATTAAATGTAAGTGTTGGGCAATTTTCGTCTGTATCAATAATCTTACCATATGGAACAAGTCCTAATTTTACAAGTGCTTGGAATCCGTTACAAATACCACACATTAAGCCACCACGATTATCAAGAAGGTCTGTAACTGCGTCTCTTACATTGTTACCACGGAAGAAAGCAGTTATAAACTTACCGGAACCATCCGGCTCGTCACCGCCACTAAATCCACCCGGAATAAAGATTATTTGTGATTCCTTTATCTTTTGTGTAAATTCAGCAGCACTTCTCTTAATTCCGTCAGCTGTTAGGTTATTGATAACATAAATTTCACTTTCAGCACCGGCATCCTCAACAGCCTTTGCAGAATCAAATTCACAGTTTGTACCCGGGAATACAGGAATTAAAACCTTAGGTCTTGCAACCTTGATATTTGCACCAAAGCGCTTTTCTGTATTATAAGAAACTGTTTGTGGCTTTTCCTCATTATAAGCTATATTGCAGGAATATACGCTTTCAAGCTTATCCTCATATGCTTTATTAACCTTGCACATGCAGATTTCCTTGCCCTTGTATGAAAGCTTATTGTCATCTGTAATATAACCGATAAGCTTACCTATTTCGCAAGTACAATCAAGCTCAATGATAAATGAGCCATAATTGTAGCCAAAGATGTCTTCCATAGTAAGAGCATCATCGAACTTAAAGCCAAAGCCATTACCCATTGCCATTTTTGCAACAGCCTCACATACACCACCAATTGTTGGTGTGTATACTGATAATGCCTTCTTATTTCTCACAAGGCTTGCTACCTTGTCATAAACTGCCAAGAGTGACTCTGTTACAGGTAAGTTGTTTTCATCATATTCCGGTGAAAGCATTACTACCTTTGTTCCAGCCTTTTTAAACTCCGGTGAAACAATAACATCTGTCTTTTCAGTTGTAACTGCAAATGAAATAAGTGTTGGTGGAACATCCAGCTTTTCAAATGAACCACTCATTGAGTCCTTACCACCAATTGAGCCTATGCCAAGGTTCTTTTGAGCCTTGAATGCACCAAGAAGTGCTGACAATGGCTTGCCCCAACGAGTTGGGTTCTTAGTTGGCTTTTCAAAATATTCTTGGAATGTAAGATATACATCCTCAAATTTTGCACCTGTTGCAATAAGCTTAGAAACAGATTCAACTACTGCTAAGTATGCGCCATGATATGGGCTCTTCTCAGCAATAAATGGGTTGTAGCCCCAGGACATAAGTGAGCAATCATCTGTATGTCCCTTTTCGCAAGAAATCTTGTGTACCATTGCTTGAATTGGTGTTCTTTGATTCTTACCACCAAATGGCATTAATACAGTGCCTGCACCGATAGTGGAGTCAAAGCGCTCGCTAAGTCCTCTCTTAGAGCATACGTTTAAGTCGCTCATTAAATCAATAACGCCCTTTTCAAAGTCAGCAGGGATAGCCTTTTTATAGGATTCTACCTTATTACACTCAATATCAATATGCTTTTCAGCACCATTTGAATTTAAAAATTCTCTTGAAATATCGCAAATGGTCTTGCCATTCCAAGTCATTCTAAGTCTTGGCTCAGCAGTTACCTTAGCTACAACTGTTGCTTCAAGGTTTTCCTTGTTTGCAAGTGCCATAAAGGCTTCAACATTTTCCTTTTCAATTACAACAGCCATTCTCTCTTGAGATTCACTAATTGCAAGCTCTGTGCCATCAAGGCCCTCATACTTCTTAGGAACTGCGTTTAGGTCAATCATAAGACCATCAGCAAGCTCACCGATAGCAACGGAAACACCACCTGCACCAAAGTCGTTACAACGCTTAATCATACGACAAGCATCATAGTTTCTAAACAATCTTTGAAGCTTTCTTTCCTCAGGCGCATTACCCTTTTGAACCTCAGCGCCACAGCTTTCAAGAGATTCTACTGTATGTGATTTAGATGAACCGGTTGCACCACCACAGCCGTCACGTCCTGTACGACCACCAAGAAGAATTACTATATCTCCATCAGCCGGTACCTCACGTCTTACGTTCTTAGCAGGAGCTGCTGCAATAACTGCACCAACCTCCATATGCTTAGCTGCGTAGCCATCGTGATAAATCTCATCAACAATACCGGTTGCAAGACCAATTTGGTTACCATATGATGAATAACCGGATGCAGCTGTTGTTACTATCTTTCTTTGTGGAAGCTTACCCTCAATAGTTTCATTAATTGGCTTAAGTGGGTCTGCTGCACCGGTCAAACGCATAGCGCCATATACATATGAACGACCGGACAACGGGTCACGAATTGCACCGCCAATACATGTAGCTGCGCCACCAAATGGCTCAATTTCTGTTGGGTGGTTATGTGTTTCGTTTTTGAAAAGAAGTAACCAAGGCTCAGTTACACCATTTACTGTTACATCTATCTTAACTGTACAGGCATTGATTTCTTCACTTTCATCAAGCTTATCGAGCTTGCCTTCCTTTTTAAGATATCTAACCGCAAGAGTTGCAACATCCATTAGGTTGATTGGCTTTGTTCTGCCAAGCTCTTTTCTTGTTTCAAGATACTCATTATAGGTATTTTCAAGAACTTCATCATGGAACTTAACACTATCAATTGTTGTTGAAAATGTAGTATGCCGACAGTGGTCTGACCAATATGTGTCTATCATTCTAATTTCTGTAATGGTTGGATTTCTGTTTTCAGTCTTAAAGTAGCTTTGACAGAATTCAATATCATCCAAATCCATAGCAAGGCCTAAAGACTTTATAAATGCTTCAAGACCACTCTTATCAAGGTCGATAAAGCCATCAAGTGTAGCAACAGTTGTTGGAATATCATACTCTGACTTGAGGGTTGTTTTCTCCCCTAATTCAGCCTCTCTTGCCTCAACCGGGTTAATTACGTGCTTTTTAATTCTTGCAAGAGCTTCATCACTTACATTTCCGTAAAGAGCATATACCTTAGCACTTTGAATTACAGGCTTTTCACCCTGTGAAATAAGCTGAATACATTGTGCAGCTGAATCTGCTCTTTGGTCAAACTGACCTGGTAAAAACTCAGTTGCAAACACGATAGCACCACTTAAATCAATTGACTTTGATGCATTATCAAGCTGTGGCTCAGAAAATACTGTCTTTACAGCATAATCAAAAAGCTCTTCTGTAATATTTTCCGCATCGTAGCGATTGAAAATTCTAATCTTTTCAACACAATCAATGCCTAAGAAGGTTTTGATTTCAGAAAGTAATGAGTTAGCCTCGTTTTGAAGTCCTTCCTTCTTTTCTACAAAAATGCGATATACCATTATTTTTCCTCCGTTGCCAAAAGCGCTCTTGCACCTATGTCGTGGCGATAAAACGCATTGTCAAATTTTATTTTTTCTACCTTGCTATATGCGCCTTCAATTGCGCCCTTTAAGGTTTCATTAACATCTGTAACGCCTAATACACGTCCACCAGCCGAATAGATTTTACCGTTATCATACTTAGCACCAGCTACGTAAACGTCCTTTTCAATGTCCTCAGGAATTACAATTTCGAAACCATTTTCATATTTTTCAGGATAGCCCTTAGATGCCATAATTACACAGCATGCATTCTTATCTGAGAACTTAACCTCACAGTCAGCTAACGTACCATTTGTTGTTGCTTGCATGATTTCAAGCAAATCACTTTCCAAAAGCGGTAATACAACCTGTGTTTCAGGGTCACCGAAACGGCAGTTGTACTCTATTACCTTTGGTCCGTTTTCTGTAAGCATAAGTCCAAAATACAAACAGCCCTTAAAGGTTCTTCCCTCTTTATTCATTGCCTCAATTGTAGGCAAGAAAATTGTTTCCATACACAAGTCAGCAATTTCCTTTGTGTAATATGGGTTAGGCGCAACTGTTCCCATTCCACCGGTGTTAAGTCCCTTATCTCCATCAAGTGCGCGCTTATGGTCCATTGAGGAAACCATAGGCTTTACTGTCTTACCATCAGTAAAAGCAAGAACAGAAACCTCCGGTCCTTGTAAAAACTCTTCAATTACTATGTTATCACCACTTGAGCCAAACTTTTTATCATTCATTACTGAATTAATAGCCTCTTTTGCCTCTTCTCTTGTAAAGGCAATTATAACACCCTTACCAAGAGCCAAGCCATCTGCCTTAATTACAGTTGGGATTGGAGCTGTTTTAATAAACTCAAGGGCTTCCTTAGCATCAGAAAAAACATGATAGTCAGCTGTAGGAATACCATACTTTTTCATTAGGTTTTTGGAGAAAACCTTGCTACCCTCAATTATAGCAGCCTCAGCACGTGGTCCAAAGGATGGAATGCCTACCTTTTCAAGTGCGTTAACACAACCCAAAACAAGTGGGTCATCCGGTGCTACAACAGCATAATCAATTTCGTTTTCCTTAGCAAAATTTACAATTGCATCTATATCCTTAGCACCTATATTAACCGGTGTTGCATCCTTGTACATACCGCCATTACCGGGTACTGCATATATTTGCTCAATTGTTTTGTTTTCCTTTAGCTTTCTTATGATGGCATGCTCTCTTCCGCCACCACCAACAACTAATACCTTCATTTAGTCACCTCATTAATGATGGAAAAGTCTCATCTTTGTAAATGCCATTACAATACCATACTTGTCACAGCATTCAATTACAAGATCGTCACGAATTGATCCACCCGGCTCAGCAATGAAGGAAACGCCGCTCTTTCTTGCTCTTTCAATATTGTCACTAAATGGGAAGAATGCATCAGAGCCAACGCTTACACCTGTTATTGTGTCAAGGTATGCTCTTGCTTCCTCTGCCGTTAAAGGCTCCGGCTGAGATGTAAAGTACTTTTGCCATACACCATCAGCACAAACATCCTCTTCGTTTTTGTTAATGTATCCATCAATTACATTATCTCTGTCCGGACGTGCAATTGTTGGAAGGAATGGAAGATTTAAAACCTTCTCGTGCTGACGTAAATGCCATGTATCAGCCTTTGTACCAGCTAAACGAGTACAGTGAATTCTTGACTGCTGACCAGCACCAACACCAATAGCCTGTCCGTCATATGCATAGCATACAGAGTTAGACTGAGTATACTTAAGAGTGATTAATGAAATGATAAGGTCAGTAATTGCATCCTCAGTAAATTCCTTATTCTTTGTAACTATATCGGACAAAAGCTCTCTGTCAATTTTAAAGTTGTTTCTTCCCTGCTCAAAGGTAATGCCAAATACTTGCTTTGTTTCCTGTACCTCAGGCACATAATTAGGGTCAATTTTTACTATATTGTAATTGCCCTTTCTCTTTGACTTAAGAATTTCTAAAGCTTCGTCGGTATAGCCCGGAGCAATAACACCATCAGAAATTTCTCTTTTAATTAAGGTCGCTGTTGTTACATCGCATACATCGGACAAAGCAATCCAGTCACCAAAGGAGGACATACGGTCTGTTCCTCTTGCTCTTGCATATGCACAAGCAAGTGGGCTTTCATCAAGTCCCTCAATATCGTCAACAAAGCATGCCTTCTTAAGTTTATCAGAAAGCTTTTTACCTACTGCAGCAGAGGTTGGAGAAACGTGCTTAAAGGAAGTAGCACAAGACATTCCTGTAGCTTCCTTTAACTCCTTTACAAGCTGCCAAGAGTTGAATGCATCTAAAAAGTTAATGTAACCTGGTCTACCACATAAAATTTCAATTGGAAGCTCTTGGCCATTTGCCATATAAATCTTTGATGGCTTTTGGTTAGGGTTACAGCCATATTTAAGTTCAAATTCTTTCATTTTTTGCTCCTTTGACGATTAATTATTTGTTTTTATTTATCATTCTGTTTTGTACTTCGCCATTTTCAAGGTTTACATAGCGTACGTACAAGGAGATTTTGTTGTTTTCGTTAAGATTTTCCCAGATTTCATTTGTAAATGCATCAATATCATTTAAAATTCTTACTCTTTCAGGCTCGCCCTGGAAGGTTGGGATTGGGTTTCCATCGCATACATAAGTATGAATGAAGTGTCCTAAGCCACAAAGTGGAGTGTATTCATAGAAATATCTGTTACAAGCACTACCCTTTTCGTCAGCACTTTTAAGAATACTCATTTGATATTTAAAATCATTGTTATCAAACTTAAGCATACCACTAATTCTTGGGGTAAAGTTTGGTGCATCCGGCTCAAACTCTCTTGTCTTAAGAGCCTTCTTAAAGCACTTACCTTCCTTCAAATGATTATAGATAGTATCTGTTTGGTCGCCATTTGTAACAATTAGCTTGTCCTCATAGCTTCTAATTGCCGCATATATAATTAATGATGGGTCCTCTACCTTTGAAAAGTCAAATGGCTCGGTAAATACATCACCGTTAGTTTCCTTAAAAACTCTATTACGGCTATTTTCACTTCTACCCATAATAAAGTAAGCAACTGCAGCATTCTTACCATCCTCAGTTTTTCCTATAACAATTCCTCTACCCGGATATGTATTTGCGGATAATAAATCCTTAAGTTCGTTAATCTTGTAAATATTCATTAGTTTTTCTCCTTAATGATAAATGAGCATATTTTTTCGCAGGATAAAGGTAAAATTTTCCACTCTGCCTCTTCCATTATTCTCTTTTGTAATACCTCTGGAGTATCACCATCTAAAATTTCAACAGCTTTTTGCATAATTATTTTTCCACCATCCGGAATTTCATTAACAAAATGAACTGTTGCTCCACTTACCTTAACACCATATTCAAGAGCAGCCTCATGAACCTTAAGTCCATAAAAACCCTTTCCACAGAATGATGGAATTAATGATGGATGTACATTTATAATTCTATCCCTAAAGTGATTTGTAAAATCTGCACTTAAGATACTCATAAAGCCAGCAAGAACTATTAAGTCGGTATCAGCCTCTTCTAATACTCTTATAAGCTCCTTTTCAAATGCCTCTTGAGAGCCTAATTGACTTTTGAGGACTACAGCTGTATTAATTCCTGCATTTTTAGCTCTTTCAAGAGCATATGCCTTTGAATTATTCGCAACAACCAGCTTAATTGAGCCACTTTGTATAATTCCACTTTTTTCAGCATCTATTAAGGCTTGAAGATTTGTACCGCCACCGGAAACAAGTACAGCAATATTAGCCTTTAGCATAGAATAACACCCTCGTCAGACTTAACGATTTCACCGATTACATAAGCGTCCTCACCATGAGCCTTAAGAATTTCAAGTGCTGTATCAACATTTTCCTTTGAAACAACAACACTCATACCAACACCCATATTGTATGTATTGTACATATCTCTTTCAGGAATGTTGCCTGTCTTTTGAATAAGCTCAAAAATAGGAAGGACTTTAACATCAGCCTTTTCAATCTTTGCACTTAAGCCCTTAGGAATAGAACGTGGAATATTTTCATAGAAGCCACCACCTGTAATGTGTGAAATACCCTTAACCTCTACCTTTTCAAGTAAAGCAAGAATTGACTTAACGTATATCTTAGTTGGAGTCAAAAGCGTTTCAGCAATTGACTTTCCGCCAAGGTCATCACAAGGAACATAAAGTGATGATGGATTGTTATCAATATCAAACACCTTACGAACTAAAGAAAATCCGTTGGAGTGAACACCACTTGATGCAAGAGCGATTACAACATCACCCTCAGCCATTTTTGTGTTGTCAAGAATCTTCTTCTTATCTACTATACCTACTGCAAAGCCGGCTAAGTCGTAATCCTCAACAGGCATCATACCGGGATGCTCTGCTGTTTCACCACCAATTAGTGCAGCGCCTGACTGTACACATCCCTCAGCAACACCACCAACTATGTCAGCAATTTTTTCAGGAATGTTCTTTCCGCATGCAATATAGTCAAGGAAAAAGAGTGGCTTTGCACCACAGCAAATAATGTCGTTTACGCACATAGCAACTGCATCAATACCGATTGTATCGTGCTTGTCCATAAGAATTGCCATCTTTACCTTTGTTCCACAACCATCAGTACCAGAAACAAGAACCGGCTCCTCCATACCTGCAATTGGTAAGCCAAAGCAACCACCAAAGCCACCTACGTCATCAACGCAGCCCTCATTCTTTGTACGGGCAATGTGCTTTTTCATAAGCTCAACTGCCTTGTAGCCCGCTGTAATATCAACGCCCGCCTTTGCGTAGCTTTCGGATTTAGAATTCTTCATTTTCAATTCTCACTTTCTGATAATTTATTTTCATATTTATTTTTAATCATAACAGGTATTTCTGTTGGGTAGTTACCATCAAAGCAAGCTGTACAATAGCCCGTACAATGACCGCTTGCGCCTATTTTAGTAATATCCTCAATATTCAAAAATGCTAAGCTGTCAACACCGACAATTTTTGCAATTTCATCAACCGTATGTCTACAAGCAATCAAATTCTCCTTAGAATCTACGTCTGTACCATAAAAGCAAGGATTTAAGAAAGCCGGTGCAGATGAACGCAAGTGAACCTCCCTTGCTCCTGCATGTCTTAATAGCCTTACAATTCTTGCACAGGTTGTTCCACGAACAATTGAGTCGTCAACAAGCACTACTCTTTTGCCACTTACAGTTTCACTAATTGGATTAAGCTTAATCTTTACCTTGTCCTCTCTTACATCCTGTCCGGGAGCAATAAAGGTTCTACCTATGTATTTATTCTTTATTAAACCTATGCCATATGGAATTCCGGATTCCTGTGCGTAACCAAGTGCAGCATCAAGTCCGGAATCAGGCACACCTATTACAACATCAGCCTCAACAGGGTTTACCTTGGAAAGGTAAGCGCCTGCCTTTCTTCTTGCCTCGTGAACGGAGCATCCGGAAATTTGAGAGTCGGGGCGAGCTGTATATACGTATTCAAATACGCAAAGCCTTTCCTGTTGCTTGTTACAATGGTCTTTTATTGATGTAATTCCATCCTTAGAAAAAACAAGTATTTCTCCGGGCTCTAAATCTCTTATAAAGGTTGCGCCAACAGAATCAAGTGCACAGCTTTCACTGGCAATTACATATTCACCTGTTTCACGCTTACCATAGCAAAGTGGATGCATTCCAAGCTCATCTCTTGCAGCTATAATTTTTTTAGGTGACATCATTAACAAGCAATATCCACCCTTAAGCTTGTCCATTGCTTTGCTAACTGCTTCTTCAATTGACGAAGAGGTCAACCTTTCCTGTATAACCATATATGATACAATTTCTGCATCACTTGATGTATGGAAAATCATTCCATTAAGCTCAAGCTCCTGCTTAAGCACAGAGCCATTAATTAATCTACCATTGGTAGCAATTGCCAAGTGACCCTTTGTATGATTTACAACAAGAGGCTCAGCATTAATTCTTGCCTTAGTTCCGAGTGTACCATAACGCACATGACCAATTGCCATTGTACCTTTACCTAAATTAGTAAGAATTTGACTTGAAAATACATCATTAACTAAACCAGAATCCTTATGTGTATGGAAAACACCATCATCGTTTACTGATATACCACAGCTTTCCTGTCCTCTGTGCTGAAGTGCATAAAGTCCGTAATAAACGCTTGATGCAACATTTGTTCTCTCATTACCGATAATTCCAAAAACTCCCATATTTATCTCCTACACAAATAATTATTTATTAAATTTTTCCTCAATAGCCTTGTTCTTTTCTAAAACCTTTTCCTCGCCTGCTTTTCTTGCCTCAACAAGCTTATTGTAAAGAGCGTCATCAGATAATGCAAGCATTTCAACTGCTAATAGTGCCGCATTTGCAGCGCCGTCAATTGCAACAGTTGCAACAGGTATTCCACTCGGCATTTGAACGGTTGACCAAAGAGCATCAACACCTCCTGTATTCTTACAAGAAACAGGTATGCCAACAACCGGCAAAACAGTATTTGCTGCTATTGCACCTGCTAAGTGCGCTGCCATTCCTGCAGCCGCTATAATCACACCAAAGCCATTGGCTTTTGCGTTCTTTACAAACTCTGCAGCTTGCACCGGTGTTCTGTGCGCTGAATATACATGAACCTCAAATGGAACATCATATTCCTTCAAAACATTAATACCCTTTTCCACGATTGGAAGGTCGCTGTCACTACCCATAATAATCGCTACTTTTTTCATTTTTTTCTCCTTAATTACGAACATTTGGCAGGCAAAACAAAAAAGACAGTACTACCCTATTTGGTAGGACTGCCCAGACGGTCGACAAACAACGTTTTTGCTCCCACGCAGTTAAACCTGCATTTCCGTCAGTTGCAAAAACCTCACCGACTTTTATTTTATCACGTGCGTGCGCGATTGTCAATACGCATTTAAATAATAATATAGCGAAATTTATCAACTTTACTTGAATTTTTTTGTTATTTTGTGACAAATTCTATTTCATTTATGTCAAAAAAAGAATTGTAAATTTTCTGTAAATAGCACATTTTACTCTGCTTATTTGTTATAATAAAATAAATTACTCATTTGAGGTGATAATGATGAAAATAGCTTTTTTTGATTCCAAAAAATACGATGTTAATTCCTTCGAGCAATACAAGTCCCATAGCATCGATTTTAAATTTTTCGAAACAAGATTAAATCACGATACAGCTTCCCTTGCCAAGGGATATGATGTTGTTTGCGTCTTTGTTAACGATGTTGTTGATAAACCTGTTATTGATGCTCTTTGCGAATATGGTGTTAAATTAATCGCCTTGCGTTGTGCCGGATTTAATAACGTGGACGTAAAATATGCCGAAGGCAAAATTACCGTTGTTCGCGTTCCTGCCTACTCCCCATACGCTGTTGCAGAACATGCTATGGCTATGCTTTTAACTCACGTAAGAAACACACATAAGGCATACATTAGAACAAAGAGCTATAACTTCAGCTTAATCGGGCTTTGTGGCTTTGATTTATATAACAAAACCATAGGAGTTATTGGAACGGGTAAAATCGGACGTATTTTTATTGATATTTGCAGAGGCTTTGGAATGAAGGTTATCGCATATGACAAGTTTAGAAAGGCTGATGACAACATTGAATACACAACTCTTGAAAATTTATTTAAAAGCTCTGATATCATTTCGCTACATTGCCCTCTCACTGAGGATACGTACCATATGATTAACGAAAACTCTATCAGAATGATGAAAAAGGGTGTTGTAATCGTTAATACGTCAAGAGGCGCGCTCATTGATGCCGACGACTTAATAGAAGGCATCAAGGAAAAGAAAATTGGTGGCGCTTGTCTTGATGTTTACGAGGAGGAGGCAGACGTATTTTATGAGGATAACTCAAGTGATATTATCGATGATGACACATTGGCTATTCTCTTATCTATGCCAAACGTCTTTATTACATCTCATCAAGCCTTTTTAACAGAGGAAGCTTTGGCAAACATTGCTAAAACAACTATTGATAACATTAAAAACTTTTTTGATACCGGTAAATGCGAAAATGAGGTTATCATTTAACATTAAAAAAGAAGAATTTTCACATTTGTGAGAATTCTTCTTTTCGTTATTTATTGTCCAAAAAACTCTTGTGCGTAGCGCACAGCTTCCATTGCATCCTTCGAGTAATTGTCCGCGCCTATCATTTGTGCATATTCAGGAGTTAGCACAGCACCACCAACCATAAATTTAACATCATGATATTTTGATTTTACAAGGTGAATCGTTTCCTCCATAGATGGAACAGTTGTTGTCATTAATGCAGAAAGTCCTATTAGCTTAATTCCTGTTTTTTCTACATACTCAAGAATTGCACAAGGAGATACATCCTTTCCTAAATCATGGACATTGTATCCATAGTTCTGTAAAATTACTTTAACTATGTTTTTGCCAATATCATGTATATCACCTTTTACAGTTGCTAATATAATATCGCCTTTATTAGTATTTCCCTCTCCCTTGATATTCTCTTTTACAACCTCAAATGCTACTGTTGCTGTTTCCGCACTCATCAAAAGCTGTGGTAAAAAGGTTATTCCCTTTTCATAGCTTGCACCAACTATATCAAGAGCGGGAATAATATACTCATTTACAATTTCAAGCGGAGCCTTTGTTTTTACAAGGTTATTTGTAATTTCCCCAGCTTCCTTCTTTAAGCCCTTTATAATCGCTCTTTCAAGTGTAATTTGCTCTACCTCTGCACTCACGGTTGAGGTTTGATTATTGCTTGCAAAATTAATATAATCCTGACACATATCATCAATACCCATCAAAGCATTGTGCGCGTAATACACCTTCATCATTTCAAGAGAATATGGATTCATTATAACCGCATCAAGTCCCTTTTGTAATGCATGCGAGAAAAATACAGAGTTAACATAATCTCTGCTTGGCAAACCAAAGGAAACATTTGAAATTCCAAGGGAAACCTTAACACCAAGCTCTTTTAATAATTCTATAGATTTTAATGTAACGCTTGGCGCATTTTTATCCGAGCTAACCGTTAAACACAAAGGGTCAACTATTACATCTTTCTTATCAATACCATAATCCTTTGCTCTTTCAATAATCCTTTTAGCTATCTCTACTCTTTCCTCAGCTGTATTAGGAATACCATTTTCATCAAGCGTTAATGCGATTACAACTCCACCATATTTTTTTACAAGTGGCAAAACACTATTAATGCTTTCTTCTTTTCCGTTAACAGAGTTAACAAGAGGCTTACCGTTGTATATACGCATAGCACTATCAAGCGCCCTTGGATTAGACGTATCAATTTGTAAAGGCAATGTACATACTGCTTGTATTTCTCTAATTACATTTACAAGCATTTCCTCTTCATTTATTTCAGGCAATCCCACATTAACATCAAGCATATGTGCGCCCTTTTCTTCTTGACCTATTGCCTCATTAACCATATAGTTAAGATTATTTTCCCTTAATGCTGCCTTTAATTTTGACTTTCCTGTTGGGTTAATCCTCTCTCCTATTAAAACTACTCTGTTATCAAAAAAGCAAGCAGTTGAATAGGATGATACGACTGTGTAGCTTTTCTTTTCTATGCTCTTTGGTGATACACCATTAAGTGAGTTTGTCAACAGTTTAATATGCTCCGGAGTTGTTCCACAACAGCCACCCAAAATTCTTGCGCCCATATTAGCAATTTCCGCAACTGACTTAGAAAATTTTTCAGGGGTTGAATCATAACAAGTCTTACCTTCTTTAACGCACGGCATTCCCGCATTGGGGTTTACTATTACAGGTATTGAAGAATACTTTATAAGCTCCGGTACAAACCTTTTGAGCTCGTCAGCTCCTAAAGAGCAATTAACACCAAGAGCATCAACTCCCAAGCCCTCAAGAAGTGCAACCATAGCTTTTATATCACAGCCTGTTACTGTTTTTCCCTTTTCATCAAGCACAAAGGTAGCAAAAACGGGAAGACTTGAATTTTCCTTTGCTGCTAACACTGCAGCCTTTAATTCATAAGGGTCATTCATTGTTTCAATTATTATTAAATCACAACCCTTTGATACTCCAGCTTTAACCACTTTTGAAAAAGCATTGTAGGCATCCTCAAAGCTTAAATCTCCCAGTGGCTTTAAAAGTTTGCCTGTTGGTCCTATGTCAAGGGCAACATATTGATTTTCCTTATATATTGCCTTTTTTGCGTTTTCAATTGCACTTGATACTACTTCCTCAACATTATCAATCTTAAGAGGGTTGGCGCCAAAGGTATTTGTTGTTGCTATATTTGCCCCTGCTTCAAAATAGGATTTATGAATGGATGTTATAATTTCCGGGTGGGTAATATTCCACATTTCAGGACTTTGACCCGGTTGCAGTCCATTTAGTTGAAGCTGTGTGCCCATTCCACCATCAAAAAACACAAAGCCTTTTTCCACATAAGATAAAATATCCATTTTTAACTCCTAATTCCAATTATTGCAGTCACGGATTTTACAGGCACCATCATATATGAGTCCGTTAAGCATATACCAAGCCTTTTATCTGCTTCTAAATAGTTTAAAATCTCTTTTTGATGCTGTAATGAAAAATCACCATATCCAGCCGAAAACCTTGGTCTTGCACACAAGTCTACAATTAGCTGTTCATTTACATAATCGCAAAAGCTTTCTACAAGGGATGATGCCACTGCACTAAATACCATTGCCTCAGCCTGTGATATTCTATTTAGTCTTTCAAATGCCCTATCTACGCCTATTCCCAATGTAGCTGCAAATATATATGCTTCATTGCAATTCCTTAAATTCTTGGCTAAATCCTTGCTATTCACCCTCATAAATCCAAAATCAACAGTATTATCTAAAACGCTTATATTAAGCTTTCTAAATACGGCTCTTGGGGCTGATGCTTCATATGCCTTACTAACACAAGCATCATACATTACTTTTAGGCTATTGTCCAATTCTTTGACGCCTAAATAGCGCATCACTTCTTTTTCGTCAATTTTTAAGGTGTTTGTTTCATTTAATGAAACTGTACAAATATCAATCATTTTATTATCTCTGACAGATTGTCCTGTATTTTTTCAGCAACGTCCGGCTTGTTCATTGAATATACGTGAACAGCATTTACGCCGTTTGCAAAAAGGTCAATAATTTGGTCGGTTGCATATGCAATTCCAGCCTGTTTCATTGCCTCAGGATTATCTCCATATCTATCAACTATTGCTTTAAAGCGTTGAGGCAAGGTACAGTTAGAAAGCTCACAGCTCCTTTTGATTTGCTTTGCATTTGTTACAGGCATAATTCCGGCAATAATTGGCACTGTTATACCTGCTTCTCTTATTTTGTAAAGGTAGTTATACAAAACATTATTATCAAAAAACATCTGAGTTGTTAAAAATTCACAGCCGGCATCTATTTTACGCTTAAGATTTAATATGTCCTCTTTTTGATGAATAGACTCCGGATGACATTCAGGATAGCAGGCACCACCTACACAAAAATCATAGCTATTTTTAATTTCCTCAACAAGCTGATTTGAAAAGTGGTAATCCCATTTTTCTCTGTTTTGATTTTCCGGCGTTATATCGCCTCTTAATGCAAGTATATTCTCTATTCCATTGTTTTTTAGCATTTCAAGTCGAGACTTAACCTCGCTCTTAGTTGAATTAACACAGGTTAAATGTGCAAGAGTTGGCACATTATAGTTTTCCTGTATGTTTTTGGCAATAGATAAGGTGTATTCACTTGTTCCACCACCAGCACCATATGTAACGCTCATAAAGGACGGCTTTAATGTTGCTATTTTCTCAGTTGCATCCTTGACTGTATCAAATTTATCAGAGGTTTTTGGGGGAAACACCTCAAAGGAGAGGGATGGCTTATCTGCCCTTATGATATCTATAATCTTCATTTATTTCACCTTCAATTTAATTTGAAATTCCCGTGACAATTATTTACTGCCACGGGATATTTTTATTCAAAATCTACTACGTTTACCCATCTGCTTAAAATCTCTTTTTCCTCTGCATTTTTCTTTACAGTTTGAGATGCGGCAACAATCGGAACCCATCTTAAATAATAGCTTCTGGAAATGCCTGTTTTATTCATAAACAAGCTAAGGTATTTTTCTGCAATTTCTTGCTTGCCCTCAAGGTTAAACAAAAGATATGTTCTTGCAATGTCTGCTGAAGCATTTCCTTGTGTTGCGTGTGACCAGTCAATAATATACATTTCACCATCATCGGTTACTATAATATTAGATGGGTTAAAATCGCCATGACAAAGCTTATCATGATTTGGCATACCTGCCAGCCTTGCCTGCAACTCATATTTAGTTGCATCATCAAAATCAGTTTGAGCTATTTTGGCATGCATTTTTTCTTTGATTTTCAAAAGCCCTGTGGATCTTTTTGTATGAACAAGATGTTGGAGGTCAACAAATTTTTGAAGATATTCATCAATCTTTTCAGGATTTCTTTCCATTAAAACATCAAGAGGAGTACCCTCAATATAATCTGTTACAACAACCCATTTATTATCAATAGTTGTTACTGAGTGAAGCTTTGGCACATTAAGACCTGTTTCCTCAATTTTTGCCTGATTAAGAGCTGATACAAGAACATTTACCTTTGAAAAGTTCTCGTTATAAACCTTAATCTTTAAATCACCGTCACGATAAACAACCTTATCTTTTCTTTTTAGAATTACATTATCAAGCTTCATAAAAAATTGCCCTCCAAGCATTTTTATTTATTTTATCATAATTTTGATAAATTATCAAGGCTTGGAGGGTATATTTATTTAATTTTTTACACACCAAGCCTTTTTAATCAGACCTCTTTATGTGTTCCGTAGTATGCATTTAGATACATTTGCTTAATTTCGGACATTAAAGGATATCTTGGATTAGCACCGGTACACTGGTCATCAAATGCCTGTTCTACCATTTCATCAAGAGTTTCTAAGAATTTATTCTCATCAATACCATATTCCTTAATAGAGCTCTTAATACCAATTTTTGACTTTAGCTCATTTATATGGTTTATAAGAGCTTCTACCTTATCAATATTGCTCTTGCCCTTCAATCCAAGATAATCTGCAATTTCTGCATAGCGCTCAATTGCTATCGGATGGTCATATTGTGAAAACGTACCCATCTTTGTAGGTGTTTCGGTCGCATTAAAGCGAATAACCTCTTCTATCATAAGTGCATTTGCAACACCGTGTGGTAAATGATGATATGCACCAAGCTTATGGGCCATTGAGTGACAAACACCAAGGAATGCGTTTGCAAAAGCCATACCTGCCATAGTTGCGGCATTAGCCATCTTTTCTCTTGCTACAGGGTCATTTGCACCATTGTCGTATGCTCTCGGAAGATATTCAAATATCATCTTTAATGAACGAAGTGCTAAACCATCAGTATAATCTGTTGCCATTATTGATGCATAAGCCTCTAATGCGTGAGTTACAGCATCAATACCTGAAGCAGAGGTTAAGCCTTTAGGTGCAGTCATATGATAATCCGCATCAACGATTGCCATGTTTGGTAGTAATTCATAATCTGCAAGAGGATATTTTACACCTGTTGCTTCATCAGTAATAACTGCAAACGGAGTTACCTCAGAGCCTGTACCTGCTGATGTTGGAATGGCAATAAAGTAGGCTTTTTCGCCCATTTTAGGGAATGTATAAACACGCTTTCTTATGTCCATAAAGCGCATAGCCATATCCATAAAGTCAACTTCCGGATGTTCATAGAGAACCCACATTATTTTTGCTGCATCCATTGCTGAACCGCCACCTAAAGCAATGATAACATCTGGAGCAAATGCTGACATTTGAGCAGCACCCTCCTTAGCGCAAGCAAGTGTTGGGTCCGGGGCTACATTATGGAATGTAGCATATTGAATTCCCATTTGTGTTAATTTATCTGTAATTGGCTTTGTATAACCATTTTCAAATAAGAATGTATCTGTTACTATGAAAGCCTTCTTTTTATTTAATACTGCCTTAAGCTCATCAAGAGCAACAGTTAAGCAGCCCTTCTTAATGTATACCTTTTCAGGAGTTCTAAACCAAAGCATATTCTCTCTCCTTATCGCAACTGTTTTAATGTTTAAAAGATGTTTTGCACTTACGTTTTCTGAGATAGAGTTTCCACCCCATGAACCACAACCAAGTGTTAATGATGGAGATAAACGGAAGTTATAAACATCACCTACACCACCGTGCGAGGAAGGTGTGTTAACAAGAACACGACAGGTTTTCATCAATAGCTTAAATTTATTAAGCTTTTCGGTCTCAACTAATTCGTTAATATATATTGAAGATGTATGTCCTAAGCCACCATCCTCAATTAAAGCGTATGCCTTATCAAGTGCCTCATCAAAGGTCTTTGCCTTATACATTGCAAGAACCGGAGAAAGCTTTTCGTGAGCAAATTCCTCTGTTAATTCAACAGATTCAACCTCACCTATTAAAATCTTTGTCTTTGGGTCAACGCTAACTCCTGCAAGCTCAGCTATTCTATAAGCACTTTGACCAACGATTTTTGCATTTAAAGCGCCATTTATAATGATTGTTTTTCTAACCTTCTCTGTTTCATCAGGTGTTAAAAAATAGCAGCCTCTCTTTATAAATTCATTCTTAACCTTAGAGTAGATTTTGTCAAGAACTATTACTGATTGCTCAGATGCACAAATCATACCATTATCAAAGGTTTTTGAGTGAACTATTGAGTTTACAGCCAACACAATGTCAGCACTTTCATCAATTATTGCCGGTGTATTACCTGCACCGACACCAAGGGCCGGCTTACCGCTTGAATAAGCAGCCTTGACCATACCGGGACCACCTGTAGCAAGTATAATATCGGCAGTTGCCATAAGTGTATTTGTAAGCTCAAGAGATGGAACGTCAATCCAAGCAACTATATCATCCGGCGCACCTGCCTGTACAGCAGCCTCAAGGACGATTTTTGATGCAGCAATAGTAGAATTTTTAGCTCTTGGGTGAGGGCTAATAATAATACCATTTCTTGTTTTTAAAGCAAGAAGAATTTTGAAAATTGCTGTTGATGTAGGGTTGGTAGTTGGAATAACTGCAGCAACAACGCCAACCGGAGAAGCAATCTTTTGCATACCACCTGCTACATCCTCTTCAATTACGTCACAGGTTTTCATGTCTCTATGTGTGTTATATACAAATTCAGATGCAAGGTGATTTTTGATAACCTTATCCTCTACAATACCCATTCCGGTTTCTTCAACTGCTAATTTTGCTAAGGAAATTCTTGCACGGTTGGCAGCCATAGCAGCTGCTGTAAAAATTCTATCTACCTGCTCCTGTGAGTAAGTGGAAAACTTTTTTTGTGCATCCTTTACTCTTTTGAATGCTGATTGAAAGCTTTCAACACTATTTACGATTGCATATTCCTTCATTTCTACTCCTTTTGCTATATAATAGCACACGGTAATTCAAATTTATGCTTGTATTTTATCACAACATTTATTATTTGTAAAATGCTTATAAAACATAGAGCTATGCTAAAATATACATAGCAAAAACGCTTTTTGGTATATTTTTAATATTTTTTTACCATTTTATGCAAAAAAACGACCACTATCCACTATAACCCAAGGAAATTCCTCTAAACTTTCACTTTTTTAGCTATTTGTTTTTATTGATAGCTTATTTTTTATGCGTTGTTTTGATTTGCATAATAGAAAAGCTCTTGCACAGAGCAAGAGCTTTTACATTCCTTCTTTCGCTTTATGAACATTAGCTATAAACATTTTATCAAGCTCAGATAGCTTGTAATCCTTACGATAGATTAAAACATCCTTGTATTTCTTGTTTGAAAATGTACATTCTTTTTCTATCAGATTATGCTGAGTTAGCATTTCATCCGGAAGTGGAGATATCCACATAAATGTATTAGGAACACTTTCTAAAAGCATATACTGGCTTGCTCTTTCAAAAACATATATTCTCTTATCAACAAACTCAGACATTTCTGCTTTTTTTACGTCAATTACAGGTAAGGATGGAACATATGGGTCTGCGTGGGCGATTTCAATATACTCACTTAAGTCCTCAGGCTGAATATCATCCTTAAACGCAAGTGGATTATTTGCTGACATAGCAAGAACATATGAAAATTCAGTTATTGTTTCTGAAACGAGATTCTTTTCTAAGAACAGTGATTCAAAATACTTTTCAAAGGTGGTTTGATATCTGATTATACCTAAGTTATAGTCTCCCTTTAGCACGCTGTTAATTGTACGCATAGAGTTGGTTTCTTTATAAAAAATTTCTGCAGGGTTACTTGTATCTATGCTTTTTGAAAGCTCTGCAAAGGCATATGCAGTATAACCGGCACGAGGAACGCAAGCGGAGAAGTGAGATTTTTTCTTTTTTCCTACTCTGTATATTTCCTCAACCTCATCAATTTGGAGCAATATTCGCTTTGCATATTGCAAAAATTCCTCTCCATCAGGCGTTGGAATTATGCCCTTAGAGTTCCTTTCAAATATAGTAATACCAAGCTCCTCTTCAAGCTCCTTAATAGCACGGCTTAAATTTGGCTGTCCCATATACAAGGCTCTTGAAGCCTTGCTAATAGACTTTTGCTTAGCTACCTCTAAGGCATATTTTAAGTATTGAATGTTCATAAAAGCCCCTTTCTTAAGTATTACTTAAGGAAACCGTTTACTATTTGCTCCTCTGCTTCTTCCTCTGATAATCCTAAGGTCATTAGTTTAATTAACTGTTCACCTGCTATTTTACCAATTGCAGCCTCATGAATAAGGCTTGCATCAATATGATTGGCAGAAATTTCCGGTATAGCAACAACCCTTGCCTTATCCATCAAAATAGCATCACATTCTGTATGTCCTGCACACTTGTTGTTTCCTCTGATATTGGAGTAAAACTCTTGATACGATTCGTCCTTGGCAACAGAACGGGAAATTACATTTGCCGAGCTGTTTTCGCCGTTCAAATCAACTGTAAAATCCGTTTTTGCAAATTGCTTTCCATGAGTCATTAAGCTTTCACGTATTACAAGCTTTGCATCATTTCCTATTGTAGCAGTGGTTTTTCTAACAGTTGACTCTATGCCCTTAATTTGGGTCGTTTCCATTTCCATATATCCGCCATCATCAATGAATATAACAGTTTCGGGATTCATTATTTTAGCACCTGTTCCCTCACCCTCACCATAGTGACGCTCAACATATTTTATTTTAGCATTTTTACCTACGTGGAAGGTGTGAATACCATCATGGCTGGAAGCTTCATCTCCACTGTTGTGTATTCCACAGCCGGCAACAATTATTACATCAGCATTTTCACCAATGTAAAAATCATTATAGACCATTTCATTAAGTCCACTTTCGCTAATGATAACGGGAATGTGAACGCTTTCATTCTTTGTATTAGGCTTAATAATTATATCAATTCCGGGCTTATCCTCTTTGGATACTATGTCTATGTTAGCAGTTGTATTTCTTCCACCCAAGCCACCATTTGCTCTTATATTATAAGCGCCCTCGGGTATTTCATGTAGGTCTGCCACCTTTTCAAGCAAGCCCTTTTGTATTGCATCCATGTCTTTCTCCTTATAGCTTTACGCAACCAAACTTTGTATTTTCATTACGAAGGAGTGATGGAAGAATATCTTCCTTTTCACCATAATTTGTTACCTCTCCGTTAGAAACAACGACTATTTTATCAGCAATATCAAGTATTCTTTCTTGGTGAGAAATTATAATAATATTTCCGTTTATCTTTTCATGCATTTTTTCAAACACTCTTATAAGATTATTAAAGCTCCAAAGGTCAATACCTGCCTCCGGCTCATCAAAAACAGATAGCTTAGTGCCTCTTGCCATTATCATCGCAATTTCTATTCTCTTAAGCTCACCACCGGAAAGTGATGCATTAATTTCTCTGTCAATATAATCTCTTGCGCACAAGCCAACCTCAGAAAGATATGTGCATGCCTCAGTAACGCTTATTTTTTTACCGGCAGCCAAGGTAATTAAATCTCTTACAGTTAAGCCCTTAAAGCGAACAGGCTGTTGAAAAGCAAAGCTGATTCCCATTTTAGCTCTTTCAGTAATTGATTTATTTGTAATATCTTCTCCATCGAGAAATAGTTGTCCACTTGTCACAGGATAAATTCCTGCAATTATTTTAGCAAGAGTAGATTTACCACCACCATTTGGTCCTGTTATAGCAACAAATCTATCTTCAATTTTTAGATTAACATTTTTTAAAATTTCCTTTTCATTTCCCTCGTCATCAGTTACCTTGAAGGAAACATTTCTAAGCTCTAACATAGTTACCTCTAAAATATTAATTATTCTCTGTTATTTTAACACATTTTTGTTATGTTGTGAAGATAGTTTTTAAAATTTACTTTGTTTTCAATAAAAAAGATAAAAGACGCTTGATTTTCCAAGCGTCTTTTATCTAATTTAGTTAATTATTTCGCTAAAACATTAACACGCTTCTTGTTCTTAGCCATGTAGTCAAACTTAACTACACCATCAGCTAATGCGAAAAGTGTGTCGTCCTTACCGATACCTACATTGGTACCTGGATGAATCTTTGGTCCTCTTTGTCTTACAATGATGTTACCAGCGATTACGTTTGAACCGTCCGCCTTCTTAACACCAAGACGCTTAGACTCACTGTCTCTGCCGTTCTTTGTAGAACCAACACCCTTTTTGTGAGCGAAGAACTGTAAACCAAGTCTTAACATTATATGTTCCTCCGTTAAATTTTTACGCTTATTTGTTACCCTCATATTCTTT
>JAGATW010000090.1 GCA_017621085.1 Clostridia bacterium | reverse complement strand
GTTCTTATCATAAAGCATAGCAGCCCAAATATTGTCGTTTGCAGAAATACTTGTTCTAAGTGTTATAGCAACTCTCTTGCAGCCAAAACGGTCGCTTAATTGCTTTGCAACGCTCTTATAGCCCTCGTGATTTACAACGCCCTTGTCAACGTCTGTATTTTCTGCCTTAATTCCGAATACCTTTTCAGCATCCTCCTCGTTAGCGATACAAACATCAACATAGCTCATAAGCTCGCCCATTACCTTGCCTGCCATTTCGCTTGTCCATAGATTTTTTCTAAAGTTCAAGTCACAGCTTGTTGTAATACCCTTTTGACGGCAAGCCTTTAATGCATCCAAGCAAATTTCAGGTAATTCGCCACCAAGAGCCGGTGTAATTCCTGTAAAGTGGAACCAATTAGCACCGTCTAAAATGCTGTCCCAGTCAAAATCCTCTCTCTTTGCCATTGCAATTGCAGAGTAGGCTCTGTCGTAAATAACCTTTGACGGACGCTGAGATGCGCCTGTTTCAAGATAATAAATACCAACTCTTTCGCCACCTCTTACAATCTTGCCTGTGTCAACACCAAAGCGTCTTAGGGAGTTAACCGCAGCCTGACCGATTTCGTGCTTTGGAAGCTTTGTTACATAAGCTGAATCAATACCGTAATTTGCCAAGGAAACTGCCACATTAGCCTCACCACCACCGTAGGTTGCGCCAAATGTGTCTGTCTGTACAAATCTTGTATAGCCTGCCGGATTTAATCTTAGCATAATTTCGCCGAAGCATACTGTTTTCATATTTCTACCTCTTTTTAGTATTTTTTACAATCCAATTATATAATATTAATACATCATAGTCAAGAGTTTTGAATGTATTTTTCGTAATAAAATAGGTATTGCTGAGCAATTCCCGCTGTTTTTCCTAAGGCTTGTAGGTCTATACCGTTGGGAAAATATTTTTCAAGTGCTCTTTTCATCCATACATCAATTGGAAATGCTTCAGTTCTTTCAAAGCCGAACAGTAAGGCACAGGATGCTACCTTTAGCCCAACACCCTTAATTAAGCAAAGCTCATCAACACATCTTTCAAAATCGCTTTCGCTTTTTATTCTGTCAAGGGAAACGGTTTTGTCGCTTATTTTTTTACAAGCATCAACTATGTACTTTGCGCGAAAGCCTGTTTTAAGCTCAAAAATTTCTCCCTCTGTGGCTTTTGACAATGCTTCACAGGTGGGAAAGGAATAATAGGTTTTATCTAAAAAACAGACACTCTCCCCGTATTTTTCGCAAAGTGAGGCAATTATTTTTTTAATTCTCGGTATATTATTGTTTTGAGAAATAATAAAGGAGCAAACCGTCTCCCAGCTATCCTGTCTTAAAATTCTAATACCCTGTGAGCATTTTATTGCCTTTTCCATATGCTCACTTTTTGTAGCCCTTGAGATTGTTTTGTCTATTTCTTCATAGTCAACATCTAAGGAAAGAAACTTGCGCCAAATATTTAAGTAGTCCTCTTTTGTGGAATTGTATATTATTATTTCATCGGTTTTATTTTGGGCAAAAACTACGTATTTTCCAAAGGCAACTCCGCCAAACTCGTATTTGTTGCCAAACAAGGACACCTCATCAAACCTAAAGCATTGTCCGCAATCAAAGGCTTTAAATATGTCAAGCCTTGGAATTTTATTAACAATTACATAATTTATGCCGTTTTCAAGGGTGTATTCCCTTATTTCTTCCATAAATATCTCCTTATTTTTTAAAAAACTCTTGCAATAATTATATTATAACTTTATAATTAAATTAAGTCAACACAGAAAGGGGAAAATTTATGGAGCAAATTTATACCATTCCTATAAACGAGGCTTTTGAAAAATGTATGGAGGAAGAAGGGTGCAACTGTCCTATTTGCAAGCTCTTTGACAAGCTTGAAAAAAAGGAGGTTGAAATGGCTCTCGGTGCTTCTATGATGGAGCCATCTACCAGAATACAAACAAACGAAAAGGGCTTTTGCTCTGAGCATTTCAGAATGCTTGTTAATCAAAATAACAGTCTTTCCTTGGCTCTTGTGCTTGAAAGCCACCTAATGACACTTAAGGAAAAAATGGATGGCAATCTTTTAACTACTATTTTAGGGGGCAAGGCAAGAAACCATATTAAAACCGCAAAGGGTGTTTCTAACAACTGCTTTATTTGCGAAAGGCTTGAGCCACACTATAACCGTATGATAGAAAACACGGTTTTGCTTTACGCCTACGAGCCACAGTTTAAGGCAAAGCTGCTTAGTCAAAAATACTTCTGCCTGCCACATTATCAAATGCTTATGGAATATGCAAAAAACAAGCTTGATAAGAAAAAGTATGATGAGTTTTTCAAGGATATGTCAGAGGTGGAAAACAAGTATTTTGAAAAAATCATTAAGGACATTAGCTGGTATTGTAAGAAATTTGACTATCGCTATGATAGTGAGCCTTGGTACGACTCTAAGGACGCAGTTGAACGTGCAATTCGTTTTCTTTCCTGTGGCACAAGCGACGATAAAAATAATAAATAGAATTAAAGGCTATGTTGTAGCATAGCTTTTTTCTTTTCCCAATGTATGGGCTTTTGTTTTCTTTTCCAAACGAAAACAGCTCCCTTTCAAAATAGGGAGCTGTTTTTTCGTTTGTATTTTATGTGCTTTAATTAGCTTGATTTTGTGTTGCGCTATTGCTTACAAGAGTAAGTGTTGCGCCTGTTGTTTCTTTAGTAAAGCCTTCAAGCTTATTAAAGTTAGAGTCTTCTCCTGCTCTTTGACCCTCTGTCCAGGTTACCTCATATGTAAGCTGTGAGTGAATAAGGAAGTCAAGAGCACTACCATCAAGGTGAAGCTGTGCAAGCTCCTGCTTTGATGGTCCCCATAGTAGGAAGGATGATGTAGAATCATCGTCTTTATATGGATAGAAGCTATAATAGTCTATAAGAGTATAAACAATTGTTGCTGTATATACCTTTTTGCCATTTACTGTTGTAACTGTTAGGTTGTCAATATCTGTATCGGTATAGTATCTACCATCAACAAAGGACAGGTACAGGTCACGTGCCTTATTGTTAAAGAAGATTGTACCCTGTGGCAAATCAACAATTGTTTCTGCCTTTTGGTCAATGTTAACTCTTTCGCCCACTATGGCAAGTGCTTCGGAGGCTCTTAAAATATTGTTTATAGATGTAAGCCAGCTACTGTTTGCTGTTTCAGAGTCGCTAAGCATTTTTTCAATATCAAAGTCCTTATAATGTGTAGCATCTCCACCAAGCTCTAAGTAGTAGTTAAGAAGCTCTGTGGCTCTGTCAAGAGTACCTACCATATTACCAAGATTACCAATACCTGCAACTGTTTTTTCATTTGAGGCTGAGTCTGCATATTCTTGGTTTGTTTTTGCGTCTTTAATAGAGTTTTGAATTGTTGTAGTTCTGTCTGCATTAGCCTCAGTACCATCAACTGTTGAATATTCTAAGCCACCTATTGAAACACTATTTTTATTAACTGTATCGTGGTCACCACCTGCGTTATTTAAAAGTGCATAGGAAATTGGAAGTGGCAAATCACGACAGCTATCGTCTGAAACATAAACTGTTTTTGTTCCGTCAAAAATGTATAAGCAGAAATAGAAATATGTTGTGTGATGCTCATATGGGATACCGGTAAACTTACCGTTTAATGTAGCATACTCTGTTTTGTTAATTTCAACCTTCTTTACCTTGCAATTTATTTTTTGCTCAGCAGTCGATTTATCCTCATAATTAAGAGTAAATGTAACATCGGCATTTGCAACAGGCTCGCCTGTTTGGGAAACGAGCGGTGCTGTATTTGCACCTAAAAGCTCACAATGGTCCTCGGCAGCACCTACTATACCAAAGCTGAGAGGAATTTCCATAACGCTTTGATATTCATTAAGTGCGTCAACATTTACAGTATAGCCACAGGAAATTTCAACTTTTTGACCTGAAGCAAAATCAGTACGGGAATATCCCTTAAATGTAAAGATTGGGTTTGCAAGCAAGCCCTCCTCAGCGCTACATTTTGCACACCTGATATATCTTGTTCCGTACTCTGTATAGCCATCCTTATATACAATATGTGTAACGCCTGCGCTATAATCGTGAGATGCAGGAATTATATCTGTATGTGTTGTATCACAGTAAAGACAGGTTTGTCTTAGAATACCTGTTTCAGTACAGGTTGCAGCCTTTGTAACCTCAGTTTCATTCTTATGTTGCTTTGCAAGAGCTGTTTCAACTATTTTGCCACAGCTAACACAATAGCCACCGATAACGCCCTCAAAAAAGCAGGTTGGCTCCTTTTCTATCATTGAAAAGCTGTAATTATGAGATATAACTGTTTCTGTTTTTGTTACGGTGCAATCTGTTATCTGGCACTTATATGTAATAGTTGCCTTACAATCGGAAACAGTTCTTGAAACTTCCTTAAAATTGTGTACTATGGGCAAGGTTGTTTTGTAAGTATCACCGCAATACTCACAGGTATGTGTCATACTACCGGTTGTTGTGTGAGTTGCAGCTACATCAACAACGGAGTGATGCTTATGTTTTGCCGGAATTACCTCTGTTGTTGTATCCTTACAAGCTGTACAGGTGTATGTCATTAAGCCGTCGGTATTACAGCTTGGCTCAGTTGTAATAACACCTTGATACAAATGTATTGGCTCAAATTCTAAGGTTTCAGTTTTGCCACAGGTGCAAGTGAATTTTAAAACACCATTTGTTCCATTTCCACAGTTTGGCTGTGTTTCGATTACAGGCGCTCCATATACTTCACCACAGCTTGTGCAGGCTTTTTCAGCTGCGCTTATGCTAACTGCAAAAACCAATGTAAAAATTATGCTCATTAAAACCATTAATAAAGTCTTTTTCATAATGTTCTCCGTTTTAAATATTATAATGACATTATTTATATACTACTTTTATTTCACAAAGTCAATGTTTTTTTAAGGAAACATTTTAACAAATTGTAAACTTTTAAGATAAGTAAAAAATAAAGTGGCGCTTAGTTTAAACGCCACTTTATGCTATTTAATTCAGGGTTGAAATGTCGCTTACTGTCTGTCCCTCAGTCCATGTAACATTTGAATATGTTATCTCACCGTAGGTCAAAAATTCCTGCGCTCTGCCTGCTGCGTGAAGATTGTAAAGCTCTGAAGGAGCAGGACCGGTAATTTGGATGAACAGAAATTTTTTATTAATAACAGGTGTTGTATTGTTCTTGTCCCAGTTATAAAAATCTGTTACGATATACTTAATATCGGCACTATAATGCTTAACACCGTTTTCATCAACGGTAACTGTAAGATTTATCAAATCAACGTCACTAAAATAAGTACCAACTGCATAGTACCAGTCATCAGCGGGTCTGTGCAAATTCTCTGTTTTTTGGTTAAGGGTTAGGCTTTCGCCCTCTCTTGCAAGAAGCTCAGCTGCGCGAAGTGCTCTGTTAATATCCTCATTTCTAAAGCTTTTGTTGTTACTGTCCTTTAAGAAATCAGTCATATTAAGAGTATATTGCTCTCCGCTTCCGTCAAGGAAGTGCTGTAAAAGCTTTGCTGCATTCGTCCAACCGATTAAGCTACCACCATTAATAACGGTATTAGCTTTTTTAATTATAGCATTTGCGTCAGAGTCTGACATAGTTGTTGTATTGTAAGCAGCCTCCGATTCTCTCATTTGCCCTAATCTGTTTGCGCTTAAGGTTGTTTCCTCCTCTGTGGAGAACGCCATATCGCCAACGGTTGCTTCAACAGGTCCTCTTACCTCTGCATATGAAACAGGGTCGGGCATTAAGGTGGAATTATCAGCAGTCAGATATTTAACCTCTTTACCATCGAAGATGTATAGGCAAATATAAAACTCATCCTCGTAATTTTCCTTTGCAATATTTGCAAGTCTAAGATTAGCATTTGCCATTGCAATTTTGTTTATTGGACAATGATATATGGTTTTTCCTGTGGAGCTTATATCAACAGCCTTACCACTTGTTGGGTCAAGTGGTGCGCCACCCTTTAAGTAGCCTGTATATGCACCTACAAAGCCAAAATCAAGAGTTGTGCCATTTATTCTTTCATAATCCAATAAAGCTTCAATATCTATTGCGTAGTTTACGGAAAAGCTTGAGCCTATTTCATAAATTGCGTAGCCATAGAATGTAAATATAGGTGGCACGCTTTCGCTTGAGCCATCATTACCTGTACAGCCCTCGTTTTGACAAACCCTTGTTTTAATGCCTGCTTTTGCAAAATCCTCATATACTATTGCTTCACCGTTTTCAAAATTATGAACAGGAGAGGCAACTGCATAAAGATGTAAGCAAATTTGACATTTATCTACACAGGTATTATAAGGGCTTAAGCTATGGCTATCATAAAACGCCTCACACTTACTGTAATCGTAAACAAAATGGTAGCCACTTGGCTCTTTTTCTACATCGTATTCCTTTACGGAAACAAGCTTTGCATCATAAAGCTTAGATGCATTTTTAGCGTTTGATGTATCTGCCCTTGCTAAGTCACGCAAGGCTTGTGCTTGTGCATATGAGCCTGTAAAAATAAAGGTAATGTTCAGTGAAGAATCATTTACGTTTGTATAGCCAAGTAAATGTGTGCCAATGCTTGTCAAGGTAAATGGAATATATACTCTTTTAAGAGCCTTAAGGGTTAGGTTGCCTGCGCCCAAATGTGTAAGGCTATCGCCTAAGCGAACTTCACTTAAAGAGGTGCAGCCACCAAAATTGTTATCGGCAATAGTTGTTAAGGTATTTGGAAGCTTGATTGATGTTAAAGCCTTACAGTCCCTAAAGTTATTACCACCTGTAATTTCCAAAAGTCCTTCATCAATAGTAATGCTTGTTATGGCATTACAGTAGGAGAAAACGTCATATTCAAATTTTGTAACGCCTGCTGGCACGTAAATCTCAGTCAACACCTTACAGTTGTTAAACGTACCTCTCCAAGTACCCGCAATCTGAGAATTCTCAGTAATGTTAACGTCAGTCAACGCTGAACAGCCGTTGAATGCATAGTAGCCAAGATAAGTCACAGTATCGGGAATATCAATAGCGGTAAGAGATGTGCAATTCGTAAACGCATAATCCTTGATTTCAAGCAATCCGTCGGGTAAAACAACGGACGTAAAAGCACAACCGTTAAAGCAATCCTTACCAATAGAGGTAAGACCCAATGGTAAATCATCGCCAATTGTTGTTAATGCTTTACAGCCACGGAAGGTGTTGTCGCCAAGGGTGGTTACGCCACGTGGAATAATAAATCCCGTCAAAACAGAGCAGCTGTTGAACACACCGTTCAATCCGCCTGTAATCTGTGAATTTTCACTGATATCCACAGTTGTTAACGACGAACAGCTAAGGAAGGCATTAGTGCCAAGGTAAGTAACTGAGTCGGGAATATTAATATAAGTAAGTGCGGTGCAGTTTGCAAACGCATAGTTATAAATGGTTTCTAAGCCGTTTGGCAATATCATGCTTGTAAGCGCCTTACAGCTATTGAAGCAATCCTGACCGATATAGGTAAGGCCTGACGGCAGAGTACCTATGTCGGAAAGAACGGTGCAGCCGTTAAACGCATTTTTGTCAATAGTTGTAACAGTTGAAGGAATACCGCCGACAAGAGTTGTCATCTTTGCGCATTTATAGAAGAAGTTTGAGCCGACGCTTGTAATGCCTCCGGGAAGATTTGCGGTTTCAATGGATGAGCAGTTTTGGAAAATGCCCACAGGCGAGTTAGTCAAAGCCGTGCCCTCTGCAAAGTTAACGGTAACAATAGATGAGCATCCGCTGAAAACGTAATCATTAAGTGTAATAAGCGTACTTGGTAAGCTTACAGAGGTAAGCGCCTTACATCCGGCAAACGCCTCCTTTGCTATGCTCTCCAAGCCCTCGTTAAAGGTAACGCTTGTAAGAGATGAGCAGTTATAAAATGCCTGGTTGCCAATTGATTTAACAGCGGCAGGTATAACTATGCTCTATAAAGCGGAGCAGCTTCTGAACATAGCACCGGAAATAGCTGTAAGCTTAGACGGTAAGACAATCTCGGTCAATGAGGTACATCCGCTGAAGGTATATGTGCTAACCGTAGTAATATTGTCTGACAAACGTACGCTTGTCAATGCAGTACAGCCGTTGAATATGTATCCTGCCATAGAGGTGACACCGTCACCCATTGTAACGGTGGTAAGAGATGTACAACCGTGGAAGCAGTCCTGGGGAATATTAGTAACTCCCATAGGCACTGTAAACTCCTCAATAGTTGAATACTGGAAGATTTTTGAGCCAATGCTTGTAACTCCGTCGTGCATTGTAACGGTCTTTAAGCTCTTGCAGTTGTAAAACGCATACTGACCGACCGAGGTAATATTTTCAGGGATAACAACACTTACAATACCGGATTCCTGGAAGGTGTTGTTCGGAACGGCAGTCAAGGCTGGGCCAAGAATAACCTCCTCTATAACAGGGCACTTGTAAACCAAGCTGTTCGCCATTTTGGTAAGTGAAACACAGGCAGACATATCCACTCTCTTAAGAGAAGCCATGCCCTCAAGGAAATTGCTCTTTGTAAATGTTACAAGAGTTGATGGGAATACAACCTCTATCACGTTTGCACAGGTGTTGAAGTTAATATTAAATCTGTCGTCGTGGTGAATAATTGTAATTCCCTCAGGAATTTCATACCTTATAACACTTGCGTGGGAATAGGTATAGCCTGTTTCATCATTCAGGATTGAAGGGTCAAAATACTGAAACCTTTCGCCGCGCTTTTTTGCGTCCTTGGTATAGTCAAGGGCATATGCGCTTGGGTAGGTTGAATATGTTCCATCTCCGTTATCAAGAACCATTCGTTCATTTAAGCTGAGCTTAGGTGAATAATCATACCCCTCAATTATATTTAATGTACCGTATTCATTTGAGTCGGAGTAATAAATTCCGTTTGCTCCCAAGATTTCCTCTGCGTTAATGCTAAAGGCGAATATCAATAATAAAGCCACTATGGCTATAAAGGTTATACTTAATTTTCTCATAAGGCATCTCTCCCTTTGTCTTTTCTTAATTTAATTATACCATATATATGATAGACTGTCAACTTTTATATATTATAATAAAAAAGCTACCCATTTACTTGATGCAAAACCAAGTAAGAAGATAGCTTTTTACATCCTATTTATAGCTTAGTGTGGAGGCATCCTGTCCCTCAGTCCAGGTTAAGGAGTAGGTCTTTGAGCCTGTGGACTCAAATTCCTTAGCCTGCTTTGTTCTGTGAAGCTGATGTAAATCTCTTTGGCTTACTTCAACAATCGGAATAGTGCTCCAGCTGTTTTCGTTCCAGTTGTAATAGTCCGCAACCTTATATGTCAGCTGCGCAGAATATGTTTTTGTTCCGTCAGCATTAACTGTTACTGTTACATTGTGCATTTCAATGCAGGTAAAGTATGAGCCAACTGCCAAGTACCAATCCTCTGTTTCACCAAAATGATTAACTATTTCCATTTGCTGATAGATTGATACGCTTTGACCCTCACGAGCAAGAGCCTCAGCTGCTCTTAAGGCTTGATTAACGCGAGCTTCTCTGTGTGCAATAGTGCCGGCACCACTCTTGAAAAATCCATTTGTGCCTGTACCCATATCAATTGTTTTGTCTTCGCCTGTATTCTTCAGATAGTGTGCCATAAAGCTTGAGGCATTTGGAAACATAAGCTTTGCACCTATTCCTAAAATTCCGTTTCCTGCAATTGTTTTTGCACCACTTAATACACTGCTCATTTTTGAGCTTGTATATGTATTTGCATCAATAACAGGTGTTCCGTATTCTGCTTCAGACCTTATCATTTGTTTGTTTCTGTCATTAGCCATTGTGTTTTCAGGCTTTTCATAATTGAAAACAATGGTATCATTACCCTCTTTATAAACAACCTCAATAGGTCCTCTTATCTTTTCATAAGAAACAGGGTCGGGAGCTGTTTCGGTTGTTTTTTCAGCTACATACTTAACACCCGTCTCCTCAACAACATACATACAAAGTAAAAATTCCTCTGCCTGCTTTGTGGATTCAATACCTGTTAAAATAACTGATAAAATCGCTGTTTGCTTATCTACCTTAACGGTTACAACTCTGTCAGCATTTTCCCCTGTTGGTTTTCCATTTGAATCAAGTGGGGTTGTGCCATTAAAGCTACTCTTGTGAGCTACAACAACACCATAGTTAATAGCTTTATTTATTTGATTTTCATAAGCTTCAACTGCGCCAAGGTCAACATTATAGTTTACACAAATGTTGCTTGAATTAGGGTCTAATGAGTAGCCAAGGAAGGTAAACAACGGTGCTTCCCCATTTACTCCGCTTTGTGTATAGTCACTATATATGTCACTTGCGCCTATGCCAATAGTTAAGCACAATAAAATTACTAAAATTGTTGAAAAAGTAATTAGTAGTTTTTTCATAACAATTCTCCTAAAAAAATATTCTATTATATTTTACCATATATAGTTAATTTTGTCAACTATAACTTTTTTCTTTAAGTTTTAGTTAAAGTGTAATTTTATTTGTCAAGTAAAATGTATAGAACAACCATTGTGGCAATCAAGGCAAGAGAGGCTACTATTATACCTATGCTCTTTTTCGACTTTTCTTGATTTTCCTGTTTAACGCTTTGTAATAAGCCCACCTGACGCATAGCCTTAACGCAGGGCTTGTATATAAGTAAGGTAAGTCCTGTATTAAGTCCGCATTTTATAACATTGAAGGGCAAAAATACAGGCAAAAGCATAGCTTCAACTACCTCCCTTGGCACTTCCATATAGGCAGGGGTAACAAGATAATTCCAAAGTAGCATTAAAGCTACGGTTAGCATAGAGGAAAGGGTCAAGCCTGTAATAGCACCCTTTAGGCTTTTAAAGCTTTTGTAAATAAGACTTGCTACGCAAGCGTAGGAAACGCTGGAAATTATATTCATAATACAGCCGATAATTCCCGTTGAGCTAATTGTAATCAGCTCCAAAAGAGCAACCACAACTGAAATAATAAGGGACGCAAGCGGTCCTAGGGCAAGACCTGCTATTACAATTATTGCATCCTTTGGGTCATACTTTAAAAAATCGTTAAAGGCAATCGGCACAAAATGTCCGATTAATGTAAATATGTAGGCAATGGCAGAAAGCATGCCTATTAATGTTATTCTTTTAGTTTTATTGTCCATTTTTTCTCCTAAAAACAAAAATCCTTCTCCCACAGGAGAAGGCACAAAAATACGGTGTGCAAAAAGCACACAAAAAACTTCTCCCATCCGGACTATAACCGTCGGTTTCGGACTTACACCGAATCAGCATTTTAAAAACGCTCGTGGACTTTACCACCGATAAGGACTTTCACCTTTCCCTGAAGATTATATTCATTTTTAACTATTTTAGCACTATTGTACAATTTAGTCAAGTATTTTTGTTTACAAAAGGAAAATACTGTGATAAAATATATTCATAAAACTAAAATGAGGTTATTATGAGTAAAAAGCATATTTGTATAATCCACACAGGTGGAACAATCGGTATGATTCGCAGTGCACATGGCTATTTGCCTAAAATCGGCTATCTTGAAACTGTTCTTGATACAATAGCTGACCTAAAGGACGAGTCTATGCCACGCTATACCTTTTATGAAATGAATCCCTTGCTTGACTCCTCCGATATGGCAGTTAATGACTGGAATAAAATAGGCGAGGAAATAGCTAACAGGTATAATGATTATGACGGATTTGTTGTTTTGCACGGAACGGACACAATGGCATATACTGCCTCTGCCCTATCCTTTATGCTTAAAAATCTTAACAAGCCTGTTGTTTTAACAGGGTCACAAATTCCTCTTTGCGAGGTAAGAAGTGACGGTCAGGACAACCTGATAACATCGCTAATTATCGCATCCGATGCAAGAGTTAAAGAGGTTTGCCTTTACTTTGGCGGACGTCTTTTGCGTGGTAACAGAGCTACAAAAATGTCAGCTGACGGTCTTTTGGCATTTGATTCTCCAAATTGCCCAAGACTTGCCGAGGCAGGAATAACCATTCGCTATTTGCCAGCCCCACCACCCCCACAGGTAAGTGATGCTCCCTTGACCCTTTGCAAATTTGAGGACGTGCCTATTGGTGTATTAAAGGTATTTCCCGGCATTAGCTTTCCTATTTTTGATAAGCTAATGACAGAAAAGCTACGTGGAATAGTCCTTGAAACCTTTGGTGCAGGTAATATTCCCGGTGAAGGAGACAGCCTTTTGCCAATTATACGCAAGGCATTTAATGCAGGAAGCGTAGTTACTGTATGCTCCCAGTGTCCACAGGGTACAGTTTCCTTAGGCACCTATGCCACAAGCTCACCACTTAAAGAAGCAGGAGCTGTAAGTGGCTATGATATGACAACGGAAAGTGCAGTTGCCAAGCTTTACTACCTGTTCAGCCAAGGTCACTCTAAGGAAGAAATCAAACGCTTAATGGAAGAAAACCTCCGTGGAGAATTGACAAAATAATACCGTAAAACGAAAAAATCCGACCACGTGGTCGGATTTTTGTTATTCGGGAATAAATTCCATTATGTCCTCTATTTTACAATTCAATGCAATGCACAGCTTGTTTAAGGTTTTAGTTTCTATATTTTCATTTGCTCTTAATCTGCGAATCGTCTTGGAGTCAAGCCCGCATTCCTCACGCAACTTATATGTTGACACGCCCTTTTCACTCATTATTTTCCATAGCTTATCAAAAACAATCATTATATTCAACCTCCATCTTGACAATTTATATTATGGGGGTTATAATCTAAATTATTAAGGGGATATAATCCCCATAAATAAGGAGGTAATATTATGGAGCTATGGAAAGATATGCTCATTGGCGCTATTCAAAATCAAAGTCATTCACTTTCAGAGCCAACAAAGCTGTTAGAGCTTGAATGCTATATTGCTTTGAGCAGAATTAAATCGGTATTGGAAGACAATACCTTAACTGATGTTGATTGCTTTGAAAAAATCGAAGAAATTATTTCTGTTTATGAAGAAATGGGTGTAAAAATCTATTCAAGACACGATTTTTAATCAAAAAAGCCGACCACGTGGTCGGCTTTTTATATGTTTTGTAGTCTTTCAAGCAGCTTTTTAAAGTTGTCGGGCAGGTCACACTCAAATTTTACTATTTCCTTTGTTCTTGGGTGAGGGAAGGACAGCTCTTTTGCGTGTAGAATTTGACCGTCAAGGAGCGTTTTATTATTCTTTTCAAAGGTGGTTTTGCCACCACCATAAACCTCGTCCCCAATTATCGGATGACCTATGTAGCTCATATGAACTCTTATTTGATGGGTGCGTCCTGTTTCAAGCTCCATTTTTGCGTATGTAAAGGAAGGGTATTCTTCAATTACATTATAGTGTGTAACTGCTTCTCTGCCACCTGATACAACTGCCATTTTCTTTCTGTCAACGGGATGTCTTGCAATTGGAGCATTAACTGTGCCGCTGTTTTCCTTAAAATGCCCTGTAACTATTGCGTGATATACTCTTTTTATACCGTGGTCCTTTAAAAGCGAGGACAAAAATATATGGCTTTCGTCATTTTTTGCAACTACTAAAAGTCCACTTGTGTCCTTGTCTATTCTGTGTACAATTCCGGGTCTTATAACTCCGTTAATGCCTGACAGGGAGCTTTTGCAATGGTAAAGCAAGGCATTTACAAGCGTGCCGCTTTCGTTTCCCGGTGCAGGATGAACAACCATTCCCGAGGGCTTATTTATTACAATAATATCATCGTCCTCAAAAACTATGTTAAGCGGAATGTTTTCAGCCTCTACGTTTAATTCCTTCGGCTCTTCTTCCTCTATTTCAACAACGTCGCCCTCTCTTAGGCGATAATTTTTGTTTTCAAGCTTGCCATTTACAAAAACAAGACCCTTTTCAATTAGTGCCTGCGCCCCTGAGCGAGATGTGCCAACCTGCTCAAAAACGTACACGTCTAAGCGTTTTTTGGCATCTTCCATACTAATTATCATCATTTTGCTTCTTCTTTTTTGTTTCCTTTATTAAGTCAAGAATTATGCCTAAAACTACTATTCCTGCGCCTACGCAAACACAAGCGTCTGCCACGTTGAAAATCCATACCCAAAAGTCAAACAGGCAAAAATCTATCATATCAACAACAAAGCCGTAAAATGTTCTATCAATCATATTTCCAATGCCACCGCTTATTATTGTGGCAAGGCCTACCTTTACCATTAATCTTTCCTTGCAAAAGCCGAAAAGATAAATGCCTATGCCTACTATGGCAACTGTGGAAATTATCATAAACACCCACCTATGCTCGCTAAGCATACCAAAGGCGGCACCTCTGTTTTGAATATAGGTTAGGTTTAATACATTTGGTATCAATTTAATGCTTTGACCAAGCTCCATAAAATTTAAAACTAAAATTTTAGTTAGCTGGTCAAGGGCTATTCCACCAGCAATAATTGATACAAGAATTATAATTGTTTTCTTCATTATAACACCTTAATACATAAACATAAAAGCTAAATAGCTTGTAATTCTCATAAGTCCGTGGGCTAATAAAACCACAACTAAAAAGGACAAATCAATAGGGCATCTTCTTACCCAGTCTATTCTGAATAATAAATCACGAACCGGTCTTAAAACAGGCTCGGTTATTGTAAAGGAAAAACGATAAACAATTGACTCTCTGAAGGATGGTACCCAAGAGCAAATTGCTCTTACAAGCAAGAGTAGGTCAAATATATATATTATCGTGTTTAATATATAAAAAATTATTCCTACCATAGCTTATATATCAAAAAACTCGTCAGCATCGTCGCTTGAATTTTCAAAGGTTTCACCACTTACGTTAACATCATTGGGAGCAATACAGTATGAGTTACCTGTTGCCTTTTTGATTGTAAGCTTCATAGCATAGGCAGCACCACTTATAAAATCAATCATTCTGCGACAAAGAGAGCCTTCAACCTCTTCTAAATTCAAAAGCACGGTTTTTCCTGCTCTTAGGTGGTCAACTGCCGGCAAAAGCTGTACCATATTTGTTGGCTTAAATATTTTAAGCTCAAGGGCACTGCCCTCTAAGGTGGCATTTGCCTCTATATCAACGGTTTCCTCCTGTACCTCGTAGTCCTCGTCCTCAAATTCGTCTGTGTCCTCAAAATTGTTCTTTCTAAATCTTGAAAAAAGTCCCATAATCAATACTTCCTTTCGCCAAATATTTTACTTCCTACTCTTACAAGGGTAGCCCCTGCCTCAAGGGCATATGTGTAGCTTTCACTCATTCCCATTGAAAGAATAGCATTTTCATCATTTTTAAATAAGGTGTCAAACAGCTCCTTGGTAATACCAAAATAATGTAGGTATTCCTCTCTTGTTTCGCACCTTGGTGCCATTGTCATAAGTCCACGCACTCTTACGTTTTTAAATTCTATGGCTTTTTTGTAAAATTCGCACACGTCCTCGGGGAAAATACCTCCCTTGCTTTCCTCTCTGCCACTGTTTACCTCAAGCAAAACATCCATTGTTTTGCCGATTTTTTTGGCTCTTTTGTCTATTTCCTCAAGTAAGGAAAGCTTATCAACGGAGTGGATTAGCTCCACCTTGTCTATAATGTATTTTACCTTGTTTGATTGGAGTGTTCCTATAAAATGAATGTGCGCTCTTTTGTCGTAGCTCTCGTATTTTTCCAAAAGCTCATTCACCTTATTTTCTCCAATAATGTACGCGCCATTATCAATTAAATAATTAATGTCCTCAGCACTTTGCATTTTTGTAGCCATTAAAAGCTGAGCCTTTTTGCCCTTACTATATTTATTAATATTTTCAAGGACATTTTCATAATTTTGCTTTAAAATGCTCTTATCCATTAAAGTCCCCCAGTATTTTCTGTGCCTCTTGTATTGGGTCAACCACATCTACATATATTTTATGATAGCTTTGCTTTTTATTAAACCATGTTAGCTGACGCTTTGCATAATGTCTTGTTGCTGTTTTTAATTCACTAACGCAAACGTCAATTGTGCTTTGTCCTGTCATAACAGGTAAAAGCTCCTTGTAGCCGATTGCTCCACTTGATGTATAGCTTGAATTTAGCATTCCCGCCTCATAAAGTCCACGCACCTCAAACATAAGTCCTTCTGCCATCATAACATCAACTCGCTTGTCAATTCGGCGATACATTTCCTCACGGTCTTGACATGTAAGGAATAAAACAGTTGCATCATAGGGTGGCTTTGTTTCCCTTGAGCGTTTGTCCCACTCGCTTTTTGTTACATTTGTGCATTTGTATATTTCAAGAGCGCGTATTACCCTTTTTACATTGTTAGGGTGAATAGCCTCTGCGCTTTCAGGGTCAATCTCCTTTAGCATATTATGTACGCTTTCGTTTCCGTTTTCTTTTGCGTACTTTTCAAGATATGACCTATATTCCTCGTCCTTTGCAGTTTCGCAAAATGACGGAATTTCAATAACACTATCAAGATAAAGACCTGTGCCACCACAAAAGATTGGTGTTTTTCCACGTCTTGCTATGTCCTCAATAGCCTTTTTTGCCAAAATAGCATAGTCAGCACAGGAAAAGCTTTCGTTTGGCTCTTTTATGTTAATCAAATGATGCCTTATCTCTGCCATTTCCTCTCTTGTAGGCTTGGCTGTGCCAATGTCCATACCCCTGTAAACCTGCATAGAGTCACAGGAAATTATCTCTCCGTTGTACCTTTTTGCAAGCTCAATAGCAAGAGCACTCTTGCCAACAGCAGTTGGCCCAACAATTGCAATTATCTTCATTTATTTCTCCAAAAATTCAAATCCTTAATAAACTCGACGATAAAAGCGAAAAGTGAAAATAAACGGTTGCTTTTTGTCAAAGCAAAAAGCTTCATTTTCTCTTATCTTTTCTCTCTTATCTCTTCTCTGCTAATCGAATAAATCCTTTATTCATTGAGTATGAAATGATGATTCAGAAACTCCATTTATACCAATTCATTAGGAGAATTCGTCGTTAGGCTAGGCGTAAGGGTGCAAAGGCGGTGACGGTGTAGCTACCTACTCCGAGCCGACTGCGTCACCCGACAACGACGCATCACGGCGAATTATTCAATGAGCATGGCATCTCCAAAGGAGAAAAATCTATACTTCTCCTCAACTGCTGTTTTGTACGCGTCCATTATTCTTTCCTTGCCTGCTAAGGCTGATACTAACATTAAAAGGGTGCTTTCAGGCAGGTGGAAGTTTGTTATTAATGAATCTACTGCCTTAAACTTATAGCCCGGGTATATGAATATTCCTGTTTCTGCGCTGACCGGCTTGATTTCTCCGTTTTCGTCAGCTACGCTTTCCAAAACACGACAGGATGTTGTGCCTACTGCAATTATTCTGCCACCCTGCTTTTTTCTTTCATTGATTATTCTTGCACTTTCCTCTGTTACGCAAATATATTCCTTGTGCATTATGTGGTCTGTAATTTTTTCTGCCTTTACGGGACGGAAGGTGCCAAGTCCCACGTGAAGCATAACAGGTACAATTTTAATACCCTTTGCTTCGATTTTTTCCATTAGCTCCTTAGTAAAGTGAAGCCCTGCGGTAGGAGCAGCACTTGAGCCGTTTTCCCTTGCATATACTGTTTGATATCTTTCCTTGTCCTCAAGCTTTTTTGTAATATATGGGGGAAGTGGCATTGAGCCAATAATATTTAAAACCTCAAAAATGCTTGTGTATTTTCTTGTATCGTAGGAAAACTCAACAATTCTGTTTCCGTCCTCAACAACCTCTTTAACGGTTGCCTCTAAAATGTCACCATAGCGAATTTTTCCACCTATTTTTACCTTTTTCGCAGGGCGAAGCAAAACCTCCCACACGTTTTGGCTCTTTTGCTTTAACAAAAGTGTTTCTATTTTAGAAGGAGCTGATACAAAATCTTCCCCTTTTCTTACCTTTTCCCCGTATATTCTTGCAGGGATAACTCTTGAATCGTTAATTACCAATGTATCATTAGGGTTTAGATAATCTATTATATCGTAAAAGTGCTTATGCTCCAAGCCACCATTTTTATTAAGAACCAAAAGACGTGAATGGTCCCTTGGGTTTACAGGAGTTTGTGCGATTTGCTCCTGTGGTAAGTCATAATAAAAATCCTTAGTTGACAAATCTGTGCTTGGCAATTCATTTTTAATTACGTTTTCTGTCATTGTGTCCATTATAATCCTTTAAGCATATTATATAAACGAGGCGTTGTGCCTAAGAAATTGTTATATTGCAAACAATACTATCCTAATATATTATTTTATAATATTTTACCTATTTTTTCAAGTACTTTTACAATTTTGGAGGAATTTAACCTATGGGCAGAAAAAAGAGCTTGTTTTTCGGAAGTGCAACTGCGCTTGTAACTCCCTTTTTTGATGGGAATGTGGACTACATAGCCTTTGGCGAAATGATTGAGCATCAAATTTCAAATGGTACAGATGCAATAGTAATTTTAGGCACAACGGGAGAAGCATCTACCATTTATGAAAATGAACGAAGCGAGATTATTACCTTTGCCAAGCGTAAAATCAGTGGGCGAGTGCCACTCATTGTTGGTACAGGGTCAAATGCAACCTCGGTGGCTGTAAGATACACAAAATCGGCAGAAGCCTTGGGAGCTGACGGATGCTTGGTTGTTTCCCCATATTACAACAAGGCAACGCAAAAGGGACTTTATATGCACTACAAGGAAATTGCAAAAAGTGTTAAAATCCCCATTATTATGTACAACGTGCCATCACGCACAGGGGTTAACATTCCATTAAGCGTATATGGTGACCTTGCCAAAATTGAAAACATAGTTGCCATAAAGGAAGCAAGCGGAAGCATTAGCTACACAGAGGAAATTATTGAAAAATACGGTGATTACTATGACATATACACAGGATGTGATGAATTAACTCTGCCTACCCTTGCATTAGGCGGCAAAGGAGCAATTTCAGTTGTTTCCAACATTGTGCCAAGCTATATGCATCAGCTGTGCTGTGAGTATGCGCAAGGAAATATTGAAAAATCAAGAGAGCTTCAGCTATATCTTAGTCCACTTATTAAGGAGCTGTTTTGTGAAATCAACCCTATTCCCGTAAAAACTGCCCTTTACAAAATGGGAATGTGCAAAAATGAATTTAGGTTGCCTATGTGCAAGTCCACAAGAGAAAGGCACATAAGCGCAATACTAAAGCAGTATAATTTAATTACATAAAAAAAACGCTATCAGCCGTGGCTGATAGCGATTTTTTATTTTATTGTGTTATAGCTTACTGCTTCACCAAGAATTGTATCAGAGTGTCCCTCGGAAACATAATAAATATTGCTTCCAACCTTTAAATATGCGCTCAAATGAATCATTACATCTGTTTGTGCTGTACCGTTTTCAAGTGTTTCGCTTTGGCTAAGGTTAAGAACCTTTACTTCAAAATAGTTATGACCTGATTTAATTTCTGCTGCCACAACACCGTCAAGTGCATTTCCGTTTTCGTCAAATGCGCTTGTGTCAACCTTGCTATCTAATACAGCAAAAACACCTATTGTAACATTTGAAGCAACAGGGAGATTTTCTTTATATGCGTTCAAGGACTCATAATTTACCTTAAAGCCTTGAAGGATTGAGCATTTTCCGTTTATTGATGATGTAGAATAGCCAAGGTCCTCAAAAATTGGAGCAAATGTTTTTGAAACAATTTCAGAGTCACAATGCAAGCACTCACAGCTTATCTTCATTTCCTTTAAGAAGCTTTCTGCCTTAAATGCTTCGCCCCCTAAAATTCCGTTACAGGATGTGCAAAGTGTTGCGCCATAGTAAAGTGTTTTTGTTTCCGGAAGGCTACCGTGTACATATTCAGAAAAGCTCTTCTTTTCTTTAACTCCAAAGACAGATGAGTTTGTTATATTATTAAAGTCTTCCTCGCTACCTGCATAAATAATAGCCTTTAAGGAATTACAGCCGGAAAACGTGTTGTTGGTTGAAACGGTGCTTACATTTTTTCCGATTATTAAATACTCAAGCTTGGAGCAGCCACTAAAGGTATACTGACCTATGTTTGTTATGTTATCGGGCAAAACTACATACTTTAACTGTGAGCAGCCATAGAAGGTAGCATCGTTCATTGCTGTTTGTGTGCTTTCACTACCCATTCTCATAACAATGCTTGTTATATTTGTTCCTCGGAATGCGTGGTCGCCTACATATGTAGTATTTTCCGGAAGAACAACATCACCTGATATTTTTGGTCCCCAAAATGCTTTTGTGCCAACATAGGTAATCTGTGTAAAATCAAGATTTTCTATATTTGTCAAGGCGTTACATTCAAAGAATGCTCTTACACCAATATAAGTAATTGTTTTTGGAAGAACAACACTAGCAAGAGCAGTACATTGCGTAAATGTATCGTCATAGATACCACCATCGCCTATTCCTGTAAGACCCTTACATCCGGACATGTCAACGCTTTGAAGAGCGTAGCATTGATAAAACTCAGCATTGGCGAACTTCTTAAAGCCCTCGTTTGCTCTTAAAACAATGGTTTGGAGTGCTTTCATTTCTCTAAATGCGTGTTCACCGATTGACCTAATTGTTGAAGGGGTTGTAATTTTTGTTACGGTTTCATTGCCCTTAAAGGCACTGTTTGCTATTACGGCAACTGTGTAGGTTTTGCCCTCATATGTTACTGTTTCAGGGATGTTAACCTCAGTTAACACACAGCCACTGTTTGCTGCTGTAACAGTTGCCTCTGCGCCCTTAAAGGAATAATCAATTCCATCAATGGCAACGGCAGATACGGAAATTGCAAGCAAGCAAACCATAAATGCCATTAAGGAAAGCATTAGTAAAAATTTCTTTTTCATATTTTATATTCTCCTATAAAAAATTTTCGCTTAAATTGCCACAGTAAATTTATTTTCTTTCGTCCAAAGGAATATACGGTGCACGTGGAGAAATATTTTGATATGCAGGACGAATGATTTTTCCGTTTAGGAGTAATTCCTCCATTCTGTGAGCGCTCCAGCCTGCAATACGTGAAATTGCAAATATTGGAGTAAACAGCTCCTTTGGTAAACCAAGCATATTATAAATAAAGCCGCTGTAAAAGTCGATATTAGCACTAACGCCCTTATAAATTTTTCTCTCTCTTGCTATGATTTCAGGAGCTAATCTTTCTATTGTTGAGCATAGCTGATAATCCTTAGTTAGTCCCTTTTCCTTAGATAGCTTTTCTACAAAGCCTCTGAATACGGTTGCACGAGGGTCGGAAAGGGAGTAAACTGCGTGTCCCATACCGTAAATTAGTCCTGCCTTGTCAAAAGCTTGCTTATCGAGAAGTCTTACGAGATAGTCCTTGACAGCATCTTTGTCCTTCGTGTTGATGCTTGCCTTCATATCGTCGAACATTTGCATGACCTTGATATTGGCTCCACCATGGCGAGGTCCTTTAAGAGAACCGAGTGCTGCGGAAATTGCGGAGTAGGTATCGGTTCCTGATGAGGTTACAACGTGCGTTGTAAAGGTTGAGTTGTTTCCGCCGCCGTGCTCTGCATGAAGAACAAGTGCGAGGTCAAGCAATTCTGCTTCAAGGGGCGTATACTGACCATCCTCACGGAGTATGTAAAGCAGGTTTTCTGCCGTATTCAATTCCTTTTTGGGATAGTGAATGAACAAGCTCTGACCGTTATGATAATGCTGGAAGGACTGATATCCGTAAACCGCGAGAAGCGGAAACTCCGCTATGAGCTGTAAGCACTGGCGAAGAATGTTTGCCGTGGAGATATCGTCAGGATTATCGTCATAGGCATAGAGTGCCAACACGCTTCTTGAAAGAATATTCATCATATCCTTTCCAGGAGCCTTGAGGATCATATCACGAACAAAGGATGGCGGCAAGGAGCGATATAGCGAAAGCTGCTCGCAAAATGCATCAAGCTCATCCTTGGTCGGAAGCTTTGAAAACAAAAGCAGGTACACTGTTTCTTCAAAACCCGGTCGGTTATCCGCAACAAAGCCCTTTACAAGACTCCGCACGTTAACACCTCGGTAATAAAGCTGGCCTGCACACGGAACGGCGTTTCCTTCCGCATCGATCTCCTTCGCCTTGATATGCGACACCTCGGTAAGTCCGGCAACGACACCGTTGCCGTTTATATCGCGCAAGCCGCGCTTTACGTCGTGTTGTGCATACATTTCCGGCGCGATATGGTTGCTTGCATCCGAAAGAGCCGCAAGCTCCTTGATATACGGTGTAATTTCTGAATAGTTCATAGAGTCCTCCTTCCGTGTTTTGTAATTTTTTTACTATTATACCATAATTTTGTGAACAATTCAATCATTTAAGCACAAAATACCCTCGCTCCGAAATGGAACGAGGGCATTTTGTTATTCAGTGTAAAAATAAATTGAGTGTGTACCGAGATTGATTGGCAACGTATAATTGTCCGCATATTCTACTCGTAGTCCTCAATCTTTACTTTGCCTAAACCGCAAGCAGAAAGAGTTATTGTTAAAGCAGCTATTAGTTATTGTTTTTATATTCCTGTGTTATCAAATGGCGGGATAAAGCTCTCCTCGGCTGTGCCGAATTCCTGCGTGAAGCCGTTTTTGAGGCCGAGCTTTTCAGCATACGCGAGCAGCTCGTCGTATTCCGCGTGAGTTACTTTGCGGTCGAGGGGCGGTGACATATTCGGCATCGGGGTGTATTGGTTCATCAAGCTGACGTAGACGGAATCGCCGTAGGTGTCGATAAGATACTTTAGCGACAGCTTTGCTTCGGCAACGTGTCCGGGAAACAGGAGAATTCTGACGACGACTCCGCGAGTCATAATGCCCTCTTGGTTGATTACAGGCTCGCCTACCTGCCTTACCATCTCTGCTATTGCGGTACGCGCTACCTCGGGATAGTCCGAAGCTGAGGAAAGCTTCTTCGCCGTTGACGGCATATAATACTTAAGGTCGGGTAGATAAACGTCTATAAGACCTTCGAGCGATTTCAACGTTTCAATCTTGTCATAACTGCCTGTGTTATAAACTATCGGGATATCGAGTCCCTTGGATTTCGCTATTATAAGCGCTTCCCTAATCGACGGCGCATAGTGCGTCGGTGTGACGAGGTTAATATTATGCGCGCCCTGCGCCTTTAAGTCAAGCATAATTTCAACAAGGCGCTCTATGCTTACCTCTTTGCCTGAAATGGCGCGAGAGATTTCCCTGTTCTGACAGAAAACGCAAGAGAGCGAGCAACCGGAAAAGAATATAGTACCCGAGCCGCGAGTGCCTGAGATAATCGGCTCTTCCCACTCGTGAAGCGCGGCGCGCGCGAGGTATAAAGCACTCGGCATTCTGCAAAAGCCGACTGTCGTATTTCTGTCTACCGCGCAATTTCTAGCGCAGAGTGTACAAATTTTATATGCGTTTTGCGACATACCGTTATCCTTTCATAATTACTGCTATTGACATATTGCGTTTTTTGTGATAAAATAAGTTATCTTATTTTTAGGAGAATCGCTATGGATAAAAGAGCTGATTATATTTCCTGGGACGAATACTTTATGGGAGTTGCGCTCCTCGCATCGCAGAGATCGAAGGATCCCAGCACGCAGGTTGGTGCTTGCATTGTTGACAGTGACAAGAGAATTATCTCTACCGGCTACAACGGCTTCCCGCAGGGCTGCTCTGATGACGCGTTTCCCTGGAACAGAGATGAGAATCAGGGAGAGACGAAATATCAATTCGTCGTTCACGCAGAGCTGAACGCTATTCTCAATGCGAGCGGTAAGAAGCTCGCAGGCTCGGTGCTGTACGTTGGACTTTTCCCCTGCAACGAGTGCGCAAAGGCTATTATTCAGTCAGGTATTAAGGAGATAATTTATCTATCAGACAAGTACCACAACACGCCGTCTATGAGCGCATCGCGAAAAATGCTCGATGCCGCGGGTGTTAAGTACCATCAAATTAAGCCTACTAAGGCTAGTATAGTTTTGAATTTTAACTAAAGATTCGGTGCCGCATTTGCGGCACCTTTTTTAATTGGCAAAATATGATTCTATTTCAGCAAGCGTCACCGAGAACGAGCCCTGCACCATATTAGGCTTGCCGCCACCTCTGCCCGAGAGAGTCTTGTTGATAGAGGCAATCTCGGTGCGAAGGTCTGTATTTTTCGAAGAAATTACATATTTGTAGTCACCGTCACTGCCGGAGAGCGCAACGAGAATGCCGTCAACCTTCTGCACTGCTACGTTTGAGAAAGCAATAAGCTCCGGTATTGTGAATTCGGAAAAATTAACGACAAGATTGCCTTTTGTAGCCGGAACAGCGCTTCCCTCACGCTCTGCGAGCTTCAAGCGGCAGTTCTTAAGCTCCTGCTTGATCTGCTCGGAGTCGGTGATATATTTCTCGAGCGCATCGGCAGTTTCGTGCTGCGGTGTTGAAGTAAGAGCAGAAATTTTCTTAATGTTCTCATATTTCTTGCGATAATCAAGCAAAGCACGCTTGCCGGCAACCATCCAAATGCGAGTGCCGCCACGGTGCTTCATAAAATCAAGAATCTTGATAAGTCCAACCTCTCCCGTACAGGCTACGTGAGGCGCACAGCAGGCGCAGGAGTCGTAGTCTGCTATTTTGACAATACGAACGCCCTCGGTGAAATCAAGCTTAGAGCGATATTCGAGTTTTTTTAACTCGTCTTCCGTCGGGAAAAAGGTATCAATACGCGCATTTGAGAATACCGCCGCATTGGCAAGGCTCTCAACCTCGTCGAGCTGCTCACGTGTGAGAACTCCGTCAACGTCGAATGTCACCTCGTCGTCTCCAAGGTGGAATCCAACGTTGGAAAGGCCGTAAAGCTTGTGTATAAATCCACAGAGTATATGCTCTGCCGTATGGCACTGCATCTTCTCAAATCGCTCGTCAAAATCAAGGATACAATGCACAGCCTTAGCCTCCGGGGCGAGATCGGTTAGATGATGTATCACCCCGTCCTTCTCATAAACGTGATTAACTCGAGCGTTCGCAATATATCCTCTGTCAGACGCCTGTCCTCCCTCCTCGGGGAAAAAGGCGGTTGCTGAAAGAATGACGTCGTAGCCGTCATCCGTCTTTTCAGAGGAAAGTATTTCTGCGTCAAATTCTTTTATGTACGCGTCCTTATAATAGAGCTTTTCGGTCATAATTTCACCTTAATTTATTTCGTATTTTTCTTTCTCAAAAAGTGACCAAGGCAATTCATCGAGATTCGGGAGAAGCGAGGTATCTGCGGCAAGTCCGTCCTTATCAAAGGCTATGTGATAGGCAAAAAGCGCAGGCGCATTTCCACGGTGCTTGCTACCGTATTTCTTATCCGCAAACAGCGGCATATTACGCGAGGAAAACTGCGCTCTTATCTGATGGAATCTGCCCGTGTGAAGCTTGATTTTTACTAGCGAAAGAGGCTTTCCGCGATATTCGGTAGTATCAAGCACTTTATATTCAAGCTTCGACTCCTTTGCACCTTTTTGGCTGTGAGCAGCTACAATCGCCTTGCCCAGAGTCGCATCCTTATATAAATAGTCGGTCATTTCACCGCCCGAGGCCGTTCCGTCACAGACGGCAAGATATTCCTTGCACAGCTCGCCATCCTGTACTAACGAGGAAAGAGTGGCAGCGCTTTTTTTATTTCTAGCAAAGGCGAGAAGTCCACCGACAACTCGATCAAGTCGGTGAATAAGGTATAGCTCGCTTGACTCTCCAAGGCTCAAAAGCTCGCGCGAAAGCGCACTCATAGCATCCTCGTCACCACTCTTATCGCTCTGCGATGGAACCCCACTCGGCTTATATCCTATTATAAAATCAGGAGTTTTGTAAATAATTCTTGTCATATATCCCCTAAAAAGAAGAACGGAGATCGTATTTTTGATTCGACCTCCGTCTTTTCGCATTTTTATTCGACTTAAATTTTCAGAGATGAATTTTTAATTAGTATAACATATATATCCCTAAAATTCAAGTGCTTTGGTTGTTTTTGTCCTTTGCTTTCATTGTTACGGTTTTAATCGCCTCACCGCCCGTCAGCGCTATCATTTTTACCGCTGAGAGACTGAAGTCGTTTGCATACACGGTTAAGGGTTTGTCAATAATGCCGCGCGCAAGCACCTTGATATACGCGGTATCATACGGAATCAGGCTCTTGCTCTTTAGAATATTGATGTCAATTCGGTCGCCCGAGAGAAAATTCTCACTCAAGGTATCCACGTTTATTATGCCCTTTCCATTACCGTCGGTATAGACGCAGTCGTTCCCCTTGCGCACCAAATTTTTGGCAAGCGAATCGGTGATCAACTCATCCGCTCTTTCGACATCGACTCCGAAGCCCTCCAGCGATTCGAGCGACTCGAGTTCTTCGCTAAAGTTCTCGTGCTCCTTTTCATCTGCTTCAGGCTCAACATCTTCCTCATCAATTTCTGTCTCGGCTTCCTCTTTCGCTTCCGGTTCTTCAACCTCGCTCTCGGTACTTGAGGCTTGCCACTCGGTAATAACTCTGCGCTGCGGCTTGGGCGGTGATATAGGAATGGCTCTATTGTTCCATCTGCAACGAGCTATGGCTATCGCGTTCTTTATCCTATGCTTGTTGCGATATGCGAAAACGAAGACGGCAATTAGCGCTAAAATAAGCAAAAGCCACAATAAAATACCTAGTATTCCTCTAGCGGAAGGATAAGGCAGACGCACTATTTGACCGCCTGTCTGAACGACTGTGTAATTCGGATTATCAGAGCGCAAGCGGATATATCCACCCGATTCAATCTGCGTGAAAGTAATATTATCACCAAATATCACGTCGCCTTCATTTATTAAATAATCTATTTCGCTCGGACTCTCCCATAGGTGCAGAACTACGTCGGGAGTCGTTACCGCGATATTTTTGGGAAGAATTTTGAATTTCGCGCTACATCTCTCACCGTTTGTACTGAAGGTGTAATTCTTAGAATCTGTCAGCTTTAGCGTAATTTCATATTCTCCTGCATTAGTGTAGACGGGTGCTGACACAATGGTATAAAGTGCCGAATCACTAATCGGTGTAATGGGCCTGCCGTTGTATGTTGCCACAATCGTAGGAATGGATATTTTGCGCTTCTCTATCCTAAAGCTGCAAGGCAATATTTCAGGGGGAACATAATTAACTCTGTCATATTCAAGAACTGCCGTTACAGTATAGGTTCCCGCATCAACCGCGCCATCCACGGCATACTCCAAAACGTTTATGCCATCAGGCAATCCCGAAAGATTCGGCAATAGCCTTGCTCCGCTATAATACTGAACAGTATTCTCCCATCTGACTTGACTGAGGTCATATTCGGCAAGGCTCACTACTATATCCTGCTTATACGTAAAGTTCTTATATACGAAGCTAACGCTTTCGTCGGATAGTGAAATGAAATTTCCGCTCTCGTAAACGACTCTGACAAGCGAGGACTCAATAGATGTTTTAGTGCCGTCGTTATATAGAAGATAGGCATGGAAATCGCTTGGCAGCAGCTTATCAAATACACAAATTTTCTCTTTTTTTATATCAACGCAAACCTCGATCGCTACCACCTTTTCTATCTCAAAGGCAAATGGCGATGAGGTAAGAGCGTAGTAATTTTCAGTTTCAGCAACCTCGGCTATGCAATAGTATACGCCTGCATTGCGTGGTGTTTTGATCTCGTTTTTACATTGCGGATCATTGAAATACCGATAGGTAATTTTGCCGAATCTCGACTCGCCGAAGCCACCCGGCTCGCGACTTTCGTAGCAGGTTTTCGAGGCGGGAGCCGTAGTCCAAGAGTTGTATGATTTGACTATTCTGAAGTCAAAATCTTTGTTTTCTACCAAAAAGTCGCTGCTTTCTGCCGCAGCCGACGCCTTATAGCTGCCGACGTTTATACCGCCGCCCTGAACATTTATTCTGCATTCAGGCGAGGTTGCAAGAGGCTTCACCGTCTCTCCGGTATAGGATAACTCGTCGCCGGACCAGCTGACGTATATCCCCTTCGGAATTATTCTAACGGTAGAATAACGAATATCGGGGACAAGGTAATTTTTACTTTTTGTTGTAAAGGATATGTTGACCTCAACTATTCCCTCGTCTACGTGTACGGCTCCTGCCGAAAAGCTATACTCAAGTCTGATGCCGTCAGCACCCGTCGGCATAACGCCAAGAAGCGTCGGGTAATGTATCCTGCCGTCATATATTGCCTCGGTGGGCATAAAGCTGACACCGCTCATATCGTACTCGGCGGGCTTGATCTCCCACTCATGCGTGAGAGTGGCAGGCGCATTATAATTCTTACTATCCCAGGATAGCGTTGCCGTTGCTAGATAACTGCCTGCATCACGAGCGCGGTCGTTCTTATATCCGACTATATTCACACCGTCAGGTAGTCCCGAGAGATAAACTCGCTTCTCGCTGCCGTCGTAGGAGAACTCTGCATCACTCCATGACGCAGAGCTTAAATCATAGTCTGCTCTTTTAATTTCGTAGCTACAGCTTGTATTACTAAAATGATAGTTCGGGTCACTGACGGAAGCGGTAGCAGTATACCCCACTCCCGCCTCGGTTGCCGCGCCGAAAACTGCGGGATATATGGTCGCGCCGCTGACATCGGTATAATATGCAGTAGGAATCTTGCTCTTACCGTCGTATACGAAGGACGTGTTAGACCACTTTATCTCGGTCTCGGCAGGCAGAACTGTCATAGTAACCGAGCGAGAGTCGGGCGTGAGATAATCGCGGCTATCCGTTGAAAAATCGAGCGTGACCGAATAACTGCCAACGTCGCTTCCACCACCAACAATGCTTATTAAAAGCGGAATACCGTCGAGTCCAACTATTTTGGGCAGTGCTGAGGTGTAGCTCTGACTTCTTCCGTTATACTCTACGGTAAAGTTGCTTGGCGCAAGCTCGGAGAGGTCATACGCCACACGCTCGACGGTTATCGGCAGGTCGATGCTTCTACCACCGTACGTGAGCGAGAGCGAGGTGTCGCCATATCTGAAGCAATCACCTCGCTGATATGCAAATCTCACCTCAGAGAGATTAACCGCTTCAGTGCTGCCATCGTCATACACTGCGCGCAGACTCATTCCGCGCGTATCAAGCTTCTCAAACGCTTTGTACACCGTCTTTTCCGGGAAAGTCTGTATATATAGCCTCTCTACACTCCGGAAATTACTTCTCTCACCGACTTGTCCGTAGCCAACCGCATTACCTTCTGCCGCTTCGCTCGAAACAAAAATGCAAGAAAGTGATACAAAAATGACAAGTATTGTTAGTATTTTCTTCATTTTTCTCTCCTCGTTTTCCATTATTTTCCATAAAGTCGAGTGTATTATACCACTCTTTTGGAAAATCTTCAATAGAAAACACCGTTAACATTTCTCGCCCGTGCGACACATTACGAAATGCTGTGAGATGATTTGAGCCGGAATGATTTCTTGCGACAATAAATATCCCCCCGTAGAACGGGGGGTATTTCATTTTCGGGCATAGCCCTAACCGCTACTGGCGACGCACAAGTGCGTTTTAGATTGACCTGCCAGCCATGCAATCATTACTTACTACCCATAAATGGGTCCCGTGGGTCAAACATTGCTATTTGATCACTTTCTTTGTCTTGCTTTAGCTGGTCGGCTATATATTCTTTTATCGCTTTCGTGTTTTTACCCACGGTATCTACGTAATATCCCTTGCACCAAAACTCGCGGTTTCGGTATGCGAATTTCATGTTTCCCCATTTCTGAAAAATCAGCAATGCACTTTTGCCTTTCAGGTATCCCATGAAGCCCGAAACGCTCATCTTGGGCGGGATGCTTACCAACATATGTATATGGTCGGGACATACTTCTCCCTCTATTATTTCTACCCCTTTCCATTGGCATAATTTTCGAAGTATTTCCCTTATCTCTAACCGTTTTTCTTCGAAAAACACCTTTCTCCTGTATTTCGGTGCAAAAACTATATGGTACTTGCAATTCCATTTCGTATGTGCTAAAATGTTTGTGTCTATGTTTTGTTTTTTCATAGATAATCCTCCGTTTGTGTTTTTTAGTTTCGACTGGCAGGTCAATTCTAATTATACCACAAACGGAGGATTCTTTTCATCGGTTAACCTCTTTTGAACCACGCGACTATCGCGTGGTTTTCGTTATACAAGAAAAATGGGCTATCCGAAGATAGCCCATAATTTATATTACATAGTAGGAAGAGAAGCAAGTTTTCCGAGAAGTGTCGAAAGATTATAGCTTGCAAAGGGAGAGCTAAGGAACTTCTGCTTATCGCTTTCACTTCCGAAAGTAATAAGTTCTGCGTCAATAAACTCTTTCATCGTTGTTTCGTTGAACATCTTATCAAGATCAGGTGCGAGTGTTTCAAGAGTTGTATTCTCGTCAAGAAGGCTCATAAGGCCTGTCTGGCGTTGCTCTTCGGGAATAACATCCGAAACCTTAAGTTCTGTAACAAGATTGCCAAGCTGATCAATATGCTTACCTGCGATAGTGTTCATAAACGTATGAACCTTTCCGTTTTCATCATACCACCAGCTTTCGGACTCGTTGTAGGTGAAACCAAGAATGTTGCCAAGATCTGTATCCTGAATCTTAGTACCTACGTTGTTAATAGAACAATCAGCGACCACACCCATAACGCCTGTTACCTTTTCGTTGTTGTTATCAACCCAACAATTTTTACCATCGTCGTAAACGTATCCAAGAAGATCACCAAGAAGTGCGTTGTCGATAGTTTCGTCAATCGTATTAATAGAAGCACCTGCGAATACGCCGATCGCACCTGTTACCTTGCTATCACCATCATACCAACCGTCTGCACCCTCAGTATAGCCAAGGATAGATCCGAACTGTACTCCGTTAATAGTATCCTGAATGTCATTGGAATCAATATGGCAATGCGCAAATTCGCCAAGTATGCCGGTTACAACTTCGCCGTTATGGTAATACTTCCCGTCATCGCCAAGCTCGTAGCCAAAGATATCAGCAATGGTTATCTCGTGAAGAAGTGTATCTACGTTAATTCTACCGTCGATAAAGTCGTCGATGGTATAGTTAGCAAGCTTTTCCTCAAGACCCTTGATCACGCGATCGTTAGTTTCGTCATACCAATAAGCCCCCTCTGTTTTGGGCTTAACC
>JAGATW010000089.1 GCA_017621085.1 Clostridia bacterium | reverse complement strand
GCACAGCCACCCTGTGTTATGGAGTGACCATAATATACTATTGGCTTTTTGTTAACATATGGGGTAGGGGATTGAATTTTTGCTTTTTCCTCAAGACCTATATACAAGCTACAAACATCACTGTAAAGCGGGAAATTAATTGTTATTTCACGCATTTCACTTGTGTTAAATTCAAATATTGACTCATAGCCATCGGTAAAATCAAAGGGTGGGCGAAAGGTACTGTTAAACTTATCTTTTCCATCAACCCTTATGTACATATCAAAGCCTCCGGAGCCTGTTATGGCAAAGTGATCCATTTTGCCAATATTACACATTTTGGCAAAAATTGCTATATATGAGCTATCTGTTTTAAAGCGCACACGACCACCTGATGTGTTAGTATGCAAGCCATTTACTCCATCATTTACACATTTAGCTACATCTTCCGGCATACGACGGAATTTTCCGTTTTCATATTTAACGCCATAAACGCAAAATGGCTCTTCAAGCACTGAATAAAGCTTAATATCGCTTTTGTTTAAATTCGTTTCAATTTTAAAATTTTTATCTATTTCCTCAAGCCTACTCATAAGTTTTCCTCGCAAATAAAATTCATTTGCCCATATATTTTTGTATTTCCTTTACATCAACCTGCGATAATTTTACATTTTGCTTTATTGAAATTGCAGAGGCAACGCCTGCTGCCTCGCCTATTGCAATACATACAGACATAATTCTAAAATTAGAATGGGCAAGGTGAGAGCCACTTATGTTTCTGCCTGATAAAAGAAGTCCCTCTACATTTTTAGGTAGCAAGCAACCGTATGGAATTGTATATTCACCATTTTGCTTCCAGCCGTGCTGAATACCTGTTTTGTCAAGACTTGCTCCTGTTAAATTATGAACATCAAAGTTAAACCAAGCTCTTTTTACTACCCAGTTATCGTAATATTTTGCTTGTAATATATCGTCCTTTGAAAGTGTTTCATAGCCTTCAAAATGACGAGTTTCTCGAATACCAATAAGGGAAGCTGAGCTCATAAGCCAGCAATTCTCATATCCGGGCACATATTCACGCAAAAACTTAATAATGGGAATTATCTGTGAACGACAGGTAAATACACCCTTGGTTAGACTTTCTCCGTCTGTTCCGTCAATTTCTATTGCGTTTGTCATATTACAGCATACTGTATTTGGTATAGGCTGTTTATATAGAAGCACGTGTCCTGCCGGAAATGGCAAAAGCTTTTTTGCAAGAGCCTGAAGCTCACCCTTTTCTGTTTCAACGGTAGTTTCAAAGGACGGTGGGAACACTGCTCTTTCAAAGTCAACTCCACCTACATTGAACATTATTGTACAGGGTTGCATTCTTCCGTCAGACTCACGTCCTTTAAAGTAAGGTACTCCTGCTGAGGCTGCAACATCACCATCCCCTGTGGAATCTATTACTCGCTTTGCTCTTATAAAGCCACGTCCCGACTTGTTTTCTACTATTACGCCAACAATCTCTCCATTTTCAACTACTGCCTTGCATACAAGGGTGTAATAAAGAACCTTTATGTTTTCCTTACTTACCATTTCCTCAAGGACAATTTTTTGTATATCGTGGTAAATTGCGTCCTTACCACAGCCGTTTTCCTGTGCCCAGCCAATGTCCTTTGATTTTTCATAGGCTAAATCCCATATTTCCTTCATTACTATACTTGATGAACGGTCACCCCAATGGGACATCATTCCTGCGGTTGCAATTCCTCCAAGACATCCTTGTGATTCCACAAGCATTACACTTGCCCCCAACCGAGCAGCCATAATGGATGCACCAAGTCCTGCAGGACCTGCGCCACATACTAAAACATCTACATCTGCTATTTGTGGTATTTGGTTAGTTTCATTTATAAAATTCAACATATTATGCACACTCCTTGACATTATTCCATTTTCATTATATAATAGAAAATAAGATAAAACCTTTGTTTTTCTACTGCTTTTCTTTAAAAAACTATTATGTAAGGAATTGTTATATGAATACTTCTATTTTACAGGAATGCTTAAATTACATCGACTTTTTAAGGAGTATCGGCTATTTTGTTTCCTTAAGTGGCTTTGACTCAAAATTTGAGCCTTACATTAGCGAATTATCAGACTATGAAATTCACCTTCACAGCGTTTGCTTTTACCTAAAGCAAAACAGTAAAACACAAGGCAAGTGTGTTCTTAATAAGCAAAAGTTAAATCACGCAAAAATAACAGAGCCCTATTATTCCTGTTGCTATGCCGGTGTTGAGGAATTTGTTATTCCTGTGCTTTATCAAGATACTTGTATTATGTGTATTAACATTTCCGGTTATAGAGGCACTCTTAAAAAATCGAAAAAATTTATGGAACGAGTTTTGCCAGAGTGCGATAATCATTTCTCGGAGCTTTACAATGAGCTTTCCATCTCTGTGCCAAGATTTGATGATGTTATGAAATTTATATCTCCCTTAAAATATATGATTATAGAGCTGTACAAAAGCTGTGAAAGCATGAGCAATGACTTAAATGAAATACCATTAGCAAAGCAAATCTATTTTAGAGCAATAAATTTTATTAACGAAAATTATATGATGCAGCTTTCTTGCGACTATGTGGCAAAGCAATTAAATTACTCTGCATCTTACCTTCATTACATTTTTAAAAAGGAAGGTAACACAACAATTAAGGCATGTATAAATGATGTAAGATTAAATAAGGCAAAGCACCTTTTATCCCACACTCAAATAAGCATAACTGACGTTGCCCTTGCCTGTGGCTTTTTGGATTCCAATTATTTTTCAACCGCTTTCAAAAACAAATACGGAATTCCCCCAAAAAAATACAGAGATATACATTTTCTTTCAAAGCAAAGCTAAAAGCAGCCATTTCAAGCGTCTTTGTAGCATTAGTCGGAGCATCAAGCAATATTTATACCAAGACGCATTCAATATTTAAAGGATACTTCTTGTATATACAAGAACAAATCTTAATATCAAACGGTTTTTAGTGTTTTTGACAAAAGAAAAAGCTATATGAATTTTGATATGCACCCCAAAAGTTAGACACTTTTGGGGTGCATATCTTGTCAAAGCTTTGCATATCTTGATTTTTTGGCTTTCCATG
>JAGATW010000088.1 GCA_017621085.1 Clostridia bacterium | reverse complement strand
TCTGCTAAGCAAGTTGCAGCTACTGTTTCGCCCTTAACGTCATATACGTGGTCAAGCTTATTAACAATGTCCTTGTTTTTTGTTGTTCCACAGTTGCCTGCTGAACAGCCATATACTGTGTAACCGTCTGCTAAGCAAGTTGCAGCTACTGTTTCGCCCTTTACATCATAAACGTGGTCAAGCTTACCAACTACTTCCTGTGCTACGAGTACTTCGTCACAAACTGAGCAATGCTTACCTTCTGTAAGACCTGTTTGTGTACAATCAGGAGCTACTGCTTCATCAACTACTTCTTTATGACCAAGAGCATCTATTGTTTCTTGAGCTACAAGTACCTCATTACATACTGAGCAATGCTTACCTTTTGTAAGACCTGTTTGTGTACAATCAGGAGCTACTGCTTCATCAACTACCTCTGTATGGCCTGTTGCATCAACTGTTTCCTGTGCTACAAGCACTTCATTACATACTGAGCAATGCTTACCTTCTGTAAGACCTGTTTCTGTACAAGTTGGAGCTACTGCTGCATCAACTACTTCTGTATGACCAAGAGCATCAACTGTTTCTTGTGCTACAAGTACTTCGCCACATGCTGAGCAATGCTTACCTTCTGTAAGACCTGTTTCTGTACAAGTTGGAGCTACTGCTGCATCAATTACTTCTGTATGGCCAAGAGCATCGCCATCTGTTTCACCACATACAGAGCAAGTTTTTGCTGCTGTACATGTTGCATTAGAGTATGTATGTCCAAGCGCTTCACCATCTGTGCCGCCACATACTGTACATGTTTTTGGAGCTGTACAAGTTGCATCAGCATAAGTGTGTGCAACCATTTCAATTTCTGTTGTCTTTTCATAGCCACATACTGAGCAAGCCTCTACTAAAGTGCCCTTAGCAGTACAAGTAGCATCTGTTTTTGATTTTTCAGCAAAGGTATGAACAGCCTTACCATCAACTTCAGAGCATTCCTCACCCTCTACCTCACATACGTGCCAGTGGTCTGTTTCGTTGCTTTCCCACTCTGCCTTAAAGCTATGCTCATGTCCACAAGACGCAAGAGCAACCAAAAGTGCAAGCAAGCAAATTGCTGACACAATCAAAGAAATTCTTTTTTTCATGTTTCACCTCGTTTTTCTTGTACATTAATATGTACTTTTATAGATTAATTTTATCATTTTTTGTATAAAATATCAATAGCTTTTCATCAAATATATTCTTTTTGTTTATATTGCACAAAAAAGCACTAAAAAAAGCTGTCAATAAGCAATTTCTTTTGGATATGTGAGCATTTTGTTTAATTCAACTAAGATTAAAGCAAGTATGCTTCGCTTGTTTATATAAAAAAGGAGAACAAGATTTCTTGCTCTCCCTTATTTTTATGAAATTAGTCGATTATTTCGTAGAAGTATGCATATCCATTTGTTGATGCGGTAATTTCAACCTGACCAACCTCAGCATACTTGTAAAGGTCAACAAATGCAACGCTACCAGACTTTTCAATTGTAGCAAGTAATGTGCCATTTACCTTGTCGTAAACCTTAACAACATATGTTGTTGCATCCTCACCATTAAGAACGATCATACCGTTACCGATTGCAAGAGGAATAGCTGTTGGCTCGTCATAAACCTCAGTCCAAATTGTTTCAACCTTCGTAAGTGTTTCATTAGCCTTTAATTCTTCCGGGTCCTTAGGTGAAACGTAACCGTTCCATTCAACGATAAGACCACATTCACAAGGTGTCTTGCCACAGTTGAAGCAAAGGTCCTTGCTACCGGTTGTGATTTCTGTTGTTACGTCTCTGTACTGCATTGAGCAAACTGTACATACAATCTTACCATCTTCAGTTACAGGATTGAATATATGGTCAATTCTTGGTGTTACTTCCCTGTCCTTTTCGTTTTCATCATCACCATAGTATGTGCCACACTCACCTGCTGCACAGCTGTAAATGTTATAGCCCTCAGCTGAGCATGTTGGTGCGATTGTATCAAACAAGATTGAATAATCGTGGTTGCCGTGTGCCTGTCCTTCTACATCATCGTCATATGCAGAATAGTCATTACCACAAACCTTACAATTATATACTGCATCTGCAACACAGGTAGGAGCACTTACAAGTGAACCAAACTGGTGCCTGATTTCCTGTGATGGCTCATCATACTTATCTTCAGTACATGTTTCGCCATTGCATACATTTGAGCAAACATAATATGTCATACCGTTTGTTGCGCAGGAAGGCTCAGCATTTACTACCCACTTATGTCCAAGTGCTTCGCCATATGTAAACTTCTTTTCTTCAGTACAGCTTATATCAGAGCTACACTTAAATACCTTATAAGCAGCATCTGTACAAGTTGCGTCCATACCAACGATTAAATATTGGTCTTCCTCAACAAAGCTATGCTCAACTGTTGGAATAGATTCTGTATTTTCATCATCCTCAGCCTGTTCGCCACAAACTGTACATAAGTAAGCCTTTATACCTGTGTTTATACAGGTTGGAGCTTGTGCGATTACATAGTCAGTACCAAGAACTGCGTCAGCACCCTTATTGTAAATATGTCCTGTTGCATAGTCGGTTGGCACTCTCTTTTCGCCATCACAGCCTTCTCTTGTACACTTGTAAAGCTCATAGCCATCAACTGTACATGTTGGCGCAACTGTTTCAACGAATTGAGCAAAGTTGTGTGATAAAGCTTCCATCTGGTCATACTTAACTGTATCATAGTCAGGCATTTGAGCGTACTCATCACGAGTGATTGGGTCTTGGTTGTAGCCACAGTCCTTACACTCTCTTGCAAAGTAACCCTCTACATCGCACTTACCGGGAACAAAGGTAATGCCCTTTTCCTCGTCAGTTGCAAAAGCATTTCTGTCATATGTATGACCTAATGCAGGAATTGTGCTGTCTAAACTAGGATTCCACTGTTCTTTTCCACAAACAGTACATATGGTTATCTTTTTACCATCCTCTGTACAGCTTGCTTCCTTTGTAACTACGTCATCCCATGTGCTACTGCTACATGTGCTAAGCTTTGGCTTGCCCGCAGTTTCGGTTGTAAATGTACAGCCCTCAACCTTACATGTACCAATTGTCTTACCAGCCTCTTTACAGGTTGGTTCAATTTCTGTATAGTTCATTTGGTGGTTTCCGTTTTTAGGAATAGTATCTACCTTTTCAGCTCCACATTCCTTACAAACAGAAATGATCTTACCTTCAGCAACACAAGTTGCATCAACAGTTGACTTAACCTCATACTCCTCATGCTTACATTCGCCACATGATGCGAACACCAATACTAAAGCAGAGAGCACGAGAAGTGCAATTATAATTTTCTTTTTCATGATTTCCTCCTTGAAATCGATTTTTTACATAATAATTATATAATAAAATGCCGAAACTGTCAATAGATTTGTGAATTTTTGGGACAAATGCACAATTTTAAATTTGTTTTTTGTGCATTTTGACTACTTTCATTATATAATAATTTAAAAGATGCAGGCGATTTTTCGCCTGCATCTTTTCTAAAGCTATTCTTGTGGCTTGTTATCCGAATTTCTTTCATCATTTTCAGTTGAAGAATTTGCTTCATCTGAGTTGTTTACATCCTCGGTTTTGCCTTCTTCTAATGATGGTAATTCAGTGCTTTCTCCCTCGTTTGAAGCTTGCTCATCGTCATCGTCGCTTAAGCCAAGCTCCTTTTCCATACGCTTACGCTCTTCCATTTGAGCCTGTATGGCAGCTTTTCTTTCCGCCTCTGCTTTTTCGGCTCTGCGCTTATTTTCTTCCTCGCTTCTGCGCTTTTTCTCGGTTACAAGTGCCTCTACCTCTTCCATTGTAGCATTCTCCTTCATAGCACAAGCAAATTGCTCGTCATCCATGATTTCGTGCTTAATTAGGAAGTCAGCGATAAAGTTAAGCTTATCCTTGTTTTCGGTAAGAATATCCTTTGCAAGATTATAGGATTCATCAACGATTTTCTTAATTTCTGCATCAATTTTTGCAGCTGTTGCATCAGAATAGTCAGGAGTTGAGCCAAAGTCTCTGCCCAAGAAAACCTCACTTTGCTGTGAGCCGTAGCGAATTGTTCCCAATTCATCACTCATACCATAAACCGTTACCATCTTACGGGCAACCTCTGTTGCTCTTTGGATATCGTTTGATGCGCCACCTGTATAGTCACCGAATATGATTTGCTCTGCTACTCTGCCACCAAGCATCATTGCAATTCTTTCCTTCATTTCCTGCTTGGACTCGCTATACTTATCTTCACTTGGCGGAGTTAATGTATAGCCAAGAGCTCTTCCGCTTGGAATAATGGAAATTTGGCGTACATTGTCCTGAGTTGGAAGTATGTGAGCTATAATTGCGTGACCTGCCTCGTGAATTGCTGTGTTGCGCTTTTCCTTTTCGGTCATTCTGTTCTTCTTTTGTGTACCTACGCAAACCTTTACCCAAGCATCCTCAAATTCGTCCATACCGATTAGACTCTTTGAACGTCTTGCAGCTAAAAGCGCTGCCTCATTTAAGAGGTTTGCAAGGTCTGCACCTGTAAAGCCTACTGTTGTTTGAGCTACCTTGTGCATATCAACGGTTTCCTCAAAGGGCTTACCCTTTGCGTGAACCTTTAATATTTCCTCTCTGCCCTTTATATCAGGCAAGCCGATTGTAATTTGTCTGTCAAAGCGACCCGGTCTTAACAAAGCTGAGTCAAGAATGTCAGGACGGTTGGTAGCTGCCATTACTATAATTCCGGAGTGTCCATCAAAGCCATCCATTTCAACAAGGAGTTGGTTTAATGTTTGCTCTCTTTCGTCGTGACCACCACCTAAGCCTGCGCCTCTTTGACGGCCTACTGCATCAATTTCATCAATAAATATAATAGCTGCATTTGATTTTCTTGCATTGCTGAACAAATCTCTTACTCTTGATGCGCCAACACCAACATACATTTCAACGAAGTCAGAGCCTGACATTGAGAAGAATGGCACACCAGCCTCACCGGCAACTGCCTTAGCAAGCAAGGTTTTACCTGTACCCGGAGGGCCTACTAAAAGAACACCGTGAGGAATTTTTGCGCCTAAGCCTGTAAACTTGGATGGGTTTTTAAGGTATTCAACAACCTCCTCAAGCTCTGCCTTTTCCTCGTCAGCTCCTGCAACATCTGCAAAGGTTACCCTTTCTCTTGCGTTTTCACCATGTCTTGCCTTGGATTTACCAAAGCTACTCATTTTACCACCATTTGCCTGACGGAAGGTGATAACCATAAACACAATGAATAACACTACCATTATTATTAATGGAAGATTTGAAACGTACCAAGGAGTTTCCTTTACCTCCTTAGATTCATAACGATTTTCAAGATTGGACTTTATGCCTAATGTTTCAAGTCTATTTTGAATGTCGCTAAGCATTGATGGCTCATAGCTACTGTATGGTGAGCCAAAAAATTCATAATAATCGCTGCTTGCAAGGTTTGCAACTCTTAGGCTTTCATAAAGCCCCTTGTCATTTTTCGTATCACCATCCCAATAATTAGTCCAATCCTCTGCACTTAAAAAGATAATTACAGAAAATTCATTTGGGTCCTTGATAAAGCCATATACCTTATTTTGCTCAAAGGCATTTACCATTTCACCATAGGAATACTCCTCTATTTTGGGCGAAAAGTTGAAAACTGACACAATGACAGTTACAAGCAATATCGCAATAGCTATCAATATTACTATGGTGAGTATGTTATTTTTCTTTTTCATTGCTACCTCCGTAGTTGTATATCTTTATATTTAAATCACCTTTTTTATCAAATGCCTTATCCCTCGCTACAATACCGGGAACTGCCAAAACACCTAAATCATCACAAATAATCGGCAAAAGCGGTCGAATATGTGATGGAATATGCAAATCGGTAAATACTTTTTTTAGCTTTTTCGTAATACCCTTGCTTTTTACGCTATCTCCCGTTTCCTTGCTTCTTGCAAAAAGTGTGCCTTGAATTTGGCTTGAATTAAGTCTAACGCTTCCTATTTCCACGTAGTTTTTGTCACATAGCTCTTCATTAAGTGTAACTATAACATTAGTTTCATCAATATAGTTAATTCCGTTTTGAAGATTAACTCTAAATGCTTTTGCTTTTGTTTCCTCTGTTTTAATAAAGGAGCAATAGCTATGCTCAATTTTAAAGGTTATGCCCTTTTCCAAATTGACCATTTTTCCCGTGCTCCAGCTTCTTATCAGCTGAATACAGGCTTTAACCGATTTATGTTCAAGATTTTCACAGGACACTAATTTTAAAACACGGACTAAAACTGCATCATCAAGCAAGCATGCTGTATCCTTTGGAATTTTACCATCCTTTATTGTTGAAACAATTTTTTGTGCTTCCTTTAAGATATATTCTTCGTCCTGTCTTAATATTTCACTTAGCCTTGCACAGGAATCAAAAAAACCACTATTTACCTCTAAAAGCTGAGGAATAACCTTGTGTCTTATATGATTTCTTGTATAGTCCGTATCGTTATTTGTTGAGTCTGTTACATACTCAATATTATTGACAGAGCAATATTCAATTATTTCATCTCTTGTACAATTAATTAGCGGACGATATACGTTGTCCATTACCGGCTTAATTCCACTTAAGCCATTTATTCCACTCCCTCTTGCAAGGTTAAATAATATTGTTTCTGCATTGTCATTTGAATTGTGAGCAGTTACAATACATTTATATTGTGGATTTTCCTTTAATATTTCCTTGAATACTCTGTATCTTTCGTCCCTTGCAGTTTCCTCAAGGCCCTTTTTTCTTTCCTTGCTAAGAGAAGGAATATCTATTTCCACGCACTTAAATTCAACGCCGTATTTTTCACAGGTGTGCTTGCATAGCTCCTCATCTCTTTTAGCCTCTTCGCCTCTTATCATATGATTAATGTGAACTGCTAAAAGATTTTTACATTTGTCCTTCAAATAATGTAAAAGTGCGCTTGAGTCAGCACCGCCGGAAAAACCGATTATAGCACCGTCAAAGACATTTTCCATACCGTAACGGCAAATTGCTTCATCTATCTTTTTTTTCAAATGAATTTCCTCCACCGTCAAAGCATTTTAAATATGATACTATAAAATAAGAAAAAATTCAATAGTGTATTTCAAAAAACCTACTATTTTTCAGCAGTTGTTCTCATTTTCAACATATTACAGGAAAATATTGTTCCTTGAAGAGATTGAAAGAATATTATACAATTATTGTGTATTGGTAAGAACTTGTTACGAAAGGAGAAGAAATGAATTACAAGCAAAATTTATTTTACGCAATAAAGCTTTTGTACATATTAGTTATACTTGTGGAAAGTGCTGTTTTAAAAATGATAATAGCCCCCGATGGATTTTATGAAGGGTACAATGTTTATGTAATTTTTCCTGTGTATATAGAGCATTTGATATTATCAATTATTATTCTTTCCGTTGGAGCCTTGATTTTCCTAAGAAAAGTCTGATTTTTGTGCATTTTACACAAGAATAAATTTAATTCAGATGAATATTTTCACCTTGAATGAATAAAAGTTGTCAAGTGGAAAGTTGAAAATTTATTTTTTTCTACAGTTCAATTTTTGGCATTTGTGTAAAACAAGGGGAAGTTTTTCACTTTTTCCACGTCTTGAAATGTGGAAAAGTTGAAAAATCCACTTTTCGACCCTTGCAAAATCAAGAGTTTTCAACATTTTCGACGGAGTTTTCCACATGTTTGCCTTGAATTCCCACTTTTGAGTGCAAAAAGCTTCATTATAGGCATTTGTATAACATCGTTGTGTATTATATACAATTTTCGTTAGTTTCCTAAATGTTTATTTTGCACAAAAATTTTTAAAAAATTCTACCTTTTGACCAAATGGTGAATATCGGCTATTGCCTATAATGAATAAGAATTTTGAATTTATTCATCATATTCATTTGACAAAATTCGTCATTAAAATACATCTGTTTTTTAATGACGGACTTTTTTGTTGAAGGGTCATCAATTTGGTTGATTTTGAGGCCGTTTTTTATTTAAGCTTAGGTTGTATAAATATAGGAAGCAGACGTTTAATTGCGTCTGCTTCCTATATTATTTTGCAAATTAAATTTATTGTAAAGCAAAGGGTTAAGCCTAAGACCGTTGGTATTATTGCAGATAAAAGGGTATATTTAATGCTTCCGGTTTCCTTTTTTATTGTTAATAGAGTGGTTAAGCAAGGAGAATGGAAAAGAGTAAATACCAAAACGCATATGGCAGTTGATACTCCCCAACCGTTTTGAATCAATATATCTCCTATCAAATTCATATCTGATATGTCGGTCATTGCTGATTTTGAGGTATATGCCATTAAGGCTATTGGAATTACTATTTCATTAGCGGGCAAGCCAAGAATAAATGCAAGAATAATTATTCCATCCATTCCGAATATTCTGCCAAACGGGTCTATAAAATCAGAAATATGAATTAATAAAGACGTATTTCCAATTACGATATTTGAAAGCAAGAATATAATAGCACCGCAAGGAACTGCCACGCACAAGGCTCTTAGCAAAACAAATATGGTTCTATCAAAAACAGAACGCACAAGGGTTTTTGCAATTTGTGGCTTACGGTATGGTGGTAATTCTAATATAAATGTGCTTTTTTCTCCCTTTAGTATTTTAGATAAGATGTATGAAATAAAAAAAGTAAATAGTACAGAGCAAACAAGGATTATTGTTAAAAGGGTAGCTCCCTTTAGGCTTGATAATGCTCCTGCACCTGCAAAGAATACCGTTAGTATCATTATAAGTGTGGGAAAGCGACCGTTACATGGCACTAAGGCATTTGTAAGAATTGCTATTTTTCTTTCCTTGGGTGAATCTATTATTCTGCATCCGGTAACGCCTACCGCATTACAGCCAATACCCATACACATAGTTAAGGCTTGCTTGCCACAGCTACCACATTTGCAAAAGGGCTTATCTAAGTTAAATGCTATTCTTGGTAAATATCCCCAATCCTCTAAAAGTGTGAATAGTGGGAAAAATATTGCCATAGGGGGTAGCATAACAGAGGTAATCCAGCATACCACACGCACAACACCCAAGCAAACAAAATCACAAATCACCAAAGGAATTTTTATTGATAGCATAAAATTATATAAATGCTCCTCACCTTTTGTAAAGATGCTGCTTAAAAGCTGTGATGGGTAATTTGCAAAAGTTATCGTTATAAATAATAATAATGAAAGAAAAATCAGCATTGTAGGAAAGGCAAGATATTTCCCTGTTAAAAATCTATCTATGCCCTCTTTTTTCTTTTTTGTGTTTTTGTCCTTTGATACTACCTCTTTTGCAATTTTTTCGGCTACCTGTAGCCTTTTTTCTATTTTTTCATCCTCCGTTTTAACATGCGCATATTCGGTTTTATAGCCACTGGGGTGAATGTTTTTAATATTTTCCTTAATTTCATCAATGCCCTTGCCGGAAGTTGCACTACAGCCTACTACTTGTGAGTCAAGTATGCTTGATAGCTTTTTTAAGTCTATGCTTATTCCTTTTTTCTGAGCCTCGTCCAGTAGGTTAACACAAACAAGCACGTTTTTGTTTATTTCCATAACCTGTAAAAGCAGATTTAGGTTTCGCTCAATTGCGCAGGCATCACACACAACTATTATTTTACAATCCGGATTTTGTAAAATGTAGTCCCTTGTTACCTCCTCCTCGGCACTTCTTGCTCTTAAGGAATATGTGCCGGGCAAATCTATTATTGTGTATTCATTATTATTGTGGGTAAATTTGCCCTCTGCCACTTCTACTGTTTTGCCTGTCCAGTTGCCTGTGCGCTGATGCATTCCCGTAAGATTATTAAAAACCGTGCTTTTGCCAACATTGGGGTTGCCAACTAAGGCGATTTTTTCCTTACTCATATGGCTCTACCTCTATTTTTTCAGCATCCACGTTTCTTATGGCAATTACCGTTTCTTTAATTAAATACGACACAGGGTCCCCTAAAGGACTGCTTTTTTGTCTTTTTATTATTGCTCCCTTGTATAATCCAAGGTCGTAAAATCTATATTTCAAGCTATTTTCTGCTTTGATGCTTGTAATTATATATTCTTTATTTAATTGTGTATTATTTAAAGTAATCATATCATTTCCTCTTAATATAACTATATGAAATTAAACTAAGAGTTGTCAATTGAAACCGATAGTTTATTGACATTGGGTGCAAATGGTAGTATAATTAAATCAAAGAAATAAAGGAGGAGCTTTTTATGATAGGCTTTTTAATCGCATTAGTATTTATTATTGGTATTATTGTTTGTGTTGCTATTTCAATAGCTCAATCAAAAAAGGCAAGAAAGCAAACGCTTGCCGGTAAAATTTGCTTAGGTGTTGCAGGTGGACTTTTGCTTCTTACCATTTTAATTCCACCAAGCTTCCACACAGTTGACACAGGTGAAATTGCTGTTGTTAAATATATGGGTGAGGCAAAGGCTGTGAGAACTGCCGGCACACACTTTGATTTTTGGATTACCAATACATATTCAAAATATGATGCTAAGGTACAAAATCTTGACATAGTTACTGCTGCTTATTCAAGCGATGCGCAGACTATGGACGTTACAATGACACTTCAATATCAAATTATGAGTGACAAGGCAATTGAAATTGCTAAGGAATATGGCTCACTTACTGTTTTGCAAAACAGAATTCAAAGTATAGCTATTGAAAAGGCAAAATCTGTTCTTTCCTCATATAAGGCAATGGACATTATTTCTGACCGTGCGTCTATGTCACCACAGGTTGAGGAAGCTATTAAGAATTCTATTGCTGATAAGTATTTTGTAACTATTTCTACTGTTGTTTTAACAAATATTGACTTCTCTGACGCTTTTGAAAGAGCCGTTGAGGAAAAGATGATAGCTGAGCAAAATCAGCTCCGTGCCGAGTATGAAAATGCTGCAAAGATAGCTGCTGCTGAAGCTGAGGCTAAGGCTGCTATTGAAAAGGCACAGGGTGAGGCTGAGGCTAAGCTAAAGGCTGCTGAGGCTGAAATTCAAATTGCTAAGGCAGAGGCTGAGGCAAAAATTGCAAAGGCTCAGGGTGAGGCTGACGCACAACTAAAAATTGCTCAAGCAGAGGCTACTGCATTAAAGCTAAAGTCTATTGAAATCGCAAGAGCCTTAGGCTTTACAGTTAAGGAAGCTGTTTTAGATAACGCAGAAGGTACACAGTCCATTGAATATGAAATTGACTTTGAGGGTAAGAGCGTTGAGGAAATTAAGCTAATTACCGATTACTTAAAGTATATTGAATATCTTACTAAATGGGACGGAAAGCTACCAAGCGTTATGACAGAAAACGGAGCTAATGTAGTTATTCCTACTAACCCGATTGATTAATAGCAAAATAAATATTTATGAATAAAATGTAGGTGCAACGGTTTTTCGTTGCACCTATTTTTATGCGTGGAGTTTTTATGAAATTAGAAAGCTTATTTAGGCGATGCTTAAGCATTGAGTATATACATATAGAAGGTGACGGAAGCTACGCTTATGAAAGGATTGGCAATACCCTTTATTTATATTTTGAATGCTCAAACGGAAAATTAGATTGGAAAAATAATCTTGACTTTCCCATAAAGGCTTACAAGGGATTATTTATACATAGAGGCTTTTTGCGTGTTTTTAAAAGCATTGTTCCTTACGTAGAAGGGTTAATTTTAGACACTTCCCTTGATGAAATTGTTATAACAGGATATTCCCACGGTGGAGCGCTTGCTTGTCTTTTTTGCGAATATGCTTGGTTTGTAAGGTCTGATTTGCGTGGCAAAATACAAGGCTATGGCTTTGGTGCGCCAAGAGTTATGTGGGGAATACTTGGCAAAAACAGACACAGGTGGGATGGTTTTTATGTTATACGCAACATAAACGATATAGTTACCCACTTGCCCCCTGCTCTTTTTGGCTACCGTCATGTGGGCACACTTATCAAAATAGGTGTGCGTGGCAAATACTCGTTAATAGATGCTCATAGACAAGAAAATATACTAAATGAGTTAAGCAAATTAGCCTTATAGCATTATGTAAAGCCTTGAGCAAATTTCGGTCAAACGAAATTATATTTCGTTTTGCGTTTCGGTTAAACGAAATAATTGTCGTGTTTTACCTTGATTTAGGGTTAGTTATGTGCTTTTTGCTATTCCAAATGGGTAAAAATGGGACAAAAATAAATGGTTTTAAATTACCAATTTGGGTGGTAGTTTTTTTGCCTCTAATGGATTATACTGTTATTGTAAAGAACAAAACGGAGGGTTAGAGCAATGAAAAAAACCATACTAATAATTTTATCAATAGTACTAATTTTGACTTCCATAGCTTTATTTACAGGGTGTGACAAGGAAAAGCCTAATGATAATGGCACACCAAGTAATTCTTCAAGTGCTAATTTGCCAAGCACTAATTCATCAAAGGCTGATAAGCCGTCAACTGATGATGTGACAAGCTCATCTATTAATAATGATGAAAGCGTTGATGTACCTTGTACACATACAGGTGGCACAGCCTCTTGTACTCTTCTTGCAAAATGCACTTTATGTGGAGAGCCATATGGCGAGCTTGCACCACACCAATGGAATGAGGCTACCTGTAATGCGCCTAAGTCCTGTGAGAATTGCGATGCAACACAAGGCGAAGCTTTAGGTCACAGTTGGCAGGGGGCTACCTGCGAGGAGCCTGATAGCTGTACTGTTTGTGGTGCAACACAAGGTGAGGCTTTGGGTCACACATACGAGGAAAGCTGGACTGTATACGAAAATGAACACGTTAAAGCTTGTATATTCCACCCAGACGTTATAATAAGTGACGAGCATAATGACGAAAACAAGGACGGTTATTGTGACGAGTGTAATTATATTGTAAAGGAAGCAACTACATTTACAGTAACCATAAAAGACGGAGATGTGCCTGTTGAAGGTGTGGTGGTATTGTTTTATTCAAGCGACAATGAAATAACCTCTACAACTAACGATAGTGGCGTTGCAAGTGCAGATTTTATTTATTACGACATTGTAAAATTAAGAGTTGTGGGATTACCCGAGGGTTTTGTGTACAATGCAAGCGAGGATTTAACCTTTGAGGGAGCAAATCTTGAAATAGAGGTTAATGAGGTTGTTTACTTTGAAATATATGTTCTTGACAAGAACGAAAACGGTATTGAGGGTGCAACTGTTAACACAATGTATCCTTTTACAAACAAGGCAACCGACGAAAATGGTTTAGCTCGTTTTGAAATGCTTAAAAAAGAGCTTGAAGGCAAAACACAGCTTATGTACATTAGCTACTTGCCTAATGGATATGAGCTATATGATACAGAGTTCAATTCATTGATTAGAATTGCTAACAACTCTACTTACAAAGCACATGCTGATTTGTCAATAAGCTACACAGTATCTGCACAAGCAAGTGATGGTGAGCCTCTTAAAAACGCTGTGTTTACATTTACTAAGAATGGGGAAAGCATAATTGAGGCTATAACAAATGAAAATGGTATAGCTACTGTTTACTTATTAGCTGATGAATACAATGTGACAATTTCTCACCCAAGCTCTTTCTTCTCTTGTGATACAAGCAACGTTATTTTAAATGAAAGCAATAATTCCTATATGGCTACATTTACAGAAAGCGACGGATATGAACCAATATGGTTCAACCTTGTGTATCCGGACGGAAGCTTACCTACCTACGAAAATGTTCAAATCTACACATTCTTCCCTGACAACTTTAATGATTGTAGTTTGCTGGCAATAAACGATAAGGGGCAAGCATGTACAAACGAACATAACAGAGACTTTTATATATATGCTTTAGATAAGGACTTAAATTATGCCTTTGGTAAATACAACAAAAATGACCCTACAAATATTTATTTAGTTATGAACGAAGGCGTGCCTGCCGGAAGCTCTGAGGAAAGTGCTATTCTTGCTCAAGTGCTTGGCGACTTACCCTTCGTCCCACAGGACTTCTATTATAGCTTTGAAAAGCAATTTGTAAAGGGTGAATATTTGTATGTAAAGGTGCTAAATGCTCTTGAAAAAACTGTTACTATAAATGGCAATCTCTTCTCTTTAGAGTACAATGGGCAGGAAATTGTACCAAATGATGATGGTGTTATTTCTCTAACCTTTACCGACATTCCATTTGGTCAAGATGCAGTTATTAAAATTACTGCTAAAGAAGATGCTACCGAGGACTTAAATGTTACCTGTATAGGCTCAGAGGAAAACAATATATATATTTATTCTAACAAACCGAACGACCTTACTCAAACAATTACACTTCTTGGTATAGGACACGAAATATATTTTGCCTTTGCAAACATGGACAACACACAATATAAGTTAACAGTAACCTCCGAGGGTAGTGATGTAGTTATTGAATATGTAAAAGGTCAAATAGTTAATAATTTTGGATATGCTCATGTAAAAATTACAGCAAAGGAAGAGGGCACAGTTACACTTACATTTACGAAAGAGCCCTATGTACAATAAAAGGCTTAATCCTTTTGCAGAATTAATTCTGCATATATACTCTCCTAACACAAAAACAGCGACACGTGTCGCTGTTTTTGTGTTTTTTAACATTGATTGACTTTGTTATCAAAAAGTATTTACAATTGACAAAATTCGTGATATAATAATAAATGCCAAACAAATTTCATAAGTATATTTAAGGGGATTTTTCTTTTTATAGGGGAATAATACCTTTTTCCGTCGTACATAATTAACTAATAGGATTTGGTAAAAGCGCAAATCCCTTCAGGTTAATTATGTGGGACATCTCCTCTTATGCTTGAAATTTGTTTGGCGACAATTGGGGTTTGCGTTTTTCGGTGCGCTGACCTTGGTTGGCGCACTTTTTTATTTTAGAGGGTGAATTTATATTATTTTTCTTTGCTATTATTGGAGCAGGGTTGTTCCTTTTAGGAGCATCGTGCATTTGCTGTTTCATCAATCCTAAGGTTGAAAACACGGGGGGTGGTATTAGGTGTAGTTGCAGGTATTATTGGCATTTCCTTAATGGCTGCAAGCATTGCGTCTGCTGAAAACATATTTATAATGGTCATTAATATCAGCGTTACCGATGCAGCTGTTGTAGGTGCTATAATCGTTTGGGTTAGATTTTATAGAAAACTACACCAATAAATTTCACAAGCATGTTAGTAAAATCATTTAATTACGACTAATTTATGGAGGTTATATTATGGACGCTCTTATTTTCTTTTGTTTTTCTTTATTAATAAGTTTAATTTTTGTCTTATCGACTCGCTCTGGTTTTAAAAATGAATACTATAGGGAGCGAAATTTACGATATGCAAAGCTTTATGCGTGTTTTAGCAGCATATTTCTTCTAGCTGTTGGTATCGCGATAACTATACCGCTATTAGATAACGGCTATTTCGCATTAACCGCTATAAGTATCATTGTCGTCATACTTTCATGTATCTATATTGTACTAACTGTTAAAAAAGCTCTATTGGAAGAAGAAGAAAGCCAAAGAGTAACGACCCAAGAAGAAACAAAAAGACAAAAGGAATTTTTCATAAAAAATTTTTATGAAGATTGCCTAAGCAATGGTATAAAACATGTAAACTCTCCCGCAAATAGGCAAAAAGCAATATTAATTGCCAACAAGATGAATTACATCAAAGTAAGCGAGCAAAATATCGATTCTCTATTTGCAGAAAGCAAAAATTATGTAGAGGGACAAAAAAGAAGCAAAGAAATAGAAAAAATGTCTCAACAAAGAACACAGGCTCAGCAGCTTGAAGACAACAAGTTCAGAAAATATTCAAATATACATGGACGCAACAAGCGTATAGGGATGCTTCAAGAGAAAATCAATTCACTTATTGAAGATATCAACGTTTACAAAAAATATCTTGATTCATTAAAGAAATACACTAATGTTACTAAAGAAAGAGAACTCGATTGGGGTACGCTTGGTGGAATAGCCTCTGCCATAGGCGGTGTTGGTGCCGGCATTATGGTAGCAAGCGATATACAATCAGAAAATGAAAAAATAAAGCAACGAAATGACAAAAGGTTAACGAGTGCAGCTGAGGAAACAGTAAGAATATCACAAGAATTCATATACCCAAAGGAGAGGGAAATCAGCAACTTAAAAGCACAGATTGAAAATGCAAAAATCGCACTTATTGATGAAAGCATAGACTATCACGGTTGTTTTGAATTGTTAGATATCCATTGTAATTCGGATATAGACGACAACAATATTCTCTCTGTATCCGCAAAGGTAAAGCTCAAAAATAAGATGCTAATTTTCGACGATGTTCCTGCTGTTGTGGATGGTTATTTAATAGCTAAAGTGTTTATAGGAGAAAAAGAAATAGGCAAATCCTTACTCGTTTTGCCACTTACAGGTGCAACCAATGAAGCAATAGATGTAAGCGGAAAAATTATTTTGCCACAAAATTCAGGAAAAGATAAAAACTACACATTAAACATCTTTCCACATGCGTTATGGGCTATCGAAAGGTTTAAATAAATTGGCACCAGCGGGTTTTGTTGAATATGTTTTCCAGCCACCGAATCGCAGGAAACTAATCAATAAATAAAGCAGACACATCATCAGGGACTAACCCAAAATGATGTGTCTCATTCTTTTTAATTCAGTTTTAAATGGGTCGCCTTAAAAAGCTAATTATTTATTGCTTTCTTCAACAGCAACTGCAACAGCAACAGTCATACCAACCATTGGTTTGTTACCTGCGCTGATTAAATCGACAATAATTGGCTGAAAGCAGTTGACAGGTTAAATAAAATATACTATAATAAATTCGATATTTGTAGGTTTGTCTTAGGAGAATTAAAATGAAAAAAATCGTATTGAGTCAAGCACATTTGGATAAAAG
>JAGATW010000087.1 GCA_017621085.1 Clostridia bacterium | reverse complement strand
TTATGGATGCAACTGGGATGCATTTTGGGACTGCCTAACCGATATGGTGGGCAGACCTGTGCATATTGAAATTATAGGGCTCAATGTGATAGAACAAAAGTTCGGCGACGAAGCAAAAACAATGGTGGACATTCTAAAAGAATTCAAGCATTACCGTAACGACAAATATGCAAAAGACATAAAAATAGAGTTCGTTATGGGAGAGCGCAGATTTGAGTTATAAACATGGAATAATTAATGGAAATTTTAATCTTTTGCAGTTGCAGAGTTGAAAATATACTACAGTAAAAAGCCAAACAAAGCCAAGCAGTGCAATACATGGGGCTACCACGAGACTTTCCACGACATGCTAAGATTGGTAGCGACGAGGCGAACAATCCCTCCGTCACGACAAGTCGCGCCACCTCTTCTAACGCACGCCCTGCGGGTGTCTTTACAAAGGAGGCAGGGAAGGAAGGGAAGCTAAATTCCTGCGTTGCACGAGTGAAATTTGCGTTTTACGCAAGCTAAATTGGTATAAAACACATAAGGGAATGAGCCACGGCTTGTTCCCTTTTTGTCGCACTTTTTCCATAAGAATATGGAAAAGTTTTGGAATTATTGATTATAAAAAGGTTTTGGTTGAACTATATTACCGGTTGTGATATAATCTAATTGATAAAACGAAAGCTGACGGAGAAATAATATGGCTATTGTTAAAAATGAAATACCAATTTTAGAGTTTGACACGGAACAGGTTGCAGTTCTCAATCCTACTCACGATAATCTTGGCTTAAACTTACCTAAGAAATGTGTGTTCGCTTTTCTTGGCGCTTACATTGATGAATACGCCAATAACACTGATACCAAGCAGGTAGCAGCTTTTGAGAGCGCAACCAAGCATTATCCCATTTATATTACAAAATACAAGGGTGAGGAGATTGTGCTTTGCCAAGCACCCGTTGGCTCTGCACCTGCGACACAGATACTGGATTGGTTGATTGGTTACGGGGTGAGTGAAATTATATCGGCAGGCAGCTGCGGTGCTCTTGAAAAATTTCCGGAAAGTACATTCCTTGTTCCCTGCAAGGCTCTGCGCGATGAAGGAACATCATATCACTATGCACCACCCTCGCGATTTATGGAAATCAGCGAAAAGGCAAGAAAAGCGATTAAAGAGACCATTCTTGAACACGGCATGAAATATCAAGAGGTCATCACTTGGTCAACAGATGGATTTTTTCGTGAAACCAAAGAGAAGGTGGCTTACCGCAAGAGTGAGGGCTGTGCAGTTGTAGAAATGGAATGTTCTGCTCTTGCTGCTTGTGCTGACTTTAGAGGGGCAACCTGGGGGATGATACTTTACACCGCAGATAGCCTCGCAGATATTGACAAATACGATGCGCGTAACTGGGGCGGTAATGCATATGAATACGCCCTTACGCTCTGCCTTGACGCGGTCATCAAAATATAAAAACAGAGCAACAAATTCCAATTTAAAGGGCAGAGAAATCTGCCCTTTTTTGCGCTGTTATATAATATGGAATTTGTGATTATGGAAAGTATTTTTTAATATGAAACCATGGGCGAAGCTCTTATAAGCGTAATCCTTTAAGGTTAAAACACATTTGAACTGAATGTATTGGCATAGCTGTTATAGCTAATCGGTTGTCCATTAGGCGAATCGGTAAAGCCCAGAGGCAAAATATCCGTTTCAAGCTCGTCGATTTTTTCGAGCCTTTCGTTTGCATAATCTAAAAGTCTTTTTTTACAAGATCTTACTCTTTGTAAAAGTCCGCCAAGACGCGAATCGTGGACCTCAAAGCCACTTGGCTTATTATCAATGTACCATTGTCTTTCAAAGCATTTGTGCAGATGTACAATTCTTTTTTCAAGCTCTGTATATTCACAGCTTGCAAGCGCTTTAAGTCCGTTTTTGTCCTTACCCTTATACAAATTGCGCGTTTTTACGCCAAGCTCATATTTTATTTCAAGAACACCACACAGGCTTGAAAGGGTTTTGAAAATATATCCGTAAGCTCGTGTGGATTTGGAAATATTCAAAAGCTCCCTTGAATATCTTCCAAAAAGCTCGCCCGTTCCCTCTGTGACAGTGTAATCAAGAAAGCCACAGAACAAATCAGAATACAACATATACTTTGATGGGTTTTCCCAGTATTTTGGAGAATTTACCTCTAGCAAATTAGGCAAATCAAGCTTCATAAACAAGTCAAATTCAACACCGACAATTTTTTTGAATTTCGCCTTTATTTTATCCTCGTCAAAATTACCGTTTGCATATTCAGCAATGCACAATAGAGCAGGGAGCAGTGAAAAATGTGAGCACTCCATTCCGTCGTCTCCCCACATAGTCATAAAAATATTTTTTATATCGTTTGCCCTGCATGCCTCTATTGCTTCCTTCATGATTCTAATTGAAAAGATGTTCAGTGGAGCGAAGCCTGCCCAGCTCCAAGCACCGCCGGCAAACCAAGAATTGCCCGAAAGCTGCTTGTGCATTTTTATCATAGCATCATATTCTTGTTTACTTCCGCTATAATAATCCCAGTAAACAGGCGACACATTTTTGGGCAAGCATTCAATTACCTGCCTTGGAACTGTCTTTTCTTCTTTTAAATAATATTCTCCCTTATTCCAAGAACGAAAAAGCATATCCGACCATATAAGCAGCTCATAATTGTAAGCCTTTGCTATTTGGCACACATTTTCAAGATGTTTTTTTATTATTTCATCGGACGACTTATATCCGTGCTTTATACAATAATTTCCCTTGCCTAATAAATGAGCCTCATCCATTCCTATGTGTATACGCTTTGATTTGAAGCACCCGGAGAGTGTTTTCAGCATATTATCAATAAGCTCGTAGGTTCTCTTCTCATCAACAAGCAAAATATCATCACAATCAACAGGCACCTGCTTCCACTTAAAGAATGTTTTTAAATGTGCTAAGGTTTGAATACAAGGGATTGCCTCTATTCCTATTGACGAACAGAATAGATCTATTTCACGCATTTCGTCGCAAGAGTATCTTGAACGCATATATCCAAAGTACGGCTCATCCTTTATTTCAAAGGTATCCTCCATGTATAGAAAAACAGTGTTGTAGCCGAATTTTTTAATAGTTGTTAAAAATTTTTTCAAGGAGTCAAGCGTCATTACACCGTTTCGAGATAAATCAATCATTACTCCAAGCGAATCAATATTATACATATTTAAAAATGCTCCCTTATGTTTTTTGTTCCCTTTTTTGTATGCCTCCTTTGTAAAGGCACCCGCAGGGCGTGCGTTAGAAGAGGCGGCACGACTTGTCGTGACGGAGGGATTGGTTTTCCACAAAAATATGGAATTTTTAATTTTTGGAAAAAGGTCAAATTATGGAACTTATTATGGATTAAGTCTTTTATAAGCTTTAGGGGGGTGACCATACCTTTCCTTAAATACAGTTGAAAAGTAATTTGAATCAACAAAGCCACAGCGGAATGATATTTCGGTAACACTAAGATTCGTGTTCAATAATAAATATTTGGCGTTTTCCAGCCTTACTGCATTTATCTGCTTATTAGGAGTCGTATCCCCTTCCTTTTTAAAGATGTATCTTAAATAAGAGGGCGAATAATTCATTTCCCTTGCTAAGCTCTCTACCGTGATTTTCTCTTGATAGCTTTTGTTGATTATTTCCATTGCCCTTAGATACAATTTTTTAGTTTCACTTATGACTTGGTTATTTTGACGGCAATATTTATATAGCTCAATTATCATATATTCAAGAGGCTTTACAAATCTTAAAGCCTCATCCATGCTTGGCGGATTAGGAGAAAGCTCACTGTATGCTTTTATGAAGCCTACATCACACATCTTTCTTGTTTTTTCCTTGCAATAAAGCGATTTTTTAAGAGTATCTCTATAACCGGAAATATGAATACGCATAATTTCGTTTTCTTCAAAAAAGACAGGAAAAATATATTCCTCTACCCCAGCGTAGCAGGAAGAGTAAAAGGGAGAATCAAAATCCATCGAGTTTAGTTTCATCTTTTGCAAATGACATCTACCCTCTGTTGCTTTGTTTTGCTTCAAATAATAGCAAACCGAGCTTAAATGCACCTCGTATAGATACAGCTCTTGAGTATAAGGCTCAAATCTTGTATCAAAGTGGCTAAGAACACATTTATAGCCAAGCCCTCTTAAAAAATCTATATAACTTATTATTTCTTTGAAAATATTGTTTTCCATTCTCGCTTCCTTGTTGTTTTTTAAAGAAAAACTGTTAAAAGTCAAAGGTTTTCTTTGTTTTTCTATTGTATAATAAAAACGGATAATTGTCAAGATGGAGGCGTTTAATGAAATATTTTTTAGAAGAAGAGAGCAAAATACCCGAGATTTTCGATGTTGATGTTTTAGTTTGTGGAGGTGGTCCTGCCGGAATCGGTGCGGCTATTCGTGCGGCGCGTGAAGGTGTTTCTGTTATGGTTGTTGAATCTCAGGGCTGTCTTGGTGGTATTGCAACAGCGGGCATGATGTCGCACTGGGGCGGTCGTTCCTCCAGTAAGGTTATGCAAGAAATTTTCGAGCTTACCTATGAAAAAGCCAAGGATATTGGCTGGGCACACGAAAATTGGTGTGGACATGACGCAATATATCACGATATACAAAAAATTATCCTTGAGGAAATGTTTTTAAAGGAAGATATCAGGGTCTTATACTACACCTGGGTTTGCAAGGCGGTAGTAGTAAATGGCGCTATTATTGGTGTTATTGTAGAAAACAAGAGTGGGCGCGGCTTTATAAGAGCCAAGCGCGTAGTTGATTCAACAGGCGACGGTGATGTTGCAGCTTCCGCCGGTGTTCCCTACTTTAAGGGTCGTGAGTCTGATGGAAAAATGCAGCCCTGCACTATTATGTTTAAAATAGGTGGCGTTGATTATGAAAAGGCTGTTTTTCCGCCGTCGTTTGAAACCACAATAGAGCTTCCAAAGGGCGAAATTCAATCTCTTGGCAAGAAGCATTTGCCCTTCCCTGCGGGGCACGTGCTTTTATATACTCAGCCAACCCCAAACACGGTATGCTGTAATATGACAAACGCAATTGAGATTGACGGAACAGATGCAGAAAGCTTGACAAAGGGTGTATTTGCCTGCCATTCACAAATTATACCGATTATCAAATTCTTACGCGAATATGTTCCGGGATATGAAAATTGCTGGCTTATGAGCTCTGCGCCTCTGATAGGCATTCGCGAAACCCGTCATTTTGAGGGAGTTGAATCCTTGAGTGCGGACGATATTTTAGAGGCGAAATACCACGAGAATTGGGTGGTAAGACGCGCACACTTCAATTTCGATGTTCATAATCTTACAGGCGCAAGCCTTGATAAAACGGGTGTTCAGCACGAGTGGAAGCAAGAAAAGGACTACACAATTCCTTATGGTTGCTTGCTACCTAAAAATGTCGAGGGGCTACTTCTCTCCGGCAGGAACATAAGCGGCTCACATATGGCGCACTCAAACTTCAGAATTATGTCTGTTTGTATTGCACTTGGCGAGGCAGCAGGTGCGGCGGCAGCCCTTTCTGTTAAGCAAAATAAAAAATTAATTGATGTTGATGTCAAAGAAATTCAAATTATCGTTGGCGAATAAAGTTTTAAAAACTACTTTAAAAAATATGTTTACTATGCTATAATTCTATTATTAACAAGACAAACAAAGAAGCTAACGAATCCGTTTGGGCTGAAATGATAAAGGTAAGAAATGAGCTTGGGCTTACACAATATGTATTTCCTTGGGAGGGGTAATATAATGAATTACGCAGAAGAATCTCTTAAAAAGCATTATGAGTGGAAGGGCAAAATAGAGGTAAATGCAAGGGTTGAGGTAAAGACTAAAGAGGATTTATCTCTTGCATATACGCCGGGCGTTGCTACCCCTTGTCTCGAAATACAAAAGGATGAAAGCAAGTCCTTTGAGCTAACTCGCAGATGGAATACCGTTGCGGTTATAACCGATGGAACAGCGGTGTTGGGGCTTGGAGATATAGGCCCTGTTGCGGGAATGCCTGTTATGGAGGGCAAGGCGTTGCTTTTCAAAGCATTCGGAGATGTCGATGCCATTCCTATTTGTATAAAAACCAAGGATGTTGATGAGCTTGTACGAAATATTTATCTCATTTCAGGAAGCTTTGGCGGAATAAATCTTGAGGACATCTCTGCTCCTCGTTGCTTTGAGGTTGAAAGACGCCTTAAGGAAATATGCGATATTCCTGTTTTTCACGATGACCAACATGGAACAGCTATCGTTTTAGGTGCTGCACTTATTAACGCACTTAAGGTTGTTAACAAGGATCTTTCCACCGCACGTATAGTTATTAACGGTGCAGGAAGTGCGGGTATAGCTATTGCTAACTTCCTTATCGGCATGGGAGCAGAAAATCTTATTGTTTGCGACAAGGCAGGAGCTCTCTTTGACGGCAAGGAAGGAATGACTGAGCCTCAAAAGGAGCTTGCAAAAATTACAAACAAGGAAAAGCTAGAGGGCTCATTGGCAGAT
>JAGATW010000086.1 GCA_017621085.1 Clostridia bacterium | reverse complement strand
TGGAAGCCGTCCTCGTCGGCATCGGTACAAATAATAATTCTGCGCCATTTAAGGTTATTTAGGTCAAACATGGACATACCGTCCTTTGACTTGGTTTTAACCTCAACACCACAGCCGATTACCTTAAGGAGGTCAACTATAATATCGCTCTTGAAAATCTTATCATAGGAGCTTTTCAGACAGTTAAGAGTTTTACCTCTTACAGGTATAATTGCCTGAAACTCAGAATCTCTTCCAAGCTTACAGGATGTAAGAGCTGAGTCACCCTCAACTATATAAAGCTCTCGAATTTCAGGGTCTTTTGAACGGCAAGCAACAAATTTTTCTACACTGTTGCTTAAATCACTTGTTGTAGCAAGCTTTTTCTTAAAGTCAATACGAGATTCCTCTGCCTTTTCTCTTGAACGCTTATTAATAAGCACCTGATTAGCAAAGATTTGCGCCTGCGCACGATTTTCTGTAAAGAATATCTCAAGCTTGCCTCTTATAAACTCACAAAGAGCATCCTCAATAAACTTATTGGTGATTGCCTTTTTAGTTTGGTTTTCGTAAGAGGTTTGAGTTGAAAAGCTATTTATTACCAAAACAAGACAGTCCTGTACGTCAACAAAGCTAATACCACCCTTGTCCTGCTTTGTATAAAGGTTATTCTCCTTTATGTACTTGTCCAGCTCACGCACAAAGGCGCGCTTAACAGCCTTATCAGGAGAGCCACCATGCTCAAGAAAGCTGGAGTTATGGTAATATTCAAGCATTAAATGCTCCGGCTTGTTTGAAACACAGAAGGCAATTTGAGCAGTTAGCTCATACTCCTCCTTATCGGCTCTGTCCTTACCCTTGGCATTCATGTCCCAAAGCTCAGTTGCTGTAAGAGCACCTGTGCCTGTCTTTTCGTTTATGTAGTCAAGAATACCGTTTTTGTATAGGAATTCGGTTTTTTCAAACTTGCCATCCTCGGTTTGATAGTTCAAAACAAGCTTAAGCCCTGCATTTACAACTGCTTGCTTATGTAAAACATCTAAGTAGTATTCCTTTGGAATATTTGTGTCTGTAAATACCTCAAGGTCCGGACGCCAACGGGTAAGTGTACCTGTACGCTTTAGCTTTTTGTCCTCAATATCGGTTATTTTAAGCTTAGTGGTTGGGTGACCCTTTTTAAAGTGGATTTCGTAAACCTTATCGCCTTTATATGAGTAAACATCCATAAATTCAGATGCGTACTGTGTTGCACAAGCACCTAAACCGTTAAGACCAAGGGAGTATTTATAAGCGCCCTTGTCCTTATTATTGTCATATTTACCACCTGCGTAAAGCTCACAATATACAAGCTCCCAGTTGTATCTATTCTCTTTTTTATTAAAATCAAGAGGTACGCCACGACCTCTGTCATCTACCTCTATAACTCTATCCTTATAAACTGTAATGGTGATTTCCTTACCATAGCCCTCACGACTTTCGTCAATTGAGTTTGAAAGAATTTCAAAAAAGGAATGCTTACATCCCTCAATACCGTCAGAGCCGAATATTACAGCCGGTCTTTTACGGACACGGTCCGGGCCCTTTAATGATGATATACTTTGGTCGGTATATTCTTTTCTCGCCATTTCATACTCCTTTTAAAAATTGAAAACACTTATATATATTAATATTAACACAAATATTTTATTATTTCAAGTGTTAATTTATTGACTTTGATTTCGCTATAATATATAATGGAAAAAAGGACAAAAGAAAGGATTTTTAGGATGAAAAACTTTTTACTAAAGCGAGGAATTGAGCTTTTTTCAATGATTCCTATTTCAAAATGTAAGGTAATTAAGGAGTATCTTCTTACCAAAAACGGCTTTGATGAAAATGCCAATGTAATAATGATGCTTTTTCCATACAGAAGTGAAAAAGCACCTAAAAATCTTTCAGTTTATGCATCAGTCAAGGACTATCACTCTTTTGTAGAAAATTTGGCTATCGAGTTAGAGGGATACATAAAAGAAAAGTTTCCAAATTCTCTTTTTAAAATGTTCTCTGACCATTCTCCTATCGACGAGGTACACGCAGCCTGTATTTCCGGCTTGGGCTTTATCGGAGATAATGGCTTACTGATTAATAAAAAATACTCCTCTTTTGTCTTTTTGGGCGAGTGTGTTACCAACCTTAGTCCAGAGGATTTGGGTATAGAGTATGCAAAAAACGATAGCGTTACCACCTGCTTACACTGTGGCAAATGTGCCGAGGCTTGTCCTTGTGGTTGCATAAAAAAAGAGGGTGACGTGGATGATTTTAACCCAAAATCAATGTGCTTATCTGCCATTACGCAGAAAAAGGGTGAGCTTGATATTAAGGAAATTCAGTTAATGTTGGATAACAACACGGTATGGGGGTGCGATGCTTGTCAAAATGCTTGTCCTTACACTAAAAATGCCGAGTTTACCCCTATTGACTTTTTTAAAGATGATGTTATTGAGTATCTTGATAAAAAAAGACTTGATTTACTATCCGAGGAGGAATTTAAAAAGCGCCCCTTTGCTTGGCGTGGTAAAAAGGTTATTGAAAGAAATGTTTTAGCTTACGAAAAATTTAAAGGGGGAAAAAAGCAGTGATTACTCTATTATTAGGTTCGTACGGACACGGAAAAAGTACTTACATAATTGACAAAATTAAAGAGGACTTTGAAAACAAGGTACGTTCTTTTCTTATTGTCCCGGAGCAACAAAACCTGATTTCCGAAAGGGAGCTGACTAAGGCATTGCCTCCTTCTGCTCAGCTATACACAGAGGCTACAAATTTTACAAGACTTGCTAACTCTGTGTTTAGAAAAACAGGGGGACTAAAATACAATTATGTAACTAAGGGTGGACAAAACCTTATAATGTACAGAACCTTATGTGAGGTGCGTGACTCCCTTAAGCAATATAATATTCCTAAGGGCCGTGAAAAAAGCTGTGTTAAGCTTTTCTTGCAGGCGATTGGTGAATTAAAGGCATATGGTGTTGAAATTGAAAAATTAGAAAACGCCTTAAGTAAGCTTGAGTCTGAAGACTTAAAATCAAGAATTACTGACATGATTACAATTTGGTCTGCTTACAATAACATACTTAAGGAAATGTATGATGACCCATATGACGACCTACTAATGCTTGAAAAAAAGCTGGGGGAGTGTGAATATTTTAAGGGATGTAATGTTTATATTGACTCCTTTTATGGCTTTACTAAGAGTCAATTAGGTGTTATTGAAAGAATAATTGATGGCGCAAATAACGTAACTATTGCCCTTGACTGCCCTTATGATGCTGACAAGGATACTATGCAATATGTCAAGATTGCGGGAACTAAGGATAAAATAATTTCCATGTGTCGTCATTTAAAAAAGGAATATAATGTTATTCCATTTGATGAGGACTACAAGCACGAAAGCGAAGAAATTAAATATGTATGTGACAACCTATGGAGCTTTGACGCCGAGCCCATCAATGCTAAGGGGGATATTAATCTTGCCTTGGCAGACGATGAATTTGAAGAATGTGAATACATTTGCACAAAAATCAAAGAGCTTATAAATGATGGTTCAAGATATGGAGATATTGCAATAATTGCACGAAATACAGACACGTATCGAGGCATAATTGACTTTTGCCTTGACAAATACGATATTCCCTACTATTTTTCTGCATCGTCCTCTCTTATGTCCAAGCCTGTTATAAAAATGGTGTTTTCTGCCTTAAATGCTATTACCTCTATGAAAGGCGAGGATATTATTTCTTATGCAAAATGTGGATATACCAGCCTTGATACAAATGCAATTTGTCTTTTAGAAAGCTATATTTATAAATGGAATATTTACGGTAAGAAATTTAAGGACGATGACTATTGGACTGCTAATCCCGATGGCTATGTACAAAATCCTACTATTACGCAATTACAGGAGCTTAGTATAATTCAGGATGCGCGAAATACCATACTTGAAAATCTATCAATTTTAGAAGAGCCATTTATTAAGGGTGGCACGGTAAAGGATTGTGCGATAGCTCTTTACAACTTTTTAGAAGCCCATAAAATCAGAAATAAGCTTAATTTAGAAATCAAAAATGAGGATGCCGCCACAGCGCAGGAGCTTTCACAGGTGTGGGGCGCGCTTGTTTTTGCCATTGATTTGGTTGTTGATATTTGTGGCGATGCAGTTTGCGATAAGGAGTCCTTTGCTACTCTTTTAAGCTATGCTATGATGGACGCTAAAATTGGCTCTATTCCAAGTGGACAAGATGTTGTGTCACTTGCCGATGCTTCTCTTGTAAGAGCAAAAAACATTAAGCACGTGTTTATTTTAGGTGCAAATGAGGGCTCTTTCCCTGCTATTATCAGCGACAATTCCTTCTTTACCGACAGAGATAAGGTTGAGCTTGAAACTGTGGAAATTGACTTGTCCGCTAAGACTGATGAGCGTGGAGACGATGAACTATTATTCTTTAAGAATAGCATCGCTGTCGCTTCCTCTACTGCTACAATTACTGCTCTTAAAACCAATATTAGTGGTAGCAAAAAGGAATTATCAATTGGGTTTACAAGACTATTAAAGCTATTAAACGGCATTAAGCCTTTTAATGTTTCAAGCATTAAGACAATTGATAAAATTTATACTCCAAAAATGGCAAAGGAGCTTTTGAGTATAGCTGACGGTGATTTAAGGCAAGCTATTTTAGAAACAAATGACGACGTGCAAAATGTAAGCAATTGCTTTATTAACGAAAATGATGAAATTAGTGAAGGCGTTGCTAAGGAGATTTTTGGTAAAAGGCTTTACCTTTCCAAATCTAAGCTTGAAAAGTTTGCCAAATGCAGGTTTGACTACTATTGCTCCTATGTTTTAAATTTAAGAAGCAACGAAAGAATTAGCTTTACACATAACGATATAGGTACTCTTGTCCACTCGGTTTTCGAGCATTTTTTAAAGCTCGATAAAGCCGAAAGAAAAGAATATACCGATGATGAGATTTTAGAAATTGTTACAAGGTTAACTGATGAATATACACTTAGTCTTTGCGGAGTGCGTGGTCTTACTAACAAAATGAAGCACTTCTTTGGAAGACTAAAGGGCACAATTTGCGTATTTGTTAAGGCTTTACTTGAAGAAATGAAGCATAGCAAATTTACTCCCGAATTTTTTGAGATTTCAATTAACGGAAATGGTGTTTCTAACCCGTTACCTCTTGAATTTTATATAAATGATGAAAGCTCAATTGTAATGACAGGTATTGCAGACAGAATTGATGTGTGCAGAACAGATGACACGACTTATTTAAAAATCTTTGATTATAAGACAGGAAATTATAGCTTTAAGCTATCCGGACTTGATAAGGGTCTTGACTTACAGATGCTTATATATTTAATGGCTCTTTGTAATATGGATGATAGTGAATTTAAGAAAAATATGCTTAAATGGACCGAAAAAATTGAGCCTGCAGGAATTGTTTACCTTACTTATAAGATTAATAAAACCGACTCCGATAAGGAAATTGATTTGTCCTCTGTACAAGCTGTGGAAAACGAGGAAAATGCCATAAGAGGCAAGATTTCACGCAGTGGCTTAGCTCTTGACAAGGATGAGCTTTTATCAAGTGACAAGCAATTTGATTTGAGCAAGGGCTCTTACGTAACAAGAGATGAGCTTGATGATATATTTGAGCTTGTTAAATCTTCCATTATGACAATTGGAGTTGAAATGCTAAAGGGCGGTGCGCAGGCACAGCCGCTTGATGGTGAAAATCCTTGTCGTTACTGTAAAAATGGTGCAATATGTAGAAGGAGAGTGTCAGAATGAGCAAAATAGAAGCTAAAGCAAAAATTGAATTCACTCCTACAAAAGAGCAGGAATTAGCTATAAATCACGTTGGCTCGGATTTGCTTATTTCAGCAGGAGCAGGAAGTGGAAAAACAGCCACTTTAACTGATAGAATTGTTAATCGTATTTGTCAAGGAAGTGACATTTCTCGTATTCTTGTTGTTACTTTTACAAACGATGCGGCAAACGAGCTTAAAACAAGAATAGCGAAAAAGCTTGCAGAAAAGCTCTGTCTTGACCCTAATAATCATCATCTTAGTTCACAAATTGTAAAGGTTACAAGCGCTGATATTTCAACTATACATAGCTTTTGTTTAAAGTGCTTAAGACCTTACTTTGATAAGCTACAGCTTGATAGTGATTTCAGAATCGGCGAGGAAAATGAGCTTAATGTAATTAGGCTTGAGGCTATGAATGAGGTTATTGATAGCTTTTATGAAGCTGATGAAGAAAATGAGGACTTTCTTTTGGTATCTGATTGTTATTCCGAATATACCAACGAGGAAGCCTTACCCACCTCTCTTTTAGACTTATACAATAAGCTAAATAGCTCAGCTAAGGGCATTGATGTTCTTTTAGACACGGTTGATAAGGATGTTGACTTTTTACAAACAAAATACGGACAGGTGCTTTTACGCAAAATTTCCCGTATTGTTAAAAGATTTTTGCCAATTACCAAGGAGCTTTTTGCCGAGATTGCCTCAAACGCTGACAACAAGAAATACTTTGAGCTGTTTGAGGAATATGTAAATATTCTTGAAAGACTTGAAAATGCACTTTCAAATCCCTCATATATGTTAATTAAAGGTATTTTTGAGGATTATGTGGGTAAGAGATTGCCCGGTGGCAGAAGCAAAGCACAGCCAAGTGTTGATGAGGAATTTGTCAAATATATCCGTGAGGATTTAACTAAGGAGCTAAAAAGCCTTAAGGAAAATTATTTCTATACCGATGACAAAACAATAGCCTCTACCATTGAGCAAAACGAAAGGATATGCAAGGCTATTTACAATATTTTAGCTATATACGATAAGGAATATAAGGCTAAAAAGCGCAAATATTCTCTTTGCGACTTTAACGACCTTGAAAGATACACGCTTAAGCTTTTTTATAATGACGACGGCACTTATTCAAGTATTGCCCGTGAGGTTAGCCTGAAATATGATGAGCTTTACATTGACGAATATCAGGATGTAAACTCAATTCAAGACAGTATTTTCAAGGCTATTTCAAGAAACAATCGTTTTATGGTTGGCGATATTAAGCAAAGCATTTACGGTTTTCGCGCAGCTGAGCCTGAATTATTCTCTAATTATAGAGATTCATTTACAGAGTATGACTTATCAAGCGGGGACGAGGGCAAAACTATTTTTATGTCCGACAACTTTAGGTGCGACCCAAGTGTTATAAAAATGGCTAATCATTTATCCGACCATATGTTTTTAAATACGAAAGGCTTTACATATGTGGAGGGGGACAAGCTTAAATGCTCTAAAAAGCTACCAAATGATTTTGTAGGTCAAAATGCAGAGCTTTGTATTATTGATAGCTCAAGTATAGACGAAGAGTCGCCTCTTAACGATATAGACCCACAGGCAGAATTTGTGGCACAGGAAATTAAAAGGCTATTAGATAATGGATATCTTCCAAATGGGGAAAAGATTGAGCCAAAGCACATTGCAATCCTTTTAAGAAAGAGCCATGACAAAATAGAAAAGTATATTGATGCTCTTAACAGATACAATATTAAGAATGAATATATTCAAGAAATAAGCTTTTTTGAAAAGCCACATATCCTTTTGCTTTTGTGTATTTTAAATTCTATTGACAACCCTTCAAAGGATGTGTATTTGGCAGGTGCTTTGCACTCACAAATATGGAATTTCAGCTTAGAGGAGCTTGTAAAAATCAAAAAGTTCTCGCCGAGTGAGTATTCTCTATTTTCTGCTTTAAAGAATTATGGTGGAGATAAGGAGTTAACTAAAAAAATCGAGGTTCTTTTAAACAAGCTAAAATCCTATGCTGATGAAATAAGAAAGCTAAGTGCGACTGAGACTATTTCCTATGTTATAAATGAAACAGGCTTTGTTTCAAGCTGTAACAAGGAAGAAAGACAGGATGTTATTAAGCTTTACAATATGGCAAGAGGCTATGAAAGCAATTCTTACAAGGGACTTTATAGCTTTTTAAGATATATTGACGATGTTGCCTCTAAGAAGGGGATAAGCGAAACGGTTACATGCGACCCTAATAACAGTGTAAAAATAATGACAATGCACAAATCAAAGGGTCTTGAGTATGAGATTTGCTTTATTTCTGATACAGACAGTGCCTTTAGCAGACAAGGCTATACTTCACCTATGCTTTATCATAAGGACCTTGGCATTTGTGGTTACATTAGTCGCACCGATGGAATTGTAAAGTATGATAACATACTTAGAAAATGCGCTACTCTTGCTATTAAGGAAAGTGAGCTTGAGGAGTCTTTACGACTTTTGTATGTTGCTATGACAAGAGCAAGAAGCAAGCTTTACATTACCGCCAAGCTTGCAAAGCAAGAGGAAAAGCGAGCAAGGCACAAAAAGCTATCCTCTTATACCGACGAATACACTCTCTATTCTTATGGCAATCACATAGACATAATACTTGGTGCTTGTACTATGCCACTTGACTTTTTAGATGTAAAAATTATTACTCAGGATGACATTTATGAGCTTGAAAAAGAGGAAAAGAGTGACACCTGTGTAGATAAAAGCAGGGTTGAAGAAATAAAAGAGCTTTTAGAGGAAAGATTTAATTTTAAGTATAAATATGATTATCTTGAAAAAATCCCTTCTAAGCTAAGCATTTCAACCCTTTACCCAGAAATACTTGATAATGATGAAAACAGCGAGTTTACATTTCACCATTCAATTGACTCAGTGCCTAAGTTTGCAATTGATAAAAAGGATAGTGTAACAGGAGCAGACAGAGGTACTGCAACACACGTATTTTTACAGTTCTGTGATTTTGAAAATTTGAAAAAACACGGGGTGGAGTGTGAATTAAAGCGACTTTTAGATAATTCCTTTATATCAAAAGGCGTTGGTGAAATTATTAACAAAGAGCATATTGAAGCTTTTATAACCTCACAGCTTATGTCTGATTTCTTAAATGCTAAAGAGGTTATTCGTGAGTTTAGATTTAATGTAATGCTTAATGCAAGTGAGTTTACCACCGATGAAAGATTGAATAATGAAAAGGTGCTTGTACAGGGTGTTACTGACTGTATTTACGAAAATGAGCAGGGCGAATTAATTCTTGTTGACTATAAGACAGACAAGGTTACAGAGGAAAACTATATAAGTGAGCTTACAAGAAAGCATAAAACACAGCTAACCTATTATAAGAAGGCTTGTGAGCTTATGTTTGAAAAGCCTATTTCTAAGGTGCTTATTTACTCAGTGCCTCTTGCTAAGACTGTTGAGATTGAGTAGGAAGCCAACTCCTTCCACCGCTTTTACTGTATGGTGCGTATTGTTTGTACGTGCGTTGCGGTCCCCCTCCCTCAAAGATGGAGGCTATTGAAATGATGTTTGAGCATCCTATTTCTAAGGTACTTATATATTCAGTTCCTCTTGCTAAGACTGTTGAGATTGAATAAATTAAAGGGGCTGTTGCAAATAGCTGATTGAAAAAATCAGTTAAGAGCAACAGCCCCTTTTTATTTATTGCTTGCAACAGGCTATTCCAATACAATAGCCTATTTTGATTATTTGTTAATATGTATCATTAAATTAATTTCACAGCTTACGGCTAAGAGGACTGTTATTATAAAGCCTATTAGTGTATAGGAATTAAAAAATGTAGGGATTAAGGACATAATAACTGCTATTAGGTTTATAATTACAATGGCTAAGCTATATCCCTTTTTTTCCTTAATAAACAATGCAATTGTTAGCATTGCCATTAAGGCAATTGTTAATATGCCACAAAGGAAGGGTCCTATATCACCATATCCCCAAGGGATTAGGCTAAAATAGGAGTGGCTTGTGTATCTTTCTACGTAAAAGTCTGCCCATTTAAGTCGTACTCCATAAGGGATTATTTCTAAAATTAGGGCTACTGTTAGCATAGAAAGGCTAACTATTTTCTTTTTCATAAAGCCTCCGTTTTAAAACAGGGCTGTCGAAATATAGACAGCCCTGTGATGATTTTACTGAATTTTGTAAATCCAACCGTATTTGTCCTCGATTTTGCCCCACTGAATACCTGTTAGTGTATCATAAAGCTTCTTTGAAACCTCACCGATTTGTCCACCGTTTACGTCGTATTCCTTGTCCTTATAGCAAAGACGACCGATTGGAGAAATAACTGCGGCTGTGCCTGTGCCCCAAGCCTCCTCAAGGTTACCGTTTTCAAGAGCATCTACAAGCTCGTCAACAGACAAAAGTCTTTCGCTAACCTTGTAGCCCATATCCTTTAAAACCTCAATACAGGACTTTCTTGTAATACCCGGTAAAATAGAGCCATTTAGCATAGGTGTTACAATTTCACCATTTATTTTGAACATAACGTTCATAGCGCCAACCTCTTCAATGTACTTTCTATGTACACCATCAAGCCATAAAACCTGTGAGTAGCCCTTTTGGCTTGCCTTTTCGCCAGCACGATTAGATGCTGCGTAGTTACCACCACACTTAGCTTCACCCGTGCCACCCTTTACTGCACGAACATCGTCACTTTCTATCATAATTTTAACAGGGTTAATGCCTTCCTTATAATAGCTTCCACTTGGGGATGCGATAATTATAAAGCTTGCTCTTTTTACTGTATGTACGCCTAAGCTTTCGTCATTACCGAAAAGGTATGGACGAAGGTATAAGGATGTACCAAAGGAGTGTGGAACGAAGTCCTTTTCAAGCTCAACAAAGGTGGTTAACGCCTGTAAAAAGTCATTTTCGTCAAGCTCAGGTAAGCACATACGATTTGCAGAGCGATTCATTCTCTTAATATTCTCCATAGGTCTGAACAGGCGAATTTCACCATCTTCTGTGCGATATGCCTTTAAGCCCTCAAAGATTTCAGCACCATAGTGAAGTACTGTCGATGCAGGGTGGAGAGATATATTTCCAAATGGCACTATTCTTGCGTTGTGCCATCCAATTTCACAATCATAGTCCATAATAAACATATGGTCTGTAAAAAATTTACCAAAGCCAAGCTCACTTTCCTTTGGCATTACTGTTTTCTTTTCTGCCTTTACGATTTTAATTTCCATTTTTGTTCTCCTTGTTAATGGATTTTTCTTATGTAAAATATCATATCACAACAAAAAAAGCAAGTCAATAGTTTTTTATAAAATATATATTATAGGTGTTGATTATTTTCCTTCTTCGTGGTAAAATTAATTTAAGGTTTGTTTAAGACTTATGGCTTATACTACAAAAAAGCTTGGAGGATAAAGTTTTGAAAATTAAAAACAGAATTATTTCACTAACCATAATTACGGTGCTTTTATTAGCTATCTTTTTCGTGTTATGTGGATGTGATAGCGAGGCTAACGGTATAAAGAATTCTTACATAAACGAAAAGGGTGAGCTTGTGATAAATTACACCGATGGAACAAGTGAGGTCTTAGGTGTTGTTGTAGGTAAAGATGGCAAGGATGGTGCAAACGGGCTTGACGGAAAAGACGGTAAGGATGGACTAAATGGCATAAACGGTCAAGATGGTAAGGACGGACAGAATGGTAAGGATGGGGAAATTACCATTATTGGAGAGTCACAGGATTTAACTCTTGCTTCAGCCAAGGCTGTAAGAAGCGCTGTTAATGTTATTTGCGACGAGGGTGCAGGAAGCGGCGTTATATATAAGTATAACGAAGAAGATGATGGTTATTTTATAATTACAAACTATCACGTTGTTTACGATGCAACCTATGGAATTAGTAAAAGCATTCAAATTTTACTTTATGGAAATGAATATGCCGAAGGGCTTATTGATGCAACCTATGTTGGTGGTTCTATGAACTACGATATTGCTATTCTTTTTGTTAAGAATAATGATTTAATTAAGGAGTCTGCTTGCGTTCCTGTTAGTGTTTGTGATTCTAACAGTATTAGTATAGGGGATGCCTCATTTGCAATTGGTAACTCCGAGGGTCAAGGCTTATCTGTTACAAGTGGCATTATAAGCGTTGATTCTGAAAATATCGAGTTAACTGCTGCTGACAACAAAACAAAGATTCAATACAGAGTTTTAAGAACTGACACTGCAATTAACCACGGAAACAGAGGTGGTGGACTTTTTAATAACAAGGGTGAGCTTATTGGTATTGTAAATGCAAAATCCGTTTCCACAAGTGTTGAGGGAATGGGCTATGCAATTCCATCAACTCTTGCTTGTAACATTGCTGACAATATAATTGACAACTGCTATAAAACTGAAGAAACCTGTGTTAAGCGCGCACTTTTGGGAATTACTGTTTCTTGCAGTAAATCAATTTCTGTATTTGACCCGGACACAGGAAAAATTAGCATAATTGAAACAATTTATATTGTAAGCTCAACTGACACCTGTCTTTTTGGCACGGGAATTAAGGAAAATGATGTTATTAAATCAATTGTATTAGATGGCAAGGACGAGTTAATTGTTACGCGTCAATTCCATGTAATTGATTATTTATTACAGGCTCGTATTGGGGATACCGGTACATTAACCGTTGAAAGATTAAACGAGGAAACAAACGAAATGGAAGATATTACCCTTCCGTTTGAAATTACAAGTGAATCAATTGTTGACTATAACTAATAAGCAAAAAGGCTGATGCAAAATGCATCAGCCTTTTCATATTATAATAGCTCGTCTATTTCCTTTGTTGTGTTTACAATGTAGGTAGCTCCGGCTTTTTTTAATTCCTCATAGCTTCCGTAGCCATAGGTAACTCCGATTGAGTCAAGGCTAAAGCTTTTAGCTCCATTTATATCAAAGTGTCTATCCCCTATCATTACTATTTTGCTCCTGTCCTTTTCACGACAAAGCTCTAAGGTATATTCAACTACTGCTTCCTTGGTGGCTCTTGTTTTTTCGTCCATACTGGCAGCACCGAGATAGTCAAGATAAGGTAAAATCCCTTTGTTTTCCACTACAATTTTAGAAAAATGCTCAGGCTTTGAGGTTGCAAGTGCTATTTCATAGCCCTTTGATTTAAGGCTTTTTAAAAGCTCTATTACTCCTTGGTACATTGTACATTCTAAAATGCCCTTGTCACGATAGTATTCTCTATAATATTTAATTGCAATGTCAATTTGCTCACCATCAAAGCCACAAAACTCCTTAAATGATTGTACAAGAGGTGGTCCTATAAACTTAAATAGCTCATTTCTCGGTGGTGGAGTTATTCCCATTTTATCAAGAGCATAGGCAACGGAATTAGTTACTCCTATGCCTGAGTCAATCAAGGTGCCGTCTAAATCAAATAAAACGGTTGTGTATTTTTTCATTATATTTCCTCAGCTTGTGTAATTAGCTCTGTTCCTTCTTGGTCAATTGTTAATTCAATTGCCTCGTAGGTTGTTTCAACTATATTATTCTCTCCTACAAACTCCTTTATATTTAGCTTGTTAAGCATTGAAAGAACTGATGGTGACATTCCACAAAGGATTACCTTTACATTTTCATTTCTTAAATGCTCAATATGCTCATACAACGCTGTTGTACCTGAGGTGTCTATGGAGCTAACTCCATCTAAGGAGATTACAAGCTCGTTAACCTCGTGTAATTCTTCCTTAAATACCTTTTCAAGCTTACCCACGTTTGCAAAGAATACAGGGCCTTTTATATATATAATTTTTGTTGTATCGTTTGTTACAGAGCCGTATTTTTCCTCATCAATATCCTTAACTGTAATTGTTGAGCTTGATGAACGATAAATATAAATAAATGCAGAAAGAACAATACCGATAATAATGGCAATTGTTAAATCAAATACGATTGTTGCAATCATTGTTGCCAAGAATTTAACAATACCGCCGATGAATTTTTTAGAGAAGATTGTTTTAATTTCTCCCCATTCGTTCATTCTCCAAGCTGTAACCATTAAAACTCCTGCTAAAGCAGACAATGGAATTTTTGCCATAATTGGAGCAAGGACAAACATTGAAATAAGAAGTCCTATTGCGTGAATTATACCACAAAGACGAGTTTGCGCTCCTGACTTAATAGCTACACTTGTTCTTGCAATGGCAGCAGTAGCAGGAACACCACCAAAGAACGGAACTATTACATTACCTACACCCTGTGCTATAATTTCTTGGTTTGCGTCAAATTCCTCATTTTTCATTTTAGATGCACTTGCACCACACAAAAGGCTCTCGATTAATGCAAGGGCAGCTATACTAAATGCAGGAGAAATATATGAGCCGAAGTTTTGCCAATCTATTTGTGAAAGCTGAAAGCGTTCATCAAGAATAAGCTTTTGCGGAATTTGACCTACAAGTGCAATTTTATCACCAAAGCCAAATATAATTGATATAATAGTTGCAACTATTATTCCCACAAGTGAGGATGGCACCTTTGCTCCCCATTTTTTAGGCCAAACAATCATAATTAAAACAACGATTGCACCGATTAAAAGCGCTCTCCAGTTTAAATTAAAGCCATTTGTAAAGTATGAACCGATTTTTTCAATTGGGTTTGAGCCAACTGATGTTGTGCCAAAAAAGTTATCTATTTGTCCTAAGGCAATTGTTAGTGCAATACCAGATGTAAAGCCTGTTATTACAGGGCGTGGTATCATTGAAACTAATCTGCCAAGCTTAAACACAGCACATAGTAAAATAATAATACCTGCAAGGACAGAAACAACAAATACGGACTGCATTCCTCCACTTGATGCAACTATACCAACAAGAATAGCTGACATAGCGCCTGTAGGACCACTAATTTGATATGATGCACCTGCCAAGGCACTCATAATAAGTCCTGCTATTATGGCGGTAACAAGTCCTGCCTCAGCAGTTGCGCCACAGGCAACACCAAAGGCAAGGGCAAGAGGTAAGGCAACGGCTGTAACTGTTAAGCCTGCCATTAAATCCTTTGAAAGCTTTTGAAGATTGTAGCCTGAAAATTCGCTTTTCAGCTTGGCTACATATGACTTGAAAATCATTTTTATAAACCTCGGTTCTTATATAGTTATTTCAACGATTATATATTTTAGCACTAATTTTATAAATGTCAATATTATATAAGAAAAAAGCCACCAAAATTTTGGTGGCTATCATTATCTTTATTCTTCAATATCGTTGTTCAAATCAAAAAGCTCAGAGCCCTCACGCACATATCGAATGGTAGATGTGGTAGCAGGGAATAAAACATTTTGCGAAACTGTAAAGGGAGCTTTAATTAGCGTTATCTCTTCATCATCTGTATGGTCATCATGATATATTGTTTCCTCTTCAAACAGAAACAGTGCCCCGTCATAAGAGGACATATCCCATCTGAATTTTATTGTGGCTGACTGTGTATAATCGTCATTATATTTCATATTTTCAGCCCTACAATAATGGTGATACTCTCCTTTTCCGTTTTTGTAAAAAATATAGCTTTCAATTCTTTTTACATAATGTCCGTCGTCAAATGTTTTATCTCTCATAAAAGTATATTTCTCTCCAAATGAAATGGGAAACTCTTCTCTTTTGATATCTTGGCAAGAATTTAGAAATACACATAATGATAAAATTGTTGTAAGCACGATGATTAATGATAATAGCTTTTTCATAAATTTTAACTCCTTTGTTTTTATAATATGATTATACTACACATAATTATAAATATCAAGCAACTAAAGGTTAAAGTGCGTCAACTTTAGTTTACATTGATATGAAAACAGGCACAAGATTTTCTCTTGTGCCTGATTTTTTATGAAATTCTTTTATTAAGTATGTTAACTAAGCGATTAAGGGCAGGGGCGAATATCATATTTACAAAGAACTCAATTACAAAATTAAGTCCTGCACAGCCGATAATCAAGAAATAAATTACTGTTGAGCCTTCGCTCACAAAATTGCTTTCAAGTGTTCCTGAAATGAAAAGGCAGCCTATAATAAATACGCCTGTGTTTACAATTGGTGCAACGGCAGCTGCTACAAAGGTTGCCAAAAGCTCATTTTTCTTTGCTATTACTTGATAAACAACACCACACAAAAAGCCTGCAAGGGTTGATTTAACAACGCAAATTAAAAACGTAACTATTGGGTGGTTGTTAAATAGGGTCATTGTGAAAAAGTCCATACCCATAACGCCTGCCACAATATAAACCTCTAAGCCAAACACTAAGCCAAGCCAAGCGCCTGCCTTTGGTCCTAAAACTGTTGCGCCTAATACAATTGGTATAAGCACTAAGCTAACAGGGGTTGCAAGAAAGGGCAATTTAATGCCTATTCCTAAGAGCTGGAGAATGAGAACTATTGCTGTTAAAATCGCAAGCTCTGTCATTCTAACTATTGATTTTTTGTTTGTTTTTGCCATAACGGCCTCCGTTCCTGCTATCCCAAGACCTTGGGTATAGCGAAATATATTTCAAAAATCTTATTTTAAAGTAGGTATCAATCCTTGCTTGGTATCAATCCTTATGTAATTTTAAATAAGATTATTTGAGCTTTGTTTTTTTGTTGTTTGAATTATATATTACATTAAGTCCCTTTAGGGTAAGGTCCTCTACGTACTTAACCTTTATTCTAAAGTAGGTAAGAAGCATAGGGGCAAAGCCTCCTGTTACATATACAGGAGTTGAGCTTGGTAAGTCAAGCTCTCTTTTATAGGTTTCTACAAAGCCCTCAACTGCCATTACCTGACCGAAAATTACACCTGATTTCATAGAATCAGAGCTGTTTTTGGCAAGGACAGGAAAGCTTTCGTCAGCTATTACATTTGGCAAAAGCCCTGTTTGATTTAAGGAATTAAGGCTCATTTGTATGCCGGGCATAATATAGCAGCCGGCATATGCCTTGCTCTTATCTACTGCTGATATTGTTGTGGCTGTGCCAAAATCTACAATTACTACAGGAGAGCCTGACATATCAAGTGCTCCTGCTGTATTTGCAACAAGGTCAGCACCAAGCTCTGATGGATTATCAACCTTTATAGGATAGCCTGTTTTAATACCCGGACCTACTATGGTTATTTGTGCGCTCGTTAGCTTTTTAATTGCATATTGAAGCTTTGGAGTTATATCGGGACAAACTGAGCCTATTATTACACCCTCAGTAGCTGACAAGTCAAAGCCATTCCCCTGTACAAGTGATTTTATGGTAATTGCATATTCATCCCCAGACCTTGTGTGGTCTGTGCCTATATAAAATGTGCCTAAAAGCTTTTTTGAATTAAATATTCCTACATGTATATTTGTATTTCCTATATCAATTGCAATAATCATTTAATTACGCCCCTTCTTTGTCAAAATTTTTTATGCTTGCCTGTTTCGTTAAACTGTGTCCATTCAGCTACATTAACTGCATGGTCGCCTATTCGTTCAAGGTACTTTGCTATCATCATAAGGGTTATTGCCTCTTCGCCACTATTACTGTCCTGCTTTATAAGCTCAATTAGCTCCCTTTGAACCTTTTTAAAAAGGCTATCCATTGTGTCATCTGCTATAATTACACTGCTTGCAAGCTCTTGATTGTTAGTAATAAATGAGCTTACACTATCTCTTACCATTTTAATTGCGAGATTACCCATTAAGGATATATGCTTTAATCTTTTAACATAGTCGACTGTTGGCATTGAGGCTACAAGCTCACCTATATCACTTGCCTGGTCACCAAATCTTTCAATATCGGTTATCATTTTAAGAGCTGTTGAAACCTTTCTAAAATCACTTGCCACAGGCTGTTGCCTTAAAAGAATACGCATGCATTTTTTCTCAATTGACATTTCGTATTCATCTACCTGCTTATCAAGCTCGCCTATGCTTTTACCAAGCTCCTTATCTCTGTTAATCAGAGCCTCTATGGCATTAGAAATCATGCCCTCCGTTACTCTACACATTTCTACAAGCTGTGCATTTAATTCCGAAAGCTCCGTTTCAAAGGCTTTTCTTACCTGCATATCCTTTACTCCATTATACTATTTTTTGTTGAAAATTTCAATATATATTTATCCAAATCTTCCCGTTATATATTTTTCAGTTTTTTCGTCCTTGGGGGATGTAAATATTTCATCTGTTTCTGCATATTCCAAAAGCTCCCCCATTAAGAAAAAGCCTGTGTAGTCGGAAATTCTTGTTGCTTGTTGCATATTATGGGTAACTATTACTATTGTTGTGCTTTCCTTTAATTCTTCGCATAGCTCCTCTATTTTCCCTGTTGATATTGGGTCAAGGGCGCTTGTTGGCTCATCCATTAATAAAATTTTAGGCTTTACTGCCAATGCTCTTGCAATACAGAGCCTTTGCTGTTGACCTCCTGACAAGCCAAGAGCGCTTTTGTTTAGTCGGTCCTTTAATTCCTCCCACATAGCTGCTTGCCTTAAGGACTTTTCTACAATTATATCAAGCTCTTTTCTTTTGTGTATTCCAAAGGTGCGTGGACCATAGGCTATATTATCATAAACACTCATTGGGAAGGGATTAGGCTTTTGGAATACCATTCCTACATTTTTTCTTAATTCATTTACATCAACCTTGCCATAAATATCTATATCACCTATTAAGAAATTTCCTGTTACCTTACATCCTTCCACTAAATCATTCATACGGTTAAAGCATTTTAATAGTGTTGATTTGCCACAGCCTGACGGACCTATAAAGGCTGTTATCTTTTTTTCAGGAATTTCTATGCTTATATTCTTTAATGCTTGAAAATCCCCATACCACAAGCTTGCATCCCTTACTGAAATGCTTTGGGCGATGATGGTATCATTTTTTTGATTTTCCTTCATTCGTGTCTCCTTTTAGTCTTTTGCTAAGTCCCTTTACAGTAAGCTCTGCAATTAGGTTTAAGGCAAAAACAAGTATTATTAATACTACCGCTGTTGCATAAGCTTCATTTATATACCAACCCTCTCCCGATAGCTGATATAATGCTACTGACAATGTTGCCCCACTATCAAATACACTACTTGGTATTTGCTTAATTACTGAGCCCATTGTATATAACAAGGGGGCTGATTCGCTAACTACTCTGCCTATGCTTAATATAACAGCACTTAAAATTCCCGGTAAGGCACTTGGTATTATTACTTTTAATATTGTTCTTAGCTTTCCCGCACCTAAGGCAAGGCTTCCTTGCCTTAACGAATCCAAAACTCTTTTTAAGCTTTCTTCTGTTGACCTTACAATGGTAGGAAGAAGTATTATGGATATTGTCAACGCTCCTGAAAGAATTGATGATGTCCCACCAAAGATTTTTACAAAGGTTATCATACCAAAAAGGCCATAAACTATTGATGGTACTCCTGCAAGAATATTTATAGCTCCTCTTACTATTGTTGCAAGTCTTCCTTCTTTTTTTGCATATTCGTTCAAATATATGGCTGTCATTATTCCAATTGGTGTGGCTATAATCAGGCTAATTACAGCGACTAATACTGTACAAATAAGTGATGGGAGTATAGTTATTTCTTCACTACCGAATTGGAATTTTCCAAAAATAAACCAAGGGTGATTGATTATGGTGGGAAGTCCTTTAACGAAGATAAAGCTCACTATCATAAAAAGTATTATGGCTACTGTAATTCCTGCTATTTTCGATGCTATTTCACCAATTTTCGAAAAATTTATTTTACGTAAAATGCTTTCCGTTTTTGTCTTTATTTTATTGCTATTTTGTGTAGTGGCTATTGCTTTAACCGTACCAATAGATATTTTATTGAATATTATATTAATTGTTGTAACAAGCATAAGAAGTATAACACCTGTTGCAATTAAAGCCCCCTCTTGCACCTCTCCTGCGTAGCCCATTTCCAATACTATATTTGCGGTCAAGGTTCTAAAGCTGCCAAAAAGTCCATTTGGGTAGGTTGGAAAGTTACCTGCTACCATAACCACAGCCATAGCTTCACCAAGAGCTCGTCCTGTTCCTAAAACTAACGATGCTAATATTCCACCTCGTGCTGAGGGGACCATAATTTTAAAAACAGTTGAGGTATGATTTGCACCTATGGCAACAGAGCCCTCATAATATTGTCTTGGTACACTTTCCAAGGCAACTCTTGAAAGAGAAATAATTGTTGGCAAAATCATTATTCCCAGTATTATTGAGGTAGCAAGTAATCCGCTTCCGTTATTTGGTGCTATTTTTGAAAGAAAGGGAAGCAAAAATGATATTCCAAAAAAGCCATATACAACAGAGGGTATTCCTGCCAATAAATTTATTATCATTATAGCTATGGGCTTTAATTTTTTGGGGCAATAAAATACAAGAAATATTGAGGTAAAATAGCCAAGCACTCCACCTATTGTTAAGGCTCCTAATGTACTTACAATTGTACCTATTATCATTGTAAATATTCCATAGCTTCCCTTAAGTGCGTTGTTATAATTGTCGCTGACGCTTGGCGACCAATTATCTCCAAATACAAGGTCAAGCACGCCTATTTTTATAAAAGCCGGGGCACTCTTAATTATGAGAAACACGAATATTGATATGGCTGAAATTATACATATTATTGCTCCTAAAACAAAGAGAGCCTTGCCTAATTTTTCTTTTGTTACCATTACTGTATTTCACTCAATCCTTTGATTTTACCTGTAAAAATATCATATAATTGCTCAATGGTCAAATTTGTTATTTGGGTGTTTTTATTTACTATTACGGCTATTGCATCAAGGCATACATAAAAGCTTTCTATATCTTTCTCATTAACGCTTGCCGAGGAAAGTCCTATTACGTTTCCTGTCATATCGTTTTCAACAGTGGCTTTTCCTATGCTTGAGCCTTGCAATTCTATATCAAATATGTCATTTGCGTCAACATCATAAAGCTCTGCGTAGCCTTTAATTGCTGAATTTATAAATTTTTCCATAGAGGTAGAGCCTCGTATTACTATTTTTCCACCGTTTGGTAGGCTATTTTGCTTTTCATAGGTTAATATTTCAATTGGCTCGCTTCCTTCATTTGCGCGTTTTTGAGCATCCTCTATAAATATTGTACCTGAGGCTTCAGTATGTGTTTTTGCTAAATCGCTTTTTAGATATTTTAAAAAATCCTCTGTTCGTAAGGTCAGGGGGACTTTTTTGCTTGACATAATCACAAATGGGCGTTGTATTTTATAGCTACCATTTAAAACCGTTTCATTACTTGGCATAATTCCATTAATTTCAACTGCTTTTACGCTATCGTTTAACGAACCTATTGAAACATAGCCAATTGCATTCTCATCACTTGCTACTGATGATAAAACTAATCCTGTTTTATTGTGTATAATTGCATCTTTTGTTATATTCCCCTTAAGCGATATTCCATTTTTGGAGATAACTTTGTCAAACGCTTCTCTTGTGCCGCTTGACTCCTCTCTTACTATTACTGTTATATTCTTTTCCATATGACATGCGCAGGATGCAAGACACAAAAATATAATTGCTAATAATATTGCAAATACTCTTTTCACTTTTTTCTCCCTTTGTATTTTTCTTTTTATCATATTTTGTGCTGTTTTGTGTGAAAAATATGTAATGGAATGTAAAGTTTATATTGACTTTATCAATTAAATGTAATATACTCTTATAAGATTTAATGAAAATATGATTTTGGGAGTTTTATGAATATTATTACTGTTAGTCGTCAATTTTCCAGTGGTGGACGAGAAATTGCCAAAAGGCTTGCTGACGCACTTGGATACGATTATTATGATAAGGAAATCATCAGCGAAATTGCCAAGAATAAAAGCTTGGATGAAAAATATGTTGAAAACACCTTAGGCATTAAGGCTATTCCTTTGCATTTTGCAAGAAGCTTTACATTTGCTTATGCAAGTACAGCTAAAAGTGAGCTTTTGGTTGAAGAAAAAAGAATTATTGATGAAATTGCAAGCAAGGGTAGAAATTTCATTATTGTAGGTCGTAACGCAGATATTTTATTAAAGGATTATAAGCCTTTGAATATTTTTGTGTGTGCCGATATGGAGAGTAAAATTAAACGTTGCCTTGAAAAGTCAACGGAAGATAAAAAGCCCTCTGTTAAGGAAATTGAAAAGCAAATTAATAAAATTGACAAGGGGCGTGCCTCTACCCGTTCAATTATTTCTGAAACAAAATGGGGCGAATGTACAAACTATCATATGACAATAAACACAACCGGTTGGCAGATTAAAGAGCTTGTGCCTATTGTAGTTAAGCTTAGTGAGCTTTATTTTGGTAAAGAAAATTGAAAATTCAATTAAAAGACCATTTTACCTACAAGAAACTATTAAGGTTCACTCTTCCATCAATTGGTATGATGATTTTTACGTCAATTTACGGTGTTATTGATGGCTTTTTTGTTTCTAACTTTGTTGGCGAAACTGCGTTTACCGCTGTCAACTTTATAATGCCCTTTTTGATGATTTTAGGTGCAGTTGGCTTTATGTTTGGAGCAGGAGGCAGCGCCCTTGTTTCTAAGACATTAGGTGAGGGAAATCGCGAAAAGGCAAATAGCTTGTTTTCATTGTTTACTTATGTTCCTATTATAATTGGTATTCTTATCACTATTTTAGGATTAGCATTTTTAAAACCGATAGCCTCTCTTTTAGGTGCTGAGGGACAAATGCTAATAGATTGTGTCCGTTATGGACGAATTATTGCAATAGGGCTTGTTTTCTTTATGCTGCAAATGGAATTTCAAAGCTTTATGATTACTGCTGAAAAGCCACAGCTTAACTTTATTTTTACTATAGCTGCCGGTGTTACAAACATCGTGCTTGATGCCCTCTTTGTTGCTATTTTTAAATGGGGTATCGAGGGTGCTGCCTTTGCCACTATTATTAGCCAGTTTGTTGGTTGTGTTCTTCCATTGATTTATTTCTTTAGAAAAAACTCAAGTCTTTTAAGGCTTGGTAAGACAAAAATGGATTTTGGTGCTTTGATTAAGGCTTGTACTAATGGCTCCAGTGAGTTAATGTCCAACATTTCTATGTCCTTAGTTGGTATGCTTTATAATACTCAGCTTTTAAGGTACGCCGGTGAATATGGTGTGGCTGCATATGGAGTTTTGATGTATGTTAACTTCATTTTCATTTCAGCCTTTATTGGTTATAGCATCGGTTGTGCACCTATTATTGGTTATCACTACGGGGCTAAAAACAATACTGAATTAAAGGGACTTTTGAAAAAAAGTACAGTCATAATTTTAATAAGCTCCGTTTGTATGGTAATTATAGCCGAGCTTTTGTCCTCTCCTATGTCGCAGCTATTCGTTGGTTACAATGAGGAGCTTTGTCAGCTTACTATACGTGCATTTCATTTCTATTCCTTCTCCTTCTTGTTTTCCGGATTTGCTATTTTTGGTTCATCGTTCTTTACAGCCCTAAACAATGGTCCTATTTCTGCAATTATTTCATTTATGAGAACTCTTGTTTTCCAGGTTGCCGCTGTTATTATTTTGCCGATTATCTTTAACGGAGTCGATGGAATTTGGTTTTCAATCGTAGTGGCAGAGGCACTTGCTGTAATTATTACCGTTATATTTATTTTCGCTAAGCGAAAAAAATATGGCTATTAAAGCTATTAAAAAACAATACGCACTCCCTTAATGAGTGCGTATTGATGATTGCTTTGAGATTATTAAAATTTTTTCAAAAAAAGTAATTTTGCTATTGACAAATCAAAATCCTTTTGCTATAATAGTATGGCATTAAAGAGATTGTGTAAAAAATATATGCTATCGAGATGTAGCGCAGTTGGTAGCGCGCATGGTTTGGGACCATGATGCCGCAGGTTCGAATCCTGTCATCTCGACCACCTATGACTAAGTTGAACACACGGGATTATAAGCCCAAACTTAGTCATACTTTGCTTAATACAAGGGATTACTCATTATTGAGTAGTCCCTTTTTTGTTTTTAATTTAAGGCACATTACTTATTGATTTGTGATAATAAAAAACGAAAGGATAGAGCTATGCCCTATCCTCATTTTTATTTTATATGCTTTTGGAAAGCCTCGTAATTTGCGAGTTCCCCTTCTCTATGGAAAACTGCATACTCAATAACATCAAAGTAATATACAAATTCTTGCATCACTTTATTGAATACCTTTGCAACGACCTCTGGAGGATTTCTAAAAGCTCCACAGCCGAAAGCACCCAGAATTAAAACTTCATTACCATTTGAAGCAGCTATTTCAAAAATTCTTCTTATACGAGATTCTAACAACTTCTCTAATTCTTGTGTTGTTATTTTCGCTTGCTTACTGCCTGCGTTTGGGTTCATTGCATTACTTGGCTTCTCTCTCAAATTAGGTGCAGCACAAGTCAAAATATTCACTTTCCACCATTCGTTACTATACAACAAAACAGGAAAATCAATATCACTTTTGAAAACACAAACATCTGGTGTGTAAATGCAATCGTTATTGTAAAGTGGGTTGTTAGCCTCTCTGTGTGGCAAATAAAATTTCTTCCTTAACTTATCTACTCTCAAGCAAGGATAAAGTGTTGAGCATCTACATAAACACTCTTCTTGAGCAGAAGAGCCATTTACAACTCCACCACCGGCATTTGTGGCAGATGCAAAGTTAAGAACACAGGTCTTTTTCCCTTGCTTGACATAAGGCTCAGCAGCTTCAAATGTACGCTTTCCACTTACAACAATTTGTGCTTTCTCTGTCTTTGTCGCTTTTGGTAATATAACCTCAGACTTCTCAGATATAAAAACTTGATTGTCTATTGCTTGTGATATATTATTTATGAGTTCTAAATCGAAAGTGTAAAAGCTTTGTGTGTGCGAAAAAATTTCCGCATTTTTCTTTCTTCTATCAATCATTTTTCTCCACCTCTGATAAATCAATATAACAATCTTTTTCAGCAAAGCAGCGTCTTAAATAATCATGTCCCCCGTCAACTGAACAAGCTCCACATTTACAGGTAACAAAATCGTGAACGTGCTTTGACTCTATTATATCACCACAACGCTTACATTGAATAGCATTTTTTATAATTTTCCCCTTCATAATTATCTCCTATAAATAACAAAGGATAGAGTTTTACAAAGCTCTATCCTTTTTTTATTTCATCTGCTCCACCATAGCCTTTATTACGTCTAATTGATTATCACTCAATTTTTTAATCAACTGATAGACTTCATATGCTTTTGTTGGTTCTTTTATATCTTCATCAAAAAATTCGGCTGGTGTGATATTGAAATACTCGCAAATATAGAATAATACCTCAACTGATGGCATAGCTTTACCATTTTCAAGATTGCTAATATAAGCTTCGCCCATACCGATAGAAAGGCTCATATCTCTTGCAGAAACTCCTTTTTTCATTCGCAACTCGGTTACTCGCTTTTTGATATCATCTATCTGCATTTCCATCACCACCCTATATTCTATTATAACGCATACAAGGTGTCATTCTATTCGTTGTCAACGAATATTTTGCATTGACATCTACGCTTTCAACGAATATAATTGAAGAAGTATCACTTTTCAACGAATTTGGATAGTTTTATTTTATTTTTCTCACACAGAGCTTTTAGCTTCCTTATAGAAACGCATCTGGGCTTAGAAGTTTTATTTTCCCAATGCCTTATCGTTTGCTCTGTTACGTCTAATACTTTTGCCATTTCTGCTTGCGTTAGGCATAACTTATTACGAACATATTTTACTTCATCTGCAAAATCCATAAAAACTAATCCTTTCAATTTAATCTTGGCGTATAACCTCCGCAGATGTTAAATCAAAAATCGCCATTTTCTTTGGCTTATGTATTAAGCCTCCGACTATTCGATATGAACAATCGGTATCCCAATTTAATTGAGCTGCCAACAAACCACAAAAAGCCTTACTA
>JAGATW010000013.1 GCA_017621085.1 Clostridia bacterium | reverse complement strand
TGGTGCTCTTGCGGAGATTCGAACTCCGGACACCTTGATTAAAAGTCAAGTGCTCTACCTTCTGAGCTACAAGGGCATAATTTTTTGTGCCTATATATATTATCACACAAAGATTGGTTTGTCAATAGTGTTTTTTCATTTTTTGAAAATAAATTTTCCTGTTTGATTTTTCGTTGACAGGTTTTAATAAAAGTGCTATACTTACTTTAACAATAAATGTTTTGAGGTGTTATTATGAACAAAAAAATTATGCTTTGGAAAAATCCACCCTATATTAATTTTACTAACAATGAGTTTCGTCCTTCTATTACCGAATATAAGGTAAATGATAGCAAATCCGCTGTTATTGTTTGTCCGGGTGGTGGCTACGGTGGAAAGGCTGACCACGAAAAAGGTTGTATTGCTGAAATGTTCAACAAGCACGGCATCAACGCTTTTACTCTTGATTACAATGTTGCGCCTTGCCATAAATTTGCACCGCTTAGTGATGCGCAACGAGCTATAAGAGTTGTGCGTAGCATGGGTTATGAAAAAATTGCTATTTGCGGTTTTTCTGCCGGTGGACATCTAACATGCTCAAGTGCTACTATGTATAATTTTGATGCTTATGAAAAAACTGATGATATAGACAAGCTAAGCGCTCGTCCCGATGCGTTTATTCCTTGCTATCCTGTTGTAACTATGGACAAGACATTCACTCATATTGGCTCGCGTATGAATTTACTTTCAAGCGAGTGGGAAAACGATGAGCTTGCAAATATATTTTCTTGCGAAAAGAATGTAAATGGCGACACTCCTCCTTGCTTTATTTGGCATACTGCAAACGACGAGGCTGTGCCTGTTAGAAATTCTTTGGAGCTTGCAAGTGCTTTGTCAAGAAACAATGTATATTTTGAAATGCATATATTTCCAAACGGCTGTCACGGCTTAGGTCTTGCATACGACAGGAATGACATTGGTATTTGGTCTGATTGTGCTTGTACATTTTTGAAAAATCTTAATTTCTAAGGAGAGGCTATGAACATAGCTATTATTACAGGAGCTTCAAGTGGATTGGGGCTTGAATTTTATAAGGAAATGCAAAAGGAAGAGCTTGACGAGGTCTTTATTATTGCCAGACGAGAGGACAAGCTGCGTGAGCATATGGAAAAATTCGGTAAGCTACCAACACGAATTATTCCTATGGACATTACATTAAAGGAAAACATTCAAAGGCTGAAGGAAATTCTTGACAGTGAAGATATTAATGTTAAATTCTTAATCAACAATGCCGGCTTTGGTGCTTTTGGCTCTGTTTTGGAAAGCGACTACTCAACCCAGGGTGCTATGGTTGACCTTAATGTAAGAGCCCTTACTGAAATTACCTCTATTGTGCTTAAGCATATGAATGAAAAAAGCTATATAATTAATGTTTGCTCTATTGCATCCTTTGTGCCAAATGCTTATTTGACAGTTTATTCCTCTACTAAGGCATATGTTATGAGCTTTTCAAGAGGCTTAAGGCAGGAGCTGAAAAAACGCAAGATTAATGTAACTGCTCTTTGTCCCGGACCTATGGCGACAGAATTTTTAGAGGTTGCCGGTATTGACAAGGGAGTTTCTAAAATGTTCGATACCTTGCCAACCACAAAGCCAAGTCTTGCTGCAAAAGGTGCTATCAAGGCTGCCAAAAAAGGACGAGCTGTTTATACACCACGAATTTTGTTTAAGGTTTATAGAGTTTTGGCAAAGCTTCTTCCTCATAGCTTGTTAATTCCTATTTGCAAGTGCTAAAATTTGCTTGATTTTTGTCGTTTTTTATGTTAAAATCTAAATAACAATTGTACATTAGGAAAGGTGTTTATATGAATACTATTGTTGTTTCATTGGTTATGCTTTTAGGTGGTCTTGCCTTTTTCCTTTATGGCATGAACATTATGTCGACCGGTCTTGAAAGAATGGCCGGTGGTAAGCTTGAGACTATTCTAAAAAAAGCTTCTTCAAACAAATTTAAGGGTATGGCTCTTGGTTGTGGTGTTACCGCTGTTATTCAGTCATCATCAGCTACTACCGTTATGATTGTTGGTCTTGTTGGCTCAGGCATTATGACATTACCACAAACAATCGGTATGCTTATGGGTACTAACATTGGTACTACCATTACTCCTTGGATTACTGCTCTTCCTGCTTTAGGCGGTGATAGCAGCGGTCTTGATTGGCTTGGTTATTTAAAGCCGTCCTTCTTTACCCCTATTATAGCTGTTATCGGTATCATTCTTATTATGTTCTTAAACAAAAAAAACATTAAGAACAAGGACATTGGTGCTATTTGCTTAGGCTTTGCTATTCTTATGCAGGGCATGGAGCTTATGTCCGGCTCAGTTGAGGGCTTAACAAAAAACAATGATGTTTTTGCAAATGTTATTTCTTGGCTTGACGGAAATTATGCCGGTATTTTCTTAGGATTAATTATTGCAACTCTATTTACTACCATTATTCAATCCTCCTCTGCATCTGTTGGTGTTCTACAGGCTTTGGTAATAGGCGGAGGCTTCTCAATGAGCTTTAATGTTGCAATTCCTATTATTCTTGGCTTTAACATTGGTACTTGTGTAACCGCTGTAATCTCTAGCTTAGCGGCTAACAGAAACGCAAGGCGCGTTGCTATTACACACCTTGCAATTAAGATAATTGCTGTTTTGATTTGCTTTATTCCATTCGCAATTTGTAGTGCTGTTGGAGCAAGCTTCTTAAATGCAACTGTAAATGTTTGGACTATTGCTTTATTCCACACACTATTCAATATTGTAACAACTGCTATTCTTCTTCCTTGCTCTAAGCTTATTGAAAAGCTTGCGTTTGTTCTTCTTAAGGACAAGGAAAGCAAGGTGGAGGTTGCATTTATCGACCCTATTCTTATTCACCAATCCCCATCTGTTGCTATTTCAGAATGTGCTAACTTAACTGTTGAAATGTGTAAGCTTTCAAAATCTACTCTTGATTTAGCAATTAATAATCTTTACAACTACAACCCAAAAACTGCTCAAGAAATTATTTCTAATGAGGGAATAATTGATAAGTATGAGGACAGGCTTGGTACTTACCTTGTTCAGCTTTCATCCTATTCGCTTTCTAAAAACGATAGTATTATGATTTCAAAGCTATTACATACTATTGGTGATTTTGAGCGTTTAAGTGACCACGCTATTAATATTCTCAAGGTTTCTGAAGAATTAAGCTCTAAGAAAATTGTATTCTCAAAGGAGGCTACTGCTGAAATTGAGGTTATTACACGCGCTATTTCAGAAATACTTGAAAACACTGCTCTTTCCTTTATTGGAAATGACATTGATATGGCTGTTAAGGTTGAGCCGCTTGAGCAGGTTATTGATGGTCTTATTTCATCAACAAAGTCCAATCATATTACAAGACTACAGTCCGGTGCTTGTACTATTGAGCTTGGCTTTGTGTTATCTGACCTTCTTAACAACTACTCAAGAGTTTCAGACCACTGCTCCAACATTGCAGTTGCTATTATTGAAACATCACATAGTAGCTTTGGCACTCACGAATATCTCAATGCTATTAAATCCAGCGATGATGAGGTATTCCAAAGCGAGTTTAACGCATTTAAGAAGAAATACTACTTACCTACTAATAATTAAAAAAAGACTTGTGAGCAAAAATTTGCTCACAAGCTTTTTTATTTTTCAGTTTTAACAGTAATTAAATCACTTGAAATTGAAAATACAATAGACCCTTGCTCGTCTGTTCTATATAGCTTCATACCTTTTATACGCTTAAGTACCTCACTGTGCGGATGACCATATTTGTTGTCAACACCACAGCTTGCAACTACATACTCAGGTGTAGCAAGGTCCAAAAGCTCTTGACTTGATGATGTTCTTGAGCCATGATGACCCAGCTTAAATACGTCACAATTCAAATCGTTTGTTGAATATTTGCTTACAATATCCTCTTCAGCCTCCTTTTCAGCATCTCCTGAAAGAAGCACTCTTTTGTTTCCGTAGCGAGCCATTAAAACTATGCTAAAATCATTGGAGTCATCATAGTCATCCTTTAGTGGAGCAAGAATTGTTAATTCAAGCTCGTTTATAAGAAGCTTTTCACCAATCATTTCGTTTGCGTTTAAAACCTCAATATCCTTTGACTCTTGTTGCTCTGTTGCTTTATCAATGAAATTCTCATAAGAAGCTGTGGTTTTTACTTGGTCCGGAATCAGAAGCTTTTTAACATCGTAATTTTCCAAAACATCTATGCCATTGCCAAAATGGTCCGTATCAAAGTGAGTTACTACAAAATATTCGATTTCCTTTACCGAGTGGTCGTTAAGATAGGCTAAAAGCTCATCCTTGGCACTTTTTTCACCTGTGTCAATAAGCACATTTTTATCCCCAACCTTAATAAGTGTTGCATCCCCTTGCCCTACGTCGATAAAGTGTATTTCAGCAGTTCCTTTTGGGACCTCATAATTTTCATTTTCATTTGGATTAATAAAATACCAAATTAATGCTAATATGATTAAGCAAACAGCTCCTATTGTATATTTAATTAGCTTTTGCTTTTTTCTTTTTGTCAATTTTTCTGCCATACTGCACCTCACAAAATGATATATGTTAATTTTAACACAGCTAAATACAAAAATCAACAAAAAAGCACCGAAATCAGTGCTTTTTTGTAAATATTTCTTTTCTCTTATCGAGAGCTAACAAAAGTATCATTCCAAGAATATAAGCAGATATTACCTCTCCTGCAAAAACGCCAAGCGCTACCAACAAATAAGCTCCTATGGTTTCGACCTCAGGTGTATAGCAAAATATAATCACAAGAGGGACTACTATGGTATTTGCCATGACCGTTGGCAACGGAACCAACCATTTATGCTTGAGCTTTGAAGCTATATATGCGCCAATTAGTGTAGCGAGGGAGCCGAATATAATATCAAAAATATTGGCACTCATAGTAAGGTTAGAAATAATACAGCCCACAAACAAGCCCGGCACAGATGAGGGCATAAAAAATGGCAGAACACACAAGGCTTCACTAAGCCTTAATTGAACAGCACCACTTGCCAGTCCAAAAAAATTGGATAGCCAAGTTAACGCTACGTACATAGCAGCAACAAGTGCAGCTCTTGTTAAATACAAGACCTTTGTTTTTTTCATTTTTGTTTCTCCTTAGTTTTGTTTTAGGCGAGGATGGTTACGAACTCGCCGGCAATAGCCGAGAAATAGTATAAACCCATTTTTTAAAAAAGTCAATAGCGTAATTTTCTTTTTTGCATAAAATGTAATTAACAATGCCCTCGCAAAAATCTTTATTAATGTGGGCTCGGAGGTGATTTGATGAATAATGAAAGCATTGGGTTTTTACAGGTTGTTGTAAAGACCGCAAATGGTGCGTTGCCAATTGAAAACGCTTTGGTAAATATATATGAATATTTGCCAATTGAGGAAAGTGGTAACAAGGGACGGCTGCTTTACACGCTTTACACAGACGCAAACGGACGCACTTCTAAGGCCGTGCTACCTGCTAAAAGCAAGGAGCTTTCCCTTTCCCCGGGAAACGAAAACCCTTTCTCAGTTTATAATGTAGAGGTAGCAAAAGACGGATTTTACAATAATAGCTATATTAATGTGCCGATTTTTCAAGGAATTACTGCAATACAGCCTGTTGAGCTTATACCATTATTAGAATTTGCAAATCCAAATGATGATTTACCTACATCAAATCGTAGATTTTTAGAAACACCAAACACAAAGCTATAAGGAGAATTTATGCCTAACACAACACCAGTTATTCCTGAATACATTACTGTTCATTTAGGTCCACCGGATTCTGATGCACCAAATGTAACGGTTACCTTTGCTGATTACATAAAAAATGTTGCTTCAAGTGAGATTTTTCCAACTTGGCCGGAAAGTGCAATAAGAGCTAACATTTATGCCCAAATTTCCTTTGCCTTGAACAGAATTTACACAGATTATTATCGTTCAAGAGGATATGATTTTGATATAACTAATTCAATTGGTATTGACCAATCCTTTGTTAACGGTCGCGACATTTTCGAAAATATCTCTCAAATAGTAGATGAGATTTTTAACGATTATATTGTTATCGGTAACAATATTGAGCCTTTTTTTGCTGCCTATTGTGACGGTAGAGAGTTAAGATGTGAGGGGCTTGAGCAATGGGCTACTGTTTCTCTTGCTGAGCAAGGCTATACACCTTATGAAATATTAAAATACTTTTATGGTGAGGATGTTAACATTGTTACAAATGCGCCTATTGGTAACAGGATACAAAGCTGGGATGGACGCACCCTTGGTCTTGGTGACCTTGGAAATTCAGTACAGCAGGTGCAAATTAGATTAAACAGAATATCCAAGAGCTTCCCAACAATCCCTAAGATTTACCCTGTTGACGGTGTTTTTGGCGAGGAAACAGAAAATGCTGTAAGAGAATATCAACGAGCTTTTGATTTAGACCCGGATGGTCTTGTCGGAAAGGACACCTGGTATAGCATACAACGAACCTTTAATGCTGTTAAAAGATTAAACGATTTAGCTACAGAGGGCTTAAAAGTCGAAGAGGTTGATGTGCTTTTTAACTCGTTTTTAGAGGAGGGAGATACAGGCTTAGAGGTATATGAGCTACAATACTTATTGAATTTTGCCTCGGAATTTAATAATGAAATCCCATCTGTTATAATTGATGGAATTTTCGGTAGTGGGACAAGAAACGCACTTGAAGCCTTTCAGCGTGCATTTGGCTTAGAGGTAACGGGTAATGTGGGGATAAATGACTGGGATAAGCTTTATCGAGAATACGTAGGAATACTTGATATTTTACCACAGGGGTATTTTAGCAGCTCCACTCTTCCCTACCCGGGTGTGGTTTTAAGAATAGGCTCAGAGGGTGAGGCAGTTAGTGCATTGCAGGAATATTTAAACTATATTTCAAACACATATAGCTCTATTCCAAAAATAAGTGTGGACGGTGTTTTTGGTCCCGGTACACAACGTGCAGTGCTTGCGTACAAGGAAATATTCGGTCTTGGTAATCAAGGCATCGTTTCATCAAGCACTTGGGACTCAATTACCTCTACGTATAGAGAGCTTTATGATGGCAATCAAGTAAGTGGCGGACAATTTCCGGGATATAACATTGAATGAGGTGAACATGGCATATTACAATTTAGAGGAGCAAAGAAATGCTATTTTGGAAATTCAAAGAATATTAAGAGCACTTGACTATCTTGATTCAGACCTTGCAAGAACTCGTTTGACAGGCAATTATGATACAGAAACAAGGGATGCAGTAAGAGCTTTTCAAAAAAAATACGATTTGCCTGTAACAGGTGTTGTTGACCATACGACCTGGCAGGTTTTACAAGCTGTTGACAAGGCACAAAAGGAAGCTACACAGCTTGCAAGGGCTATTTACATTTTACCAAAAAACGAGGACTATACCATATATCCGGGCTTGAAGGACAATGTTATTTATGTTATACAGCATTTATTAAATACTATTTCACAAGAGTATGATGAAATCAATGACATTCCATTTAACGGGGTTTACGATAGTGCAACAGAAAACGGCATAAAGGAATTTCAAAGGATTAACCTAATTGAGCCAAGTGGCGTTATTGACACAATAACCTTTAATAGATTAGCCGGTGAATACGAAAGAATTAATTCTATAAACCAATGAAAATAATTATTTAATTCTGTCAATAATGACTATGTCAAGGTTAAAAGACTTGACATATGAATTAATAAATAGGAGAATATTCAAATGGTTAATCGCTTTACTCCCAAGGCTCAGGTTGCCTTGACATCTGCAAAAAAATGTGCTGAAAAAATGGGGCATTCATACATAGGCTCGGAGCACTTAATTCTTGGTATTCTGTCCTGTGATTGTATGGGTAAAAAAATATTAGAGGAGAAAAGAATTACCTATTCAGAGGTATATACTAAGCTAAGTGAAATTGCAGGTACGGGAAACGCTGATGCTTCTGCAATTCGGGAGCTGACTCCAAAATGCAAAAAAATAATAGAAAGCTCTTCCTTTTGTGCTAAACGATTTGGCTCTAAGCTTATAGGCACAGAGCATATTCTCTATTCTATTTGTGAGGAAAGCGAGAGCGTTGGCTCACGAATACTTGTAAATTTAGGCGTTAATATTCAAATATTAAAAAATGAGGTTGCTGCTGTACTCGATGTCGGAGCTCAGGATTTTAAGGATGAAAAGCACGGAATTAGTGGTGCACCTATTTTATCTAATTACGCAAGAAACCTAAATAGTGTGGCAAAGCGTCAAGAGAGCGACCCACTAATTGGCAGAGATAAAGAGCTTTCACGCTTAATTCAAGTGCTTTGCAGAAGAACAAAGAATAACCCCTGCTTAATTGGTGAGCCGGGAGTTGGCAAAACGGCTATTATTGAGGGATTGGCACAAAGGATTATACAAAAGGATGTGCCGTCTGAGCTTTTAGATAAAACAGTTGTTTCTCTTGACTTGTCTGCTTTGATTGCAGGTACAAAATACAGAGGCGAATTTGAAGAAAGAATGCGTGGGGTTATGAATGAATTAAAAAATCATTCCTCATTAATTCTATTTATTGATGAAATACACACAATTATCGGCGCAGGAGCAGCAGAGGGGGCTATAGATGCTGCAAATATAATTAAGCCTGCTTTATCGCGTGGTCAAATACAAGTAATCGGTGCTACGACTCTTGAAGAATATAGAAAGTATATTGAAAAGGACGCCGCTCTTGAAAGAAGGTTTCAACCGATTTTAGTAAAAGAACCAAGCGAAGAAGAAACCATCGCGATACTAAAGGGATTGAAACCACGATACGAAGGCTTTCACAAGGTAATCATACCGGATGATGTTATTGAGTACGCAGTTAAGCTGTCGGTAAGATACATTAACGACAGATTTTTGCCTGACAAGGCTATTGATTTAATTGACGAGGCATGCTCTGTTGTTAAAATGTCTAATTTTACGCCTAAAAAGGAAATACGAAAAATGGAAGAGGAGCTAGCTGAAATTTCAAAAAAGAAGGAAGCTGCTATTTTAAATGAAAGCTTAGAGCTTGCACACTCACTAAGAGACAAAGAAAGAGCAATTAAAGACTTACTGGATTCAGAGAACGAAAAGAGCAATAAAAAACAAGAGGTTAGCATTAGTGCAAAAGATGTTGAAAATGTAGTGACTCAATGGACTACAATTCCTGTAAGCAAGTTAGAAAAGGACGAAAGAAAAAGGTTATCTTTTTTAGAGGATGCACTTAATAAAAGAGTAATCGGACAAGAAAAGGCTATTAGTATTGTAGCTTCTTCTATAAAAAGAGGTCGCGCGGGTCTTAAAAATCCAAAAAGACCTATTGGCTCTTTTCTGTTTTTAGGTCCTACGGGGGTAGGTAAAACAGAGCTTGCTAAGGCAATTGCACACTCTGTTTTTGGTAGTGAAAAAAGTCTTATTAGAATTGATATGTCCGAATATATGGAAAAGCACAGTATATCAAAGCTAATAGGCTCGCCTCCGGGTTATGTAGGATATGAGGAAGGGGGAGTTTTGACTAAAGCTGTTAAAAAAAGCCCTTACTGTGTCGTTCTTTTTGATGAAATCGAAAAGGCACACAACGATATTTATAACATCCTTTTGCAAATCCTCGATGATGGAATTTTGACTGATGCACAAGGCAAGACTGTAAGCTTTAAAAATGTTATTTTAATCCTTACCTCAAATATTGGTGCTAAAAGCATTGTAAAGCCAAAGCATTTAGGCTTTGGTGATAAAACTGACGATTTAGCAGAAGCTGAAAAGATTAGGGAACAAATTGAGGAGGCACTGAAATATGAATTTCCTCCGGAATTTTTAAACAGGCTTGATGAAACGGTTGTGTTTAATAAACTAACCTTAGATAACACTAAAAGCATTGTAGAAATAATGCTTGCTGAAGTTAAAGGCTTAAGTCAAGATATTGGTATTGATGTTAGCTTTAACGATGAAGTAATTAAAATTATTGCAGAAAAAAGCTTTGACAAACAATATGGTGCACGTCCTATCAGAAGAACAATTACAACACTTATAGAAAACCCTCTTTCTGAAAAAATCCTTTCCGGTGAAATAAAAAAAGGGGACAGAGTGTATGTTTTTTATGAAAATGATGAGATAAACTTTAGATGCTTAAGCTTAGTTTAAGTAGATTTTATAATCTAACTGTTATATTGTATAAAAAAGAGATTTTGCTAATTAGCAAAATCTCTTTTTTGTTTTATTTTGTAATGTGTACATCAAGCTGATTATAAGGAATTTCAATTCCCTTGTTATCAAAGTTAACCTTAACAAGCTCTAAAATGTGGAAATTAACATCCCAATAGTCAGGATTTTTAACCCACACTCTAAGTCTTACACCAACTGAGCTATCATTGTGAGATATAACCATAACAGCCGGCGCCGGGTCAGTTAAAATTCTCTCATCACTCTTAGCACAAGCAAGAAGCACCTTTTTAGCATCCTCAATGCTTGATGTGTAAGAAATAGAAAAATCAAAATCAATTCGTCTGTTTTCGTGAGTTGAATAGTCCGTTACAACAGCATTGGAAATTGTACCATTAGGTATTACGACCTTTTTGTTATCAGGGGTTGTAAGTGTTGTATAGAAAATTCCAATATCAGTAACTGTACCACTTACTCCTGCCACATCTACATAGTCACCAAGCTCAAATGGCTTAAATGCAACTACCATAATGCCACCTGCAATATTGGACAAGCCACCTTGAAGCGCAAGACCTATTGTAACACCAACAGCTGCAAGTGCTGCTGAGAAAACTGAAAGCTCAAAGCCAAGAACGATTAAAGCACAAATAACGACAGATACGTAAAGTGTAATTGCCAAAATGTTCTTTAAGAAGCTTCTAACTGTTTTACTCAATCTTGCGGCTGATTTGCTGTTTTCATATCTTTTTGCAATAAATTTTGCAATTTTAATACCTATTGTAATAATCAAAATTGCTGCCAATACTCTTGCTATAATATTTACAAGTGGTTGAGCAATAATTTCGTTAATTTTATTCCAAACAATTTCAAAATTGGTCATTTTTATGTCCTATGCCTTGTGCTTCCTTTCTTTAAAATTACTCGTTTTCATCCACTGTGTCGGGTGTTTTTTTACTTGCCACGATTTTTTCCTTGCAATATTGACACGGTGTATCACGGTCAATTACAGATTCACAATGCTCACAAATTTCTTTGTCCTGTAAAAATGCAAGTCTTGACTTATATTCCTTAATTAAGGAATTAATTCTATTTGCTTGGCTAACTAATTCATCAATCTTTTTTTGATTGTCCTTACCACAAGCATTTGCATATGATGCTCTGCCTAACATTTCAAAGCATTGCTCAAGATTGGATTCCTCCATTTTGATGTCAAGCTTTAATTTTGTAATTTCTGCAAGTCTTTTAGACTTTTTCTTCACATTACGGGCAACAGTTGTTGCGCCATCTTTAATATTTGATATTATTTTTGCCATATTGTTTCTCCTTTACGGGTTAATAGTTCACTCAATATATTTTACTACAATTCTTAACTTTTGTCAATGCTTAGTATAATTTATTTTCTTTAGGTTAAACTGTTTTTAAAAGGATGTGATAATATGAAAAAGCAAGAATATGTTGAATATGTGGAAAAAAGAGCTAAACGCTCACCTATTTTGAAAAATTGCTTTTTTGCTTTTGTAATTGGTGGTGCTATTTGCACGTTGGGTCAAGCTTTTCTCGATTTGTACAAGCATTTAGGGGTTAATGAGGATGATGCAGGAACTCTTACCTCTATAACTCTTATTTTTACAAGCTGTCTTTTAACGGGGCTTGGCATTTTTGATAATATTGCAAGAGTTGCCGGTGCAGGCACTCTTGTGCCTATAACAGGCTTTGCAAATGCGGTTTCCTCTCAAGCAATAGATACTAAAAGTGAGGGATATGTTTTAGGCGTTGGAGCAAAGATTTTTACCATTGCAGGTCCTGTTATATTATATGCTATTTTAAGTGGTACGCTCTATGGTGTTATTTACTATGTCTGTACCTTAATTTGGGGGTAGTTTTATGAAAAACCCAATTATTAAGCTTAAAAATCAACCGAGAATATCTGCCTCTTATTCTGTTGTTGGTCATTTAGAAAAGCAAGGGCCTTTGGGTGAATTATTTGACGAATACAGTGATAATGACAAATTTGGTAAAAACACCTGGGAAAAGGCAGAAAGTGAAATGCAACTAAGAGCTGTCAAGGGTGCTATTAAAAAAAGCGGGCTTAAGGAATATGATATTGATTTACTTTTAGCAGGAGATTTATTAAACCAATGTGTAGGCTCTAACTATGCAACTACAAATTTTAACATACCATATTTAGGTATTTACGGCGCTTGCTCCACCTGTGCCGAGGGGCTTGGGCTTGGTGCGTGTTTGGTTGATGCTCAAACGATTGATAGCTGTTGTGCTGTTACCTCATCTCATTATTGCTCAAGCGAAAGACAATTCAGGTTTCCCTTAGAGTACGGTGGACAAAGAGCTCCTACTGCACAATGGACTGCTACAGGCTCAGGTGCTTTTGTAATAAGCAACGAAGGAAATGTAAAAATTACCGAGGTTCTTTTTGGAAAAGCTATTGACAAAGGAATCACAGATATTAACAACATGGGGGCTGCAATGGCACCAAGTGCTATTGACACAATTGTGCGATATTTTGAAAAATCCGAACACTCCCCCGACTATTTTGACAAAATTATCACCGGAGATTTAGGATTTGAGGGTAGTGAAATATTAAAGGATTTATTACTCGGCTATGGTATTGATATAAGAAAAAATCATGATGATTGTGGACTTATGCTTTTTGATAAGGAAAAGCAAGATGTACACGCAGGTGGCTCCGGCTGTGGGTGTAGCGCTGTTGTTATGGCATCTCATATTTTACCTTTGTTGGAGCAAGGAAAATTAGGGGATGTGCTATTTTTAGGCACTGGCGCTCTTATGAGTCCTATGACCTTATTTCAAGGTGGGAGCATTCCCGCCATTTGCCATTTAGTTCACTTATCTTCGAGGTGAGGTTCATATGGACGTATTTGTAAAATATTTATTAGCTTTTGTGATTGGTGGTGCAATTTGCACGATCGCCCAAATACTAATTGATAAAACAAAGCTTACTCCTGCAAGAATACTTGTAATTTATGTATGTGTGGGTGTTTTATTAACTGCTATTAATGTATATGAGCCTCTTGTTAAATTGGCAGGAGCAGGGGCAACCGTGCCCTTGACCGGCTTTGGCAGATTAATTGCTAACGGGGTCAAAAAGGCAGTTGATGAAAAGGGCTTACTTGGTGCTTTAACAGGTGGTTTAGGTGCAACCGCCGGTGGTATTGCTGCATCCTTGGTCTTTGGTTTTATTGCATCTTTGATTTTTTCAAGCAAGCCTAAAAAATAAGCATAAAAAAGCCTGTACGCTTTTTAAAACGTACAGGCTTTATTTTTATTGAATTAAAGTTTTTTTGCCTTTTTCTTAATTTGGTCAACAAGCTCAACGCTACGTGCAGAGCTTTCCGGAGTTACAAAGTCAGGCTTTTTGTTTTCAATAATGCAATTTACAAAGTACTGCATTTCCTTTAAGTAGCCGTCGTCATTGCCTACGTTAATACCTAAGTCAACGTCCTCAGCTTGTGCCTTATTAAGCTCAACCGCCTCACCGTTTTTATAAAGCTTATCGGAAAGCTCAATTGAGCCATTTTGGAATACTGCTAAGAAGGTTGCGTGGAACGGAATGCCTGTATTGTACCAAGCACCCTCACAGGTAACAAGAGTATCACCATATATCATATTTGTAATAACGTTATCGTTGTTTTCCTTCATATTATAGCGATATGCTTGAATAGAATCAGGAACGCCAAGAACGCTTTGAACGAAATCGATATCGTGAATAGACAAGTCAGTAGCTACACCACCACTCTTCTTTTCGTCTCTCATCCAGTCCTCCCAGCTCCATCTTGGAATGCCGGAAATACGCTTCATATCAAGACGAATAAGCTTACCAAGCTCACCTGATTCAATTACACTTCTTAGGTACATATATGGTGTCATAAATCTTACAACGTGAGCTACCATAAAGTTTTTATCTGTTTTGTTTGCTGCCTCGATTACCTTTTGAGCATCCTTTGCATTTAATGTCATTGGCTTTTCGCAAAGAACGTGATAGCCCTTATTAAGAAGCTTAATTGCCATATTTTTGTGCATATAGCTTGGAGTACAAATGTCAATCATATCAAGATCCTGATACTTTAACATTCTGTCAAGATTTGTATAAATCTTTATTTTTCTGTTGCCAACCTTTTCCTTAGCTACGTCTTTTCTTACGTCGCATACAGCAACAAGCTCAGCATTTTCAATTTTTTCATAGTTGTAGAAGTGGCATCCACCCATACCACCAACGCCAACAAGTCCTACTCTTATCTTCTTAGCCATTTATAATGTCCTCCAAAAATTTCTTTGCGTAAAGTATGTCTTCAATTTGCTTGTCTCCATCAATTTCTCTTTCAATTGTGATAGAGCCATCATATCCGTGCTCCTTAAGCTTCTTAATAAGAAGTGGGAAGTTAACACGACCGCCACCTATTCTCTTTTCCTCGCCTAAGTATCTTGGGTCTGTTGGGTATTCGCCATCCTTACCGTGAACGCCACGAACGTAATCGCCAAACACGTCAACTGCATCACAAGGATTTGCCTTACCATATAAAAGAAGATTTGCAGGGTCTAAGTTAATGCCTAAGTTGCCTGTGCCAACCTCTACAATTGTTCTCTTTAATGTAATTGGTGTTTCTTGTCCTGTTTCAAACAAGAGATACTGACCCTTATTTTTGCAATACTCAGCAAGCTCACGTATAGCTGCGACAACAGATCTAAATTCGTCAGTTGTTGGATTTTCCGGTAAAAATCCCATATGAGTAATAACATCTGTTACGCCCATCATTTCAGCAAAATCAAAGCCACGCTTTAATTCAGCCATTCTTTTATCACGAAGGAAAACGGGTACGATGCCAAGAGTATGATAGCCACCGATAAAGTTCCAGTGAGCCTCGCCACTCCAGCCACACCAAACAGCACTGATTTCAAGCCCTTCATCATCTGCTGTTCTTCTGATTTTTTCTGCCCATTCCTTTGTCATCATACCAAGGTTCCAAGCACAAAGCTGAAAGGATTCAAGTCCGTATTTTTTTACGTCCTTAATTTTTTCAACAACGTTGTCACCAAGATGTACCATTGTTCCTATTTTCATAATGCACCTCGCAATTTACAAATTCATACACTATGATTTTATCATATATTTCCATATATTTCAAGTGAAAAAAGCAAATTAGATACAAAAAAAGAGTCGAAAATCGGCTCTTTTTGTTGTTTAATTATTTATCCTCGGAAAAGCCCTTGCCACAAGCCGGACAAATCAAATCCTCAGGCTCGATTTCGCTGTCAAAGCAAATGTTTTCACCACAGTGTGGGCACATAGCCTCCATATAATCGCAATCGTCGCACTCGTCATCACAGCAACAGTCACAATCATCATCATCGTCACAACAGCAATCGCAATCGTCATCATCACAGTCGCAATCACACTCGTCATCATAGAGGTATTCCTCAACCTCGCCTAAATCGTGGTCAATTTCCTCAATGTAATCGCCAAGGGTTGCTACCTCGTCGTCCATATCAGCAATTGTTTCTGTAATATCAGAAAGAAGGTCGATAATTGCATTTAAAACCTTTCCCTCCGGCTTAGAGGAATCAATTCCAAGTCCCTCAGCTAAGCCCTTAATATAAGCACATTTTTCAAGAATATCCATTTCCATTTCAAATACTCCTTTTCATTTTAAATTTTGGGTATTAAATTTATGGGACCGAACTTACGCGGTCCCTTAAATTACAAATTATTTGTTTACTCTTTCAAGGTATTCGCCTGTTCTTGTATCAATTCTGATAACTTCACCCTCATTGATAAAGATAGGAACTCTTACAACTGCACCTGTTTCAAGAGTTGCTGCCTTTGTAACGTTTGTAGCTGTATCACCACGTACGCCCGGCTCTGTTTCTGTAACTACAAGCTCAACAAATGTTGGTGGCTCAACTGCAAAAACCTCACCCTTAATAGAGGAAAGCTTGCACATTTCGTTTTCCTTTACAAACTTAAAGTTGTCGCCAAGCTTCTTTGCGTCAACCGGCATTTGCTCATAGGATTCCATATCCATAAAGTAGTAAAGCTCACCATCGCTGTAGAGGTATTGAAGCTCTCTACGCTCAACCTGTACTGTTTCAAACTTTGCAGTTGGGTTGAAGGAAGCCTCACGGATAGCGCCTGTAACAACATCTCTATACTTTGTTCTTACAAAAGCTGCACCCTTACCTGGCTTTACGTGCTGGAACTCGATAACCTGATATACCTTACCCTCCATTTCGAAGGTAACACCATTTCTAAAATCGCCTGCTGTAATCATTTAAAATTCCCTTTTCTTGGCGTTTAGTTATTTGAAGGATAAATCCGCCACAATTTACCCTTGTTGCCACTTGGGCATAATTTACACAAATATTTTACTATAAAACCTTCAATATTGCAATAGGTATTTTAAATATTTTTTGTTTTTTGTTAAATTATTATCAATTCCTTAGGGGATTTAGTCAAATTTGTTATGCCATTTTTGCGAATTACCACTAAATCCTCAATTCTTGTGCCATATTTTTGTGGTATGTAAATGCCCGGCTCAACAGTTACTATATTTCCTGAAACTAAAATCCTGTCACAATTTGGAGAAAGTGCCGGGTGCTCGTGAATTTCCAGTCCCACGCTATGACCTAAGGAATGACCAAAATAGCCCTTATAATCCTTATAGATTATTTCTCTTGCTACATTGTCTGCATCCTTGGTGTTAACACCCTCTTTTAAGTATGCAAGAGCTTCAAGCTGTGCCTTTAATACTGTGTTATAAAGCTTTTTCATTTCCTCGTCCGGCTTGCCTATACAAACTGTTCTTGTCATATCGGAATGATAACCGTTTACAGTTGCTCCAAAGTCCATTGTTAAAAAGCCCTTTTGCAGCTTAACATTTTCAGGCACTCCGTGCGGTAATGAGGTTTTAGGTCCACTTATTGAGATTGTTTCAAAGCTTTTATCCTCTGCGCCATTTTTACGCATAAAGTATTCAAGCTCTGCTGCTACGTCATTTTCGGTAATATCAGTTGAGAGTATTCCTAAAATATGACTAAAGGCTTGGTCGGTGATTTCTTGAGCCTTGCTTATTTGCTCAATTTCCCACTCGTCCTTAATTTCACGCATTTTTACAATCGTGTTGCCTATTGGCTTAAGCTTAGCAGTTATATCTGACTTTAGCGCTTCATAGGAGCTTACGCTCAAAGTATAATCCTCAAAGCCAAGGACTTTAATTTCTTCCTTTTTTAAAATATCCTCAAGCCAAATGCTGCGCTTACCCTTTGGCTCAACTACTGTATAGGAGCTTGACAAAAGCTTTTCGGCTATCTCAATATATCTAAAGTCCTCAAAGGCATATGCGCTTTGCTTTGTGATTAGTAAGGAGCCATCACCATTGTCGAATTTTGTAAAGTATCTATGGCTTGTTTGTGATGTTAAATATACTGCGTCAACGCCTAACGCGTCAAGCTGTAATCTTAAATTATTAATTCTTTCTTGCATTTTTACCACTCCATTAAATTTTTAATTACCTCTGATGCTATTAGCATGCCTGCCGACGAAGGTGTAAAGGCACAGGATGCGGGAACTCTTTTGCCTCTATCATCTATTTCCCGGGTAATGGGAAGCTCCTCGGAATAAACAACCTTAAGCCTTTTAATTCCACGCTTTTTAAGCTCTGTGCGCATAACACGCGCCAAAGGACAAACCGAGGTTTTGTAAATATCACTTACCTTAAAGGCACCAGGGTCAACCTTATTTCCTGTACCCATTGAGGCAATAATTGGCACACCGAGGCTTGTACAAATTTCAGCCAAGGCTATTTTTCCCTTTACCGTATCAATTGCATCTATTACGTAATCATATTTAGATAAGTCAATTTCGCCGGCTGTTTCCGGCATAAAAAAGGTGTTATATGTGTTTACTATTATGTTTGGGTTAATGTCGTAAATTCGCTCCTTCATAACATCAACCTTATATCTACCAACGGTTGAATGAAGTGCAATTATTTGTCTATTTATATTTGATAAGGAAATAGTGTCATTATCAACCAAGTCAATTTGACCAATGCCTGTGCGTGCAAGCACCTCACACACGTAGCCACCAACACCACCTATTCCAAAAACAATTACGCGCTTGGACCTTAGCTTTTCTACCTTTTCCTTGCCGAAAAGCATTTCAGTACGCAAAAGCTCCTCCATATACTCACCTCATTTCTTAATTAGTGTACCATAAATAATAAAAAATTGCAAATACTTTGTTGCTTTTTTAATATTAATGTGGTAAAATTTTCTTAACTATAAAATTTAGGAGTTATTATGAAGCTTTTACAAGAAACACTAAAAAATCTTGATGTTACATTGCAAAGGGTAAGAGAGCAAATTGTTGTATCCTCTCGTCCTGTTGAGGGCATTACCTATAAGCTATGTGATTATAAGGTGGGAAGTCAATTACCAGACACTTCCGACTTTGTTCCATTTACCGCGGATACAACCTGGGGCTATGAAAGAGATGAGCATGCTTGGTTCCATTTTACAGTTAATGTACCGGAGCTAAAGGGTGAGGAATTTAAGCTTGAGGTACGCACTCAAATTGATGGCTGGGATGCTACCAACCCACAGTTTATTGCTTATGTTGACGGAAAAATACGTCAAGGCTTAGACACTAACCATACATATCTTATTTTGAGTGGTAAGGACAGCTATGACATTATGCTTTACGGCTATTCCGGAATGGAAGCAAAGCGCGAAAATCTTTGCTTGAAGGCTAATGTTATAATTGAAAACCTTGATGTTAAAAAGCTATATTATGATGTTAATGTACCCTTTGGTGCTTTGTCCTTCCTTGATGAGAACACCTATGAGTATCAAAGAATTGCTACTATACTTGAAAAGGCTATTCTTAAGCTTAATATGCTTAAGCTTCCCTCTGAAGCGTTTTACGAGTCAATTAAAGAGGCTGACAAGGTTTTACAAAAGGAATTTTACGGTGAATTCTGCAAGGGTCAAGATATTAAGTCAATTTGTATAGGTCACACTCACATTGATATTGCTTGGCTATGGACAGTTAACCAAACAAGAGAAAAGGCTCAACGTTCATTTGCAACTGTTATTGAGCTTATGAAAAGATATCCTGAATATAAGTTTATGTCCTCACAAGCCATTTTATACAAGATGGTAAAGGAAGAATCCCCTGAGCTTTTTGAGGAAATTAAAGCTATGATACGCGCCGGCAGATGGGAAGTTGAGGGCGCTATGTGGGTTGAGGCTGACTGTAACCTTTCCTCCGGTGAGAGCCTTGTAAGACAGGTTCAATATGGCAAGAATTTCTTTAGAGATGAATTTGGAATTGAGAGCAAAATTCTTTGGTTGCCTGACGTTTTCGGTTATGCGGCAGCCTTGCCACAGATTTTACGCAAAAGTGAGGTTGACTGGTTTGTAACCTCTAAGATTGGTTGGAATGACACTAACACAATGCCATACGACACCTTTGAGTGGAAGGGTCTTGACGGAACAGGAATTAATACACATTTCTTAACTGCACAGGAAGAAAAAAAGGGACGCATGCCTGAAAGATTTAGCTCATATTGTCCGTCCTCTGACTTTAATGTAATTGACGGTGCTTGGAACAGATATCAGCAAAAGAGCTTAAATAATGAGGCAATTGTTACCTTTGGCTTTGGTGATGGTGGCGGTGGACCTACCGACCATATGCTTGAAATGCTTAGAAGAACAAACAAGGGCGTGCCCGGTCTTGCACAATCGAAAATTGACACAGCTACAAGCTTTTTCAAGAATTTAAAGAAGAGCATTGACAAAAATCCACAGCTTTTACCTTCTTGGAGAGGGGAATTATATCTTGAATTCCACAGAGGCACATATACGGGAATTGCAAAGAACAAGAGAAACAATCGCCAGTGCGAGTTTTTAATTCTTGACACTGAGGCACTTTGCGTAATGCTTGATAAGCTACATGTAGCAAAGTTCCCTAAGGAAGAATTACATTCTGCTTGGGAAACACTTTTGACAAACCAATTCCACGATATTATTCCAGGCTCATCTATACCTGAAGTTTATGAGCAATGCGACAGAGAATACAAGGAATTAAAGGAGCTATTTGCAAAATACAGAAATCAAGCCTTTGATTATGTTGCACAAAACTCCTCTATGAGTGGTTATGCTGTATTTAACCCACACTCCTTTGCTAATTCATCTGTTGTTAATATTGACGGTAAGAGCGTTTATGTAAAGAACATTCCACCTAAGGGCTACAAGGTTATTGATGACATAAGCACCAAGAACACAATAGAGGTTAAGGGAAACAGCGTTTACACTAAATTCTTTACTGTTAAGTTTGACAAGGATTACAACATTGTTTCTATTTACGATAAGAAAAATCACCGTGAGGTAATTAAGAAGGGCGAGAGGGCTAACAGGCTTTACGTTCTTGAAAATTATCCTACACATTATGATGCTTGGGAATATCAGCGTAGTGCAAACGAAAAGGAATATACCGTTTGTGGTGCTTATGATGTTTACACAGTTGTTGATGGCTCAAGAACAGGTGTTCACTATAAGAAAAAGCATATGGAAAGTGAAATTGAGCAGACTGTTTGGTTTTACGAGGATATGCCAAAGATTGATTTTGATACAAAAATCAATTGGCAACAGCAAAGACAAATTCTTAAGGTAACCTTCCCTGTTGATATTAACTCTGATAAGGCAACCTATGAAATTCAGTACGGTACAATTGAGCGTCCTACACACTATAACACCACTTGGGACCACGCAAAATTTGAGGTTTGCGCACACAAGTATGCTGACTTATCTGAGGGAGATTATGGTGTTTCACTATTGAATGACTGCAAGTACGGTCACGACATTCACAATGGAGATATGCGCTTAACTATTCTCTCCTCTGCTTGGAACCCTGATAATATGAGCAACTATAACGACCAAGGCGAGCATGTTCTTACATATTCACTTTACCCACATAAGGGTAGCTTAGCTTCTTGCGATGCTGTTAAGTACGCTTATGATTTGAACCTACCCATGACTGCTATTAAGACTGACGGTAATGGTACACTTCCTTGCGAATATTCCTTAGTTAGAGTTGACAAGGAAAATGTAATAGTTGAGGCTATAAAAGAGGCTGAATATGGAAACGAAACCGTTATTCGTCTATATGACTGCAAGAACACACGCACAAGAACAAATGTTGAATTTGGCTTTGATATAAGTGAGGCTTACATTGGTAATTTAAGTGAGAAAAAGCTTAAAAAGCTAACTGTTAAGAATAACACGGTTAATATTGAGGTTAAGCCATTTGAAATTGTTACATTGATTGTAAAATAACAGAGAAAATAACCTTTCGCTTTTGATGGCGAAAGGTTATTTTTTTATTTTATCGCATATAATTTACTAATTTAACGGTGAATTGTGGGTGATACAAATAAACAGACTGCAAAAATATTTTTTTAATGGCTTGCTTTTATCAGTTGTGGCAATTATTATGCGCACTGTATCGGTAAGCTTTAATGTATATGTTACCTCTAAGGTGGGTGCAGAGGGAATGGGGCTTTTAAACCTTACATCCACTGTTTATGGCTTTGCAATTACTCTTGCAACCTCGGGAATTAATTTAGCCGTTACTCGTCTTGTATCTAATGCCTTGCCATATGAGAACGAAAGCTATTTTGATAAAAAAGCTGACAGACGTGTGCGTAAAATAATGAAAAATGCTCTTTTTTATTGCTTGTTCTTCTCTATTTTATCAAGTGTTCTTTTGTTTACTTGCGCTAATGCTATTGGTAAGGTTGCACTTAATGATACAAGGACAATTCCAGCTTTGAAAATTCTTGCCTTTACTCTTGTGCCAATTTCCTTATCAAGTGCGCTTAATGGATATTTCTGCGCTGTGAGAAGAGTTTACAAGAATGTTATTTTACAGCTATGTGAGCAATTTGCAAAAATAACAGTTGTGTCCTCGCTTTTAGTTTTGATTGCTCCTCGTGGCTTAGAGTATGCTTGTATTGCTGTTGTGGCAGGTGGTGCCGTTAGTGAGGCAGTTTGCGTTATTTTCTCTTTGATTTTTTATGTATTTGACAGAAAAATACATAAGAATAAAAAATTCGAAATCAATGACGAAAATAATAAAAAGTCCTCTGACGTGTCAATATTTGACATTAAAGGTGTTAAAAAAGGGAGCTTTATTTCCTTTGTTAAGCGCGAAAAGCCTGAGGACAATTCTATTATAAAAATTGCTTTGCCTGTGGCTGTCAGCACTTATGTGCGCTCTGCTCTTTTAACAATTGAGCATCTTGCCATTCCTTGGGGACTTAAGAAAAGTGGTGCAAGTGCTACACAGGCATTAAGCTCATATGGTGTTTTGCACGGAATGGTATTTCCTATTTTGCTTTTTCCCTCTGCTATTTTAAGCGCCTTTTCGTCACTATTAATTCCTGAGCTATCAAGTGCCCACGAGCAAGGGGATACAAAAAGAATTCAAAGCATTGTTTCTCGCGTTTTTTATTTTGCTTTACTGTTTTCTGTGGGCGTTGCGGGAATTTTTGTTTGCTTTTCAAGTGAGCTTGGCAAAATTATTTATAACAATTCGGAGGCCGGGGAATTTATTAAGCTTTTGTCCCCTTTAATTCCACTTATGTACTTAGACAATGCTGTTGACAGTATGCTAAAGGGGTTAGGAGAGCAATTATATACTATGAGAGTTAATATAATTGATGCTCTTATGAGTGTGGTGCTTGTCGTTACTCTTTTACCTTGGATGGGTATTAAGGGCTATGTTGTGGTAATTTTCTTAATGGAGCTTTTTAATACTTCCTTTAGTATAATTAAGCTTTTAAGCATTACTAAGATTGAAACGCCAATTAAAAGGTGGGTATTTAAGCCCTTAGGGTGTGTTATTGCCTCTACTATAATTACAAGAGGAATTTTTAGCTATGATATTATTTATTTATCACTTATGAGGGTGTTTGACATTAAAATTTTAACCTTTGTGGAAATTGGTGCTTGCGCTCTTATTTATCTTATTTTAACAAGGCTTTGTGGGGCTATATCAAAGGAGGAAATACGCCTTGCAAAAAGCTTGGTAAAAAGGTGTTAATTATACAAATTTATGTAAAAAACAGCCACGTATCCCACCTTTTTACTTAATTTTTCCTGTTTTGCCACAGGTGATTTTCTTTGGCAAATATTGTTCCTTGAATTATATTTTTCTTGATGTTACAATTTTAGTGTAATTGCAAAGGCGATTGCGAAATACATTAAGAAAGGATGATGATTTGAGGAAAGCAACAACGTTTGTTTTGTTAATGGCGCTTTTACTTTCTTGCTTTGCTATGATGTCATTTGCAAGTCAGCCTAAGAGTAGTGTTGGCGTTTACATTAACAATCAACAGTTTAACGGAGGGGTAACCGTTAAGGATTCCACCACCTTTGTTGGTATAAGAAAGTTTGTAACCTCTATGTATCCCGGTGCTTCGGTTAGCTACAATTACTCTACAAGAACACTTACGGTGAAAACGGATAAATTGTATTTAACTGCTAAGGACGGAAGTAACTATATTGTTGCAAACGGTAGATATCTTTATACTGAATCACCTATCTATATGCGCTATGGGGTAATGTATGCTCCTGTGGTGCTTATGGCTAAGGCCTTTGATGCTAAAATCAGCTGGAGCAATTACAGCTCCTCATTTTACATAACAAGGGGTAGTGGTGGAATTTTATCTGGGGATAAGTTTTACCGAAGCGACGAGGTTTTATGGCTTTCACGCATTATTAATGCTGAAAGCGGTTCTGAGCCACTTTTAGGAAAAATTGCAGTTGGAAATGTTATTTTAAACAGAGTACGCTCATCTTATTTTCCTAACACTATTTATAGTGTTATCTTTGATAAGAAAAATGGCACACAATTTAGCCCTACCGCTAATGGTACGATTTACAAAGCCCCATGTGAGCAAAGTATAATTGCTGCAAAAATTTGTCTTGAGGGATACTCCATAAATACGGGCATTTTGTACTTTGTTAATGCATCAGTTGTTCCTAATTCGTGGGTAGTTAAGAATAGACAGCTGTATGCAAAAATCGGCAACCATTCATTTTACTATTAATGGTGGTGCGAAACGCATTTTCTAAGGCTATGCCTTAGTAAACAAAAGGGACACCTTTTTGGTGTCCCTTTTGACTATTAGTTAAAGATTAATGTCATTAGCGAATACAGTAATGGGATTGTGATAATGCAAAAAATGTGAGATATAAGTGCCATGCTTGCCCCTGCCTTTGGGCTACCACCATATGATTCGGGGAAAACTATGGTATTTAAGCCAAATGGTGTTGCTACATAGAAAAATGCAAGGTATAGTATGCTATTATCAAGGTTAGCTTCAAAAATTAATCTTGCTATTTCCTTTATACCAAAAAGCGCTACTATTATGACAACGGGAATTATAATTAATCTAAATAGTGTTGCTATGTATACCTTTTTTTCCTTTAGCATTTTAACAACATTAAAGCGAGCCATTGTAAAGCCTGCCAAAAGCATTGCTACAGGTCCCATACAGGCACTTAAGCTATTAAAGGTTGATTCTACAAATATTGGCAAATGGTTGCCAAGTCCTGTAAGACCTACTATCATACCTAAAAGCATAGCTATCATTGGTGCGTTGACAAGACTCTTTATAGCGCTTTTTTTGCCCTGACCCTGTGGAATAAGTCTGCCTATGCCCCACACGTATATCACAATTGTACCGGGCAAGGTAAATAGCTTGTAAAAGGACAAAAACTCACTACCGAACATAGAAAGCACAAGAGAGTCACCCATATAGCCAAAATTAGCAACTGCTAAGGCATATTCGTATATTCCACGCTCTTCCTTATTGTTTTTGGTAAAGGCTTTTGCTAAGGGGATTGCTATTATCAGGGTAAGAAAAACAACGAAGCAAGCAAAAATAATGTTTATACTGTGGGTTGTAAGAGATTTTACAGTGCAATATTTTGCCATTGTTATAAAGCTAAGTGCAGGGCAAAATACCCATGTTTCCAGCTTGGCTATAGTTTTTCCTGCATCATCAGACAAAATCCCTGTAGCCTTGAGTACAAAGCCAATAGCAATACATAAAAATAGCATTAGCATAGGATTTAAGGTAGCTAAAAAGGCTTGCATTGTAAATTCTCCTTTCTTTTAAATTAAGCTTTACTAATTGTAACACTTAAAATCTGAATTGTCAATTAAAATGATTTGATTTAGTTTAAAATGTCACTTTTGACTTGCATTTAAAAATTTTTATAAAAATGCAAAAAACATCTTGATTTTTAAAAACTAATATGGTATACTATTCAAGCACTTAAGGAATACTATTTCTTAAACTATAATATTTTTTTGGAGAATTCGCCTAGTTGGTCGAGGGCGCACGATTGGAAATCGTGTAACCGGTAACACGGTTCCAGAGTTCGAATCTCTGATTCTCCGCCAAGTTGGACCTAATTTGAACACCTTGTGTTTAAGTTAGGTCTTTCTATTTTCTTTAAGATATATCTG
>JAGATW010000085.1 GCA_017621085.1 Clostridia bacterium | reverse complement strand
TGAACGACAAGAGGCGATGAAGCCAGATGGCAAAAGGGTTTGTCAAAATGCGGTTTCTGATATTAGCGCACGATTTCGAGTCACGCCTCTTCAACCACTTGAGTACTTCTCCGTATATGAAATTGTGAATATGATTTTGCCATTGGTAAGTATATCACAAAAATAGTTAGTTTGCAAGTATTTTGTTGACAAATTGGACTGCTTATGCTAAAATAATAAAAAATAACTGCCACCGGGTAGATACCATGTCGTTAGGTCTTTGAAGATATGGTTGCTCGGTGATTTTTGTTTAAAAAAGCTTTTAGGCCTTTATCGATACCGTTTATTATGTTACAGATATGTTTAATTTAAGGAGGAAAAATGAAAAATCCCTTTAAGGAATTAACTAAATTTGAGCTTTTCTTGTGGCTATGCTCGGTTATTATGGTAACTGCGTCCTTTTTGCTTTTGCCACAAAAGGACTATTTAACACTTTGCGCCTCCCTCATTGGAGTAACAGCCTTAATTTTTGTAGCTAAGGGCTATGTGCTGGGGCAAGCATTGTGTGTTGTGTTTGCAGTTTTTTATGGAATAATTTCCTTCCATTTTAGATATTATGGGGAGGTTATAACATATCTTTGTATGACAGCGCCTATGGCAATAATGGCTGTAATATCTTGGGTAAGGCATCCGTACAAGGGCACTAAGGTTGTTGAGGTTAACAAAATGACAAAAAAGCAGGTTGTTGTTATGTTTATTTTGTCAATTGCTGTAACTGCTGTATTTTATTTTATACTAAGCTTACTTAATACTGCAAACATTATATTTAGCACGATTTCAATAACAACCTCGTTTTTAGCGGTATATATGACCTATATGCGTAGCCCCTATTATGCAATAGGCTATGCTTGTAATGATATTGTATTAATTGTTTTGTGGGTACTTGCGTCCATTGAAAAGCCTGCAAATGCACCTATGATTGTTTGCTTTATAATGTTTTTGGCAAATGATATTTATGGCTTTGTAAATTGGCAAAGATTAAAGCGAAAACAGCATAATGTGTAAATATGAAAATATTTGCATATATTAATATGTATAGAAAAACATAAGGAGCAGAGGTAAATCTGCTCCTTTTTTGTTTGTAATTTAATTAGCAACCGATTGAGTTTACTATTTTGTACATTTCAACAAAATAGTTGTGCCTTTCCTCGCACAAAGCTTTCATTTCCTCAATCTGCTCAGGGGTAAATGCGTCAAGGTCGCCGTCCTTTAGCTTGTTCTTGTACATTCTATCAACAATAAGCGCCCACTTAATATCAATTGGAACTATCTTATCGTGTCTTGCACAAATAACAACATCGCTAACACCATCTAAAAGAAGCTCAACAGCCTTGTAGCCACACTTTGCGCCAAACACTCTGTCTGCAAGAGTAGGAATACCGCCACGAACAATGTGAGCAGGACGATTAAATCTTGCCTCAACTCCTGTAACCGCCTCAATTTCCTTTGTAAGAGCTTCACCAAATTCGCCACCCATACCCTCGGCAACTACTACTGTAAAGCTACGCTGACCCTTTTCTCTCATTGTAATAATCTTCTTGAAAAGGTCCTCCTTATCAAAAGGCATTTCCTGAACTGCAACGCCAATTGCGTTAAGAGCCAAGCCTGTTTCCATTGCAATATAGCCTGCGTGTCTGCCCATAACCTCTAAAACGCAGCATCTTGCGTGGGATTCGGAAGTATCTCTTAAGGCATCACCAAGAGAAAGAACAGTATTCATAGCTGTGTCATAGCCAACTGTAATATCTGTTGCAGTAATATCATTATCAATAGTGCCGGAAACACCAATGCAAGGAATGCCTCTTATGCTCAAATCAGTAGCACCTCTGAATGTACCGTCACCACCAATGGCAATAATACCGTCAATGCCGTGCTTTTTACAGGTAGCAATAGCCTTTTGCATACCTTCTTCTGTTTTGAACTCGTCGCATCTGTCAGAGTAGAGAACAGTACCACCCTTAGCAATAATGTCAGAAACATCCTTTTCTGTTAAAACCTTAGTTCTATCGTTAATAAGACCGGAGTAGCCACCAAGAATACCAATAACCTCAACACCAAAGTCAATAGCTGCACAGGTAACGCTCTTAATAACGGCATTCATACCCGGAGCGTCGCCACCTGATGTGAGGACACCAATTCTCTTAAATTTCTTTTCCATATCTATATACCTCTATTATTTTAAAAATTCAAAGCATATTTTACCATAATATATCATTAAAATCAATAGTTTTCTAAAATTTTTTCATAAGCAAGGCTTATAACAAGTCTTGTAGCCTCGTTTCTGATTTCCTCACGAGTGCTATTTGCGCCTAAGGAGAGAAGATATGCATCAACCTTGTCCTTGTAGGCTATGCCAATATAAACAGTGCCAACAGGCTTTTGAGGTGTTCCGCCACCCGGACCTGCAATTCCCGTTGTGCTAATGCCAATGTCGGTTTTCATAAGCTCTTTAACCCCACTTGCCATTTGACAAGCAGTTTCGTAGCTAACAGCACCAACACTTGCAAGCGTTTCGCTCCTTACTCCTAAAACATTTTCCTTAACGGAATTGTCGTAAGATACAACTCCACCGTAAAATACACTTGAAACACCTGAATTATCGGTGATTGATTTAGCAACAAGTCCACCTGTGCAGGATTCGGCACAGGAAATAGTTAAGCCAAGTCTTTGAAGCTCATTTACCAAATTTACACTTTCCTTTAACATAAAGCCCTCCAAAAATTTATATCATATAAATTTTATCACAAAATGAAAAAATATTCAACACATATAACTGAATAATCCTTATCTTAGTGGGAAAAATTAAAAGAAAAAAGGAGGCACATAATGAAGCTGATAACAACAATACTTATTTCAGCAGTAGTGTTTTTCACTCTGCAAAGCATTTTTCCAACGGAAAAGGAATATGAAATTTATAATTCAACTGTAAGGCTTCACGTTTTGGCAAACTCGGATGAGGAAGATGACCAAAAGCTAAAGCTAAAGGTAAGGGACGAGCTATTAAAAAGGGTAGGCTCATATGAGGCAAAAACAAAGGAAGAGGCACAAGAGCTAATTGAAGAAAACAAAAAAGAGCTAATAGAGATAGCAAAAGAGGTAATTAAGAATGAGGGCTATGAATATGATGTAGATATCCAAATCGGCAAGGAATTTTACAGCACCAGATACTATGAGGATTTTGCCCTGCCTGCGGGAGAATATACCTCGGTTAAGGTAATCATAGGAGAAGGCAAGGGACAAAATTGGTGGTGCGTTTTATTTCCGCCACTTTGCACAAATCAAGCCTTAGCGTACGACGAGGAGGCCTGTATAGAGGTAGGATTAACTAAGGACCAGTATAACCTGATTACCGAAAACGAAAATGGAGAATATAAGGTGAAATTCAGGCTTCTTGAAATAATGGCAGAAGTCTTTAGCCACAACCAACCCTAATTGAACCCGTCTGTAACCCATAATAGACGGTGGCTTCCAACCGATAAAGACTTGAAAGTTTTTTAACTATCTGCGTCTTTCTCAATTGAAACCCCCTCGCCTATTATGGGTTAACAGATTGCTTTGCAAATTTCGAGCGAACAAATAAGGGCTTAGACAAATTAAAAATTTGTAGGCGATTAAAAAATCGGCAAGAGTTTTTAATG